>JBKPAB010000142.1:0-4586 GCA_046726195.1 Actinomycetota bacterium
GCCAATATCTTGCAGGCGATCATCTTCGTATCGTTCCTGTGGGAGTTGGGTTATCAGGCTTGGGGACCATTTTTGACCACCATCTTCGCCCTCGTGCAGGGCTACCTCTTCAACCGCACTAGGTCCTTGCCGTACGTCGTCGCCGTGCACTTGATCTTCGACTGCGTGCTGTGGGGCATCCTCGTGCACGCGCACAATCCCGGGTGGCTGCCGATCTTTCTCTACTAATCTCGACCGATCGGCAGACGTCAGCGCTCCGTAAGAGTCCGGGTCGGTCGTCGCGCGTACCAGAGGGCAAGATAACGGACGTGTTCATCAGGCGTGCCATTCCGATGGCACTGGCGACCATCGTCTTCGCTGCCTGCGCGCCGGATCAGCCAAGCGCTACAGCGCCCGCGACTTCGTCGGAGAGCGCTGCCGCTGCTTCGCCGACCGCAACACCGCCGGTCACGGATTCGTCGGGGCCCGCTCGGACGCCCAAGCCAAATACATCCGAGGTGCCCGCCACACTGCGGTTCACCGGTACCACCGTTGATGGCAAGCGATTCGAGGGATCCAGCCTGGCTGGCAAGCCCGTGCTGCTGTGGTTCTGGGCGCCGTGGTGCCCGGTCTGCCGTGGACAGGTTTCCCAGGTGCAGAAGATCGCTGAAGATCACAAAGGGGCCATCGGCGTCGTAGGAGTCGGATCGCTGGATGACGCCGAAGCCATCCGTGCCTTCGGCGCTAACGCCACCGACGTCACACACTTGGTGGATGAGTCCGGTGCCATCTGGAAGCACTTCGGTGTCACCGAGCAAAGCTCATTCGTCCTGCTGGATGCCTCGGGCAAGAAGGTGTTCTCGGTCGGCTATGGCGGCAGCGATGAGTTGGACGAGCGTGTGGCCGACGTCGTGCGATGACCGAGGCTGAGCTGGCGCTTGCTCTAGGGGCGGGGATGCTGGCGGCCGTCAACCCCTGCGGTTTCGCGCTACTGCCCGCCTACCTGTCTCTGCTGGTGTTGGACGACGAGAACTCCTCGCGCTGGGCGGCGGTACGCCGCGCCCTCGATCTCACGGCAGCGATGACAGCCGGCTTCGTCGCAGTCTTTGGCGTATTCGGGCTGGTGATCTCACCGATCGCTTCTGCGGTTCAGCGCTACCTCCCGTGGGTGACGGTTGCGGTGGGCTTTGCGCTCGTCGCTGGAGGTATCTGGCTGCTAGCCGGTCGCTCGCTACCCACCTTCGGCTTCAGCCCTCGCGGACCCAAGATCAGCCGCCGCCTGGTCTCGGTGGTAGCTTTTGGCGCCGCGTACGCGCTGGCCTCGCTGACCTGCAGCATCGCGCCGTTCCTCGCCCTGGTTGTGGCCAGCTTCAGAACCTCGTCGGTGTTGGAGGGAATGGCACTGTTCATCGCGTACGCACTCGGCATGGGCCTCTTGGTGGGGACCGCCGCGGTGGCCGTGGCCTTAGCCAAGTCGTCGCTCATCAACCGGATGCGTCGTGCCGGCCGGTATGTGCCCGCCCTGGCCGGCATACTGATGATCATCGTCGGCGGGTACGTCGGCTATTACGGGTGGTGGGAAATTCGAGTGTTGCGCGGCGCACCGCCTGAGGATCCGGTGATCGAGGCCGCCGCTGCCGTGCAACAAGCTGTCTCCAGCGGCGTAGCGGCACTGGGTGCTGGCAAGCTGGTTGTTACCCTTCTCGCGCTGCTCGGAATCGTTGGAATGATCGGTCTGAGCCGGCTGTTTCTCAGGCGACGGCGGCAGTCTGAAGCGGCTATAGGGGGATCCCATCCAGTAGGCCCGCGCAAGTCGGTCGACTAGATCGGCGGTGGCTCCCGAATGTAGGATCGGTCAGGTTGTGGCCGGGCGATCCGTCCACGCTCGAGGGGCTTTGGCGCAGTTGGTAGCGCGCTTCCATGGCATGGAAGAGGTCAGGGGTTCGAGTCCCCTAAGCTCCACTCACTAATTCCCCTGGTCAGGCGCGAAGCGCATCGGTGTCATTTCAGCGCTCTGTTTGGTTCTCATTGAACGCGGGGGGCAGATTGGGGGGCTCGCTGGCCTCCTGGTGCGCCTTGAAGAGGTCATCCATCGCCTTCGCGCCGCGTCTTAGCACCGGGCGCAATTCCTTGCGATACACCTTCTCCGTCGTACGGGTGTTCGCGTGGCCGACCAGATGCGCGATGTCCTCGATCGGGATCCCCGCGCTCGACAACAGCGAGACGAAACTGTGCCGCAGCTCTCGTGGTGTCCATTCTTCCGCCAGGAGCCCAGCGTGTTCGGCCACCTGGCGGAAGGCACGCCGAACGTTGGCTGCATCGAGAGGGGTGCCAATTTGCGTCGTGAAGACAAGATCATTGTCGGGCCATCGTGCCGCGCTTCGCATGCGACTCTGAGTCTGCCAGCGCCTGTGCGCTCGAAGCGCGACTACGCAATCGTTCGGGAGCTCAAGAGTGCGCCGCGACAGTCGCGTCTTGGTGTCTCCGCCCTCTCGCACTGATCGCCACAACTGCACGCTCGGCGGCTCGCCGTCGAGGTCTACATGGCTCCAGGTGAGCGCCCGCAACTCCTCTGTCCGTGCGCCCGTGAGCAACGACAACACGATGTAGGCATGCATGGTCGGGTGCCTCTTCGCGGCTGTTTGCAAATCCGCGGCCTGCGCTAGCGTGAGCGACTTCGACGGGCGCCCAGCCGTCCCACGGGGAACGTCACAAAGCAGGGCAACATTGCGCTTTATCAGGTCGCGCGCCTGCGCACGACGGATGGACTGGCGCAAGATCAACAGGAGGCGGTGCAGGGTGTCGGTACTCAGGGTCTCGGCTTTCGTGGCCAGCCACTGATCAACTTCTTCGGCCGAGAGCTGCGCCAGCTTCCGTGCCCCGAGCGCCGGGATTACATGCGTACGGGCGAGGATAGTCCGATTGACGACCGTCGACTCCTGGCGTCCGGTGAGGCCATGCGCGAGCCATGATTCGACGGCGTCTCGCACGGTGTAGGTCTGACCACCGAGCACGTGCCTGTCGTCACGGTCGCGGATCAGCTGCCGGAGCTTCGCCTTGGCTTCCGTTTTGGTGCGAGTGCTGACCTTGATCTTCCGGCGTTTTCCACTGGGTGAATAGCCGATATAGACCGTCGCGAACCAGCGCTGCCGAGACTCTTCCCAGTGCAGGCCGCCCTCGCCTGGGTTACGCCGCGTCGCCACCGGGGCTCTGCCTGAGCCTCGCTCGTCAACAGCGACACGTAGGCGTCGATGGCCGCGGCTGGTATGAGCCGAACCCGTCCTTCTGTCACAGTCTGCAGCCTGCCGGATCTGATGAGTTCGTACAGCTGGCTACGGCTAAGGCCCAGCAGCATGACCGCCTCCTCCACTCGGTACAAGACGCGCCGCGGAACGTCCGGGCTAACTAACTTCTGAGCCACACTCGCACACCCTCCTCTCGTGCTGAATTTCGACCTACAGCCGATCAAGCCCAACCAAGACATTCAGGCATGCAGCAGCCTCGCCAGCGCCGGGGTAGCACTCGCAGTGCGCAGTCTCGGCGGAGGCGTTGCCGCTCCTTCCGCCGGAGCCGTGTTGGGTGTCGCTCTTGTCGTCTTCTCCATCACCGAGTCTTCCGATGATCATCATCACTATCCCTACTATCCCTACGTACCATTCAGCCGCTTGAGGGAGTTGTCTAGGCCTCGGCGCTTCCTGGGGATAACTCCCTGACCCCCGGAGTAACACCGTTCAAATCCATAAGAGCAGTTCCCCCCGGCCAGCGGTCATCTCGGACAGATAACCTCGGCTGTCACGACGCAGCATCGGCGGGGTGCTCGCCGTCTGAACTACCGGCATGATCGTCACGGCGTTCGCTCGTCACGAACAGCCACTGCGCGCCGGCCGCCCCACGACCCGAGCCGACGATCACCACCCCAGCCAGAGCCTGAAAACGGATGCCGAACGGCGCGAGCGGTGAAGCTGAGAGCTCGCCCGGGCTGAGGTAGCACTCGCGGTGCGCAGTCTCCGCGGCGGGCTCGGATTGTCTCGTGGTAGTCACTGCCTTGCCGTCGCGATAAGGTCCAGCCATCCAACGGCAAGCCCGAGCTCCTAAGACACAGCCGTTCGGCGCGGAAGCTTTCGAGGCCGGCGACGGGACCGTTTGCGGTGGCTGGGCATGGCCGGGTTCTTGATCAACAGTCGCGGCACGACACTGATGGTCGATCGCCTGCTGGGCGGTTTCGACATGCCGGTGATGATCGAGTTCCCGATCGCCGCCGCCGACGTGCCGAAGTTGGACGCGGTGCTGGTCACGCACAGCGACAACGACCACTACAGTGTCCCGACCTGTCGAGATCTGGCGCAAGCAACCGGTGAGTACCACTCAACGCAGTACGTGGCTTCGCTGATGAAACAGGAAGGCTTCCCGGCGTACGGTCACAACATCGGCGAGCACTTCGCAATCGGACCGGTCCGTGTGGAGGTCACTCCCGCCGACCACGCCTGGCAGAACGCCGCCGCTGCCAGACAAACACCTCCTCATCACGAAGGTAACGGAAGTAATACGCGATCGCTCAAACACGAGATTGGATCACGTTGCGTGCGGGATAGTGGATGCCTACGGCC
>JBKPAB010000143.1:0-14183 GCA_046726195.1 Actinomycetota bacterium
TCCTCGAGTTGTGCGAGCTCCTCGTCTCGCGTGGTGTGGGCATCGAAGCTGGCCTGCTCAGCCTCGGCGACGCTCGCCAGTTTGTCGCTGCGGGTATCGCAGGCCGCTGTGTCCGGGCCATGGTGGAGCCGCTCGATGCGAAACCGTCAGATGCAGTCGCGCATGCCGAGGCCATCGAGAACACACTTCTCGAAGCTGGCATAGCCCTCGAACAAGTGCACCACGGCGACGGCATCGCCTCGTGGGCGGTCAACCAGCGTGCTATCGCCCGCGGCCACGGCATCAGGACCGGACTTGAGGACACCCCCGTCCTGCCCGACGGCTGGCAAGCTCAGGGCAACGGCGACCTGGTCGCTGCGGCTGCAGCGATGCAGCGGCGCCCGACTTGACCGAGCTGAGGCACCACCCAGTCGTCTCACTGAGCGTCCTCCATCAATATGATGAATCCGCTATGGGCCAAACAAGTCCACCACCACCGCAGGTGGTGGTAGTACGACAGGGTCACAGCGGCTGCTTTTGGTTCCTGATCTTCCTTTTGATCGCCGTCGTCGTCATCGGCATCATTGTCTTCCTACTCGCCATGGGCCTCTTTGGTGCGATTGCAGGGCTGTTCGCGTAGCCAGACGTGGCGAAAACGGGTAGCCAAACCGATCAGGAATCGAGAAGCACTGGCCACCGAGCCGGACGTAGCGTGACGGTCATCACCACCAAGCACAAAGGAGTCAGGGCATGAGGGCTCACGTCAGTTCGATCCTTCTCGGTGTCGAGGACATGGACCGGTCCAAGCGGTTCTACATGGAGGGCCTCGGCTGGGAGATCCAGCGGGATTACGGCGTCTCGGTGTTCTTCGAGCCGTACGGCGGGTCGCTCGTCGGTTTCTACGACCGCGACGGCCTGGCCGATCAAGTGGGCACGAGCCCGCAGGGTAGCGGCTTTCGCGGGATGGTTCTCGGCTATGTAGTGCGCAGCGAGGCGCGGGTCGACGAGATCCTCGCTGACGCCGAGAAGGCCGGTGCCACGATCCTTAAGCCCGCCGCCACCCTGCAATGGGGTGGGTACGGCGGTGCGTTCGCGGATCCGGACGGCTACATCTGGAACATTGGCTACAGCGCCCAGGGAAAGGACCAGCCCTACGCCGAGTAGCCATCACGGCGGAGGATCTGAGGGGGTCGAGCTGGGCTAGGAGACTCGTGGCATCACCCTCCACGCGGTGATCAAGAACACGCCACCCGTCACCAGGTGCATCGTCGCCAGCAGCACGCCGGTCGCGGTGTCCTGCGCGGCATACAGGGGAGCGCCTGCGGAGACCACGGCGAATACGGCGGCTGCGATGAGGACCGCACGCACCCACCGGCGTGAGCGCCGAGCGGCCAGGGCGAGCAGGCCCGAGCCGACCGCGAACGCGATCGGCGTGGTGAGGACAATCGAGACGATGCCGATCTGGGTCATGAAAGCACTCGAGACCGCGAAGGTCATGTCCGCGGCACGCCCGCCGGTCCACAACGCGGCGTTAATAAGAGTGGCGGCGACCGCCCCAACAGCCGATGCCCGGAGCAGCGAGCGACTCCGGGCAGCGCTGGCGAGCCCGCCCGTTTCAGCGGTGGATGTAGTAGTCATTGGTTCCTCCAAATCATGGAAGGGCTCGGGATGGTGTTCTAACCAGTACGACGAGACGGCCCCTCAGAATGTGAGGCGACGCTCCAACCTCACAATTCGCTGCGGTGTCTCGTCGAACCGGTGAGGACAGATGAGATCCAAGGGAGTTGTCCACACGTGACCACGCACTCCGAGCCAGGAGATGCCCGCCGAGATCCGACCCTGAGCTCGATCATCAGCGAACGGCGTCAGCTGATCAATCTCGCGTACCGACTACTCGGCTCCCTGGCCGATGCCGAGGATGTCGTGCAAGAGACGTACGCCCGCTGGTACGCCATGTCCCCGCAGCAGCAGGCAGCCATCGAGTCGCCCGGCGCCTGGCTGACTAAGGTCGCCAGTCGCATTTGCCTCGACCTGCTCGGCTCTGCACGAGCCCGGCGGGAGCGTTATGTCGGCGAATGGATTCCGGAGCCGCTGCCCGATCGTACGGAGTGGACCAGCGGGCGGCCGGGCGGCACAACGATCGACCCCGCAGACCGAGTCACCCTCGACGAGTCGATCAACATGGCGTTCCTGGTCGTGCTCGAATCAATGACCCCGGCCGAGCGTGTCGCATTCATCCTCCACGATGTCTTCCGCTACCCCTTCGCCGAAGTAGCAGAGATCGTCGGCCGTACGCCGGCGGCATGCCGCCAGCTGGCCACGTCAGCCCGCCGTCGCATTCGTGAGTCACAAGCTCCGGCGACTCCGACAGCCCAGCAAGCCGACATTGTCAGGAAATTCAAACAGGCATGGGTAGCCAAGGACATCGACGCGCTCATCGGTCTCCTCGACCCCGACGCCACGGCGATCGCCGACGGCGGCGGGCTCGTCAGCGCCGTGCTCCTCCCGATCCAAGGCGGCGAGCAGATCGCGCGCTATGCCATCGATGCCGTCGGCAGAGTACCTGAGCTGACGCTTCTGGAGCGTACGGTGAACGGTCAGCCCGGTCTGGTGGCTCAGCAAGACGGCGTGACCGTGATGGTGATGGCGTTCGATATCGCCGACGACCTGATCAAGCACATCTGGGCAGTACGGAACCCCGAGAAGCTCCGGCCTTGGACAACGGGCTGACGCTGCCGGGCCGGTGACAAGGTAACAATCGATAACAACGCAGGCCCACAGGTTGATGGCAGCAACGGCCTGGTTACAGAAAGATAACTGTCGTTTGCGAAGGGGCGACACTTTTCCACGTAAGCCTCGTGCCGGTCCTCGGGCTGTTACGTTCCTGCTGTATCAAAGGCCAAAAGGGTGGCCTTTGACCGGAGACTCTCGGGGGAATTCATGCATATTGCTCGACTGGCACGCCGGGCTGGCGGGGCGGTAGCCCTCGCTGGATGCCTCGCACTCGGCGGTTTCGCGGCTCCCGCGGCCTTCGCGCAAGGCAATGACGGGACGGTGAAGGTTGATGAGGTGGACTTGGCAGCTCCGCCCCCGGCCAACGATCCGCACGTGGACTGCATCTTTGACATCGAGTTCTTTAGCTTCGACGACGGCCTCGAGGCTGAGGTGACGTTCGAAGGCCAGTCGCCAACTGGCCACGGCACCGTACTGATCAATAAGGACCCCGTGGCGTTGGAGGAGACGACCGGCGGCGGCAACGATCTTGTTGGACAAAAGGAGTACGACCTGTCGTCATTGGTAGGCCAGCTGGGCGATCCGCACGACAATCAGGGTTTTCACATTAAGCTGACCGTCGAGGTTCCGAAGGGTACCCACAGCACCGCCTTCAGCAAGTACAAGGTGTTCTGGGTGACGTGCGCGCCGTCGCCGTCGCCGACGCCTACCGAGACGCCTTCTGAGAAGCCTTCTGAGTCGCCGAAGCCTTCGCCCTCAGTTGAGACGCCAGCGCCGGTGCCCACTGAGGTGCCCGCAGGTGCCGATGCCGCCGGCGGCGGCGGAGGTTCCGCGCTCGGGCTCGTCGGTATAGCACTGGTCGCCAGCGGTGCGGTGGCCGGAACCGCGGCAGTCGCGCGGCGCCGCTTCCTGCATGACTCCTGATGTGACGTCCCGCCCGGCTAGCCGGGCAACACGAGGGCTGGCCCGGTTCATTGCCGGGCTGGCCCTCGTGGCCGTCATGGGCGCCTGCGGCTCCGACAACGACGATGTCACCCCGCCCGGGTCCACACCCGCGCCGACGTCGGCGGTGACTGCATCGCCGGACTCCGTGAGCACGGCGTCGCCGAAGGTGACCGAGGCGCCCCCAGAGCCGACAACGAGTCAGACTGAGCGCATCGAGGGGCCGTACACCTACACTGTGCGGATCCCGCGAATCGGTGTGGACGCCCCAGTGGTGCCCATCCAGAGCAATGAGGATCGGGTGCTCAATCCCCCACGAGATCCCAGCGTTGTCGGCTGGTGGAGCCAAGGCGCCGCTCCTGGCGAACCGCAAGGATCGGCGGTGCTGGTGGGACACACCGTGCGCAACAGAAACGGCGGCGTTTTCGACAACATCGGAGACTTGAGTAGCGGCGACACCATCGAGGTCGAACGATCGAACTCCACCTTGACCTACAGCGTGAAGTCGATCAACGTGCTGACGAAGGAGGAAGTCGCTCGCAATGCCGAGGAGATCTTCTCCCAAACTGGTGCTGGCCGGCTGGTAATCATCACCTGCGACGATTGGGACGGCCAAGCGTGGCGATCCAACATCGTGACGATCGCGGCGCCCGTCTGAGGGTTCGAGTCATAGCCAGCGGCGGAGTTTGAACACGATGTACAGGATGACCGCCACCATGAGCATCAAGCCGAGCGCGAAAGGGTAGCCCAGCATCCAGTTCAGCTCTGGCATGTGGACGAAGTTCATGCCGTAGACCGTGCCGATCACTGTAGGAGCGAACAGGATGGCGGCCCAGGCCGATACCTTCTTGACCTCCTCGCTTTGCGCCAAACTGGCTTCGGTGAGACGTTTGGTCTCCTCATTCTGCCGCTGCCCAACGAGAGCGGCGTTCACCGTGAGGATGTTTTCCAGCAATTGCCGGTACGCGTCCACCCGCTCCGCCACTCGGATGGCATGGTCGTGGACATCGCGCAGCAGCCGTTGCAGCTCGACATCGACGTGGTACTTGTCAAACCCAGCGATCAACGCCTGAAGCATCTGCTCAAGTGGCCTGCAAGCGCGTTGGAACTCGATCACCTCGCGACTGAGCTGGTAGATCCGCCGCGACACCTCAGCGTCGCCACCGAACACCTCCGTTTCGATCTCGTCGATGTCTTTGGCCAGCCCAGCCAGCACCGGCCCATAGTCATCAACCACCCGGTCCAATATCGCGTACAGCACCGCTTCCGGACCCCGTCGCAAGAGTTCGGGTCGCTGCTCCAGCCGCCGACGCACAGGACGCAGATCCGGTGCCTCGCTGTGCCGGATGCTGACCACAAAATCGATGCCCATGAAGATGTGCAGCTCGCCGATCTCGACTTCTTCGGTCGAGTCGACGTAGCGCGCCGGCCGCAGCACTACGAACAGCGTGTCGCCGTAGCGTTCCAGCTTCGGCCGCTGGTGGGCCTCCAGAGCGTCTTCGACCGCCAGCTCATGCAGACCGAACGCGTGCGCGATCGAGGAGATTTCAGCCTTGCCGGGCCGATATAGCCCGATCCACCCCATCCCCTGACTGGCCCGCACCAGCTCGTACGTGCTCTCCAACGACTCGGGCTCCACGCGTCGACCATCGACATAGACCGCGTTATCCACTACGGCAGACGTAGTCACGACACCACCTCCCGGACTCCGCTTGGAGCCTAACCGCTTCAGCAGGTAAGGGCGGTTCCCTCAGAATCTGACGCCAGTTTCCCCGACACGCCGTCTAGACCCTTCGCGCGGGGAACGAGTGTCAGTTTTGAGGGCTCCGGCCCCTCATGCAGCGTGAGCTACCAGCAGCAGAAGCCGCCCCCGGCCGACAGGTGACCCTGACGACTACGACCGGTCGAGACCGGCGCGGTGGCCTCGCGTGAGGACCCAACTGCGTCCATAGTCCGAACGCGCGCCAGAATCGCCACCTAACTGCGCTGCTAGACAAGGGCTCGAACATCATCAGCAGTCCAGATGAGCACCGCCGGTCCAGGCCGGTCGACCAACAACTCGGCGAACCGGCGAAGGGCGTCATCCTTGATCTCAGTGCCGGCAAGCACAATCACCCCAAGCCCTACGCCAGCATCCTGAAGGTTCAGCAGGTCACCTTTGACGTGTTTCCGCGTGCGCCAGCTCGACTCGATCTCGAACCCGACAACTGGAACTGGCCGCTTCAATCCCGGGAAGGCTTCCCGCGGAGACCACGTCCAAACCACGTCCACCCGTCCTCCCGGGACCCGATACTCCCGGACGACTCGAACCGAAGCGGCTGCCGGCTTCGACGAGAAGTCCCGTGAGCTCGTTGTTGAGGGCTTTAGCAGCTGCATCGCTCGGTGTGGTCACCCCGCCGAGTATGGCGGCGACCACAGACAGTGGTCACGCAGGGCCCCTTCCGATCGTTGACCGGGGATGTGCTGGAGGCGAGGCGGAGCTGCATGCGTTCTAGGACGTAGCACGCCCTCCGGATGGCATGATTCAGCTGGTAGCGCCGCACCAGCCCGCTCGTTTGAGCTCGTTGAGCACGCCGAGGCAGTCGCTCTCCGGGAGCAACCCAGAGAATGGGGAGACCTCACGCATCTCGATCGAGTCGCGATCCAGACCGGTCATGACGCGGTGCATGCCGAGCACGTCGCGCTGCCGGACCAGTGACTCCCATCGCTCTACGTTCCTTTGGTGCGGCTCACCCCGAACACCATCGCGCTGCCGCTTGAGATTTCGTTCGATCTTCGGGAGCCAGCCCTCCAACGTGCTCCGCGTGAGGAAGCTGGACAGCCGTCGATGGAGCATCCACGAGCGCCGCTCCGAGCGCGTGAGCTCAGGCAGGACCGGACGCCGAAGGACCTCGAGCCGGTAGCCCATGCATGAAAGCAGGCGGTCGAGCTGGTCGTCGCTCAGCTCGACTTTTCCCGACACGAACTGGCTGAGGCTCGGCTGATGTACCCCGCTCATGCGGGACAGCTGTGACTGGGTGGTGCCCGTTTCGAGCATCACCCGGCGGAGGAGTTCTCCCCGGTCGGTCATACGTGGATCATAGCATCCACTGCTATATTTCGCAGCGAGCCGGCATCGGTCCTGATCACTTGCTCTCTCGCGTTGCTGAAGCTCTACCAGCAGCAGAAGCCGCCGTCGACCAGCAGGTCAACTCCGGTGCAGTAGCTCGCGGCCGGCGACAGCAGAAACACCACGGGAGCGGCGATCTCCTCCGGCTCGGCGTACCGCCCCATCGGAATCTCTTGGGAGAACTTTTCCACGAGGTCGACCATCTCGGGTCGCGTGTTCATCGGAGTTGCGGTGTAGCCGGGGCTGACGGCGTTCACCCGCACGCCGCGACCGACCCATTCCATGGCGAGCGAACGCGTGAGATGGCTGACCGCAGCTTTGGCGCTGTTGTAGTGCACCTGCTGCAGTCCTCGATTGACGATCGTCCCCGACATCGAGCTGATGTTGACGATCGAGCCGCGGCCATGGCGCAGCATCACTTCAGCTTCGGCTTGGCAGGTCAAGAACACGCCCGTGACGTCGACGTCGTAGACCCGCTGCCACTGTTCCACCGGCATGGTCTCGGCCGGTGCGGCGTTGGCGATTCCTGCCGAGTTCACCGCAACCGTCAAGGGCCCGAACGCCGCTTCGGTTCGTTCGACTGCGGCTCGCAACTGAGGGAGGTGAGTGACGTCGGCGGCGATGGGGATGGCGCGACCACCGGCGTCGGCAATGGCGTCTGCAGTCGTCTCGCTGGCTTGCTCGGTCAGGTCGACCAGACCCACGGGAGCCCCGCTGGCGGCAATCGCCTCGGCGATGGCTTTCCCTATGCCGCTCGCCGCTCCGGTCACCAGCGCTACGTCACTTTCCAGCGAGAAGTTTGCGGCGGCCATTGGAGTCCCTCCTCTGGGTGGCGGATGATCAGGTAGTGAATCGATGGACCGTGAAGGGCGCGAGCAAGGGGTGCCGCTGACCAGTGATCATCTCGTACGCGAGCAGCTCACCGATGATCAGTGCCAGCGTGGCGCCGCTGTGGGTAAAGGCGACATAGAGCCCAGTGATCTCGCCGAGTGCGCCGAGCACCGGTTCGCCGTCACCGGGAATCGGTTTGGGACCGACGCGGCAGGTAGCCGCGGTGAGCTGCGGCGTACCGGCAAGCAGCTGTGATGCCTCCGCGAGCAACTCCTTGATCGTTTCGGCGGGAACTTGATAAGTACCGTCCGCCTGCATGGCGATGAACGGCTGGGTCCAGTCGGAGTCAACGGCCAGGGCGCCGTCCGGAGTCGGTCGCAGCGAGGCTCGCGGTGTGTTCAGCACAACTCGCAGTTGGCTTTGCAAAGGCTGGGTCTTGATCGACAGCGCGGTTGTCGTGGCATCGGGGATCGTGATGCCGAGCCGCGCAACCATCTGGGGCACGTTCGAGCCGGTGGCTAGCAGAGCGGCGTCCACCCCGATGTCACCGCGGCCCTCCGTGCTGACCGCGGTCACGCGACCGGCACTCGCCTCGAGAGAGACTTCCCCTGCGTTGGTGATCAACTCGCCACCCAGTTTGATCAGCTCCTGGGCCATGTAGTTGATCAAGGACGGCAGATCGACCCAGCCTTCACCAGGGTTCCAGATCGCGCCTGACGCGGGAATGGCTGCCGCGTTGACGCCTGGCATCCGTGCCGCGACTTGATCAGGAGTAAGCAACTGGCTGTCGTAACCGTGTGCCACCTCATGAGCATGGATTTCGCCAAGCGTGTGAACTCGCCCTGGCGCCAGCCACCTCAGGCCGCCGTCGAATCGCAGCCAGCCGACCGTCGGCTGGCGGGCGAAGAGCGTTCGGTAGCGATCGATAGCGATCATGCGGAACTGGTGATAGTGCTCGGAGCGGATGCCAGCCGAGTTGATCCAGGACAAAGATCGGCCGGAAGCACCGTTGGCGAGCGGTCCCTCGGTCACCAGGTACACCTTGGCGCCGCCGCGCGCCAGATGGTAAGCACTGGAGACTCCGATGACTCCTCCGCCGATAACACCCACCCTCACGTCAGCGGCCCTCGACCACCGGGTACGTCGGCCGCCCGGTTCGTGCCCAATCAACGATGTTCTGAGCGGCCTTGCGCCGTAGCTCGACTTCGGAGTCGGTGGAGTACCAGGCCACGTGTGGAGTGATCAATGCACGGGGATGGCTAAGCAGCCGATGTTCCCTCGGTGGTGGTTCCTGAGGGAAAACGTCGAGGGCAACCCCCGCGAGCCGCCTGCTCTCCAGCGCCTCGAGAAGTGCGTCGAGATCAACGAGCCCACCGCGGGCGGTGTTGACCAGGTACGACCCCGTGGGCAATCGCTCGAGCAGGTCGGTCCCTACGAGTCCGCGGGTCGCTTCTGTCAAAGGCAGATGCAGCGTAATGGCCGAACTGCTGGCGAACAGATCCTGCAGGTCGAGCCGCTCGAGCCCCTCGGGCCATTCGGAGTCCGGCAGGTATGGGTCGCACCCGACAGCTGCGCCAAACCAGGGGGCCGCGCGCTCCGCCGCCATCCGCCCAATGCGGCCTAGTCCAACAACGCCAAGCGTCAAGGAGCCCGGTCGGCGCAACTCTCCGCCGAGCTGATAGTTCCAATGCCCGGCACGCACCTCACGGTCATGCCCCACAAGGCCGCGAAGCAGCGCAAACAGCATCGCAACGGCATGCAGCGCGACCTCGGCTGTGCCGTAGTCCGGCACATTGCACACCCACACGCCGTGGCCACCTGCTGCCTCCAGGTCCACGACATCTACGCCGACGCCGTACCGGGTCACCAGCCGCAGCTGCGGCAGCGCCTTAAACACGGCTCCGGTGATCGGTGCGTACTGCACGAGCAACGCATCGACTCCAGCTGCTGCTTCGATCACGTCCTCGGGTGCCTTGCAGGAGGCGGTCAGGAGCTGATGGCCTGCGGCGGCCAAGACAGCTGCCTCGATGTCCAGCGAGGGGTAGTCAGAGTCAGTTACCAGCACTTTCATGGCATGGGCGGTCCGCTGCGGCTAGCTCTCCGGGCCGGCTACCGCCATGGCGGCCGCTGTCTTGGCATCAAAAGACGGTGGGACCGGGACGAGCGGGGGTCGTACGGTCCCCATTGGATGGCCATGTCGTTGCTCGGCCACGCGTTTCAGTACGCCCGGTGATGCGTACTCCTTGGTCATCGCACGCACTCGCAGCAGGTGAGCCGATAGGCTTGCGGCTCGCCTGGTGCGTCCGCCGCGTATGTGCGAGTAGAGGGCCACAACGTGCTCGGGAACGATATTGGCTAAGCCCGATATCGAGCCGTCCGCGGTCGGCAGCCGACCAGGTAAGTCGTCTTCGGTGCCGAGGAGTACTCCCTTGCGAGCAATCCGGAGCGTCTTCGCGTAGCCGGCTTCCCCGCCGGAGTCCTTGACACCCCACACCGGAAGGGAGATCACGAGATCGGTTGGGATGGGTATGGCGTACTTGGGGATGTGATAGAGGACGACGGGGTGACGAGTGGCCGCCAGCACCCGCTCGCAGAAGATCTTCAAGCCTTCGCTTGCGACGGGTTTGAAGTAGTACGGCGGCATGACCATCACTGCTCGTACCTTCAGGTCGTTGAGAAAGGCGAGCTGATCAAGAGTGTCCGGCAGGTTTGCCTCGGCAACCGTCGCGATGATCTCTAAGTTCTCTGCCATGGGCGCCAGTGCCTCGAACACCGGCCGTTTTTCGCGGGCGGCGATCGAAGGACCTTCGCCATTGGTGCCGAAGGGGACGATGCCTGTGACCCCATGACGGGCCAGCCACCTGACGTGGCCAAGGTAGGCATCGATGTCGATCGAAAAATGATCATCGTCACGGAACGGCGTGACTGTGGCGACGTAAACGCCTTCGAGAAGGGCGACTGGATGTTCGGCGGGCATGATCATCTCCCCAGATCTGGAGTTTGTTCGAGAAAGGCAGCGAGTTCCCGGCGGCTTGGCAACCCCTCATAGTCGCCGAGGTTCTGTACGCAGAAGGCGCCCATGGCGTTGGCGGTGCGCAACCGCTTCTCCGGTGCCCAGCCCCAGAAAGTGGCGGCCAGGTAGCCCGCAGCGAAGGCGTCGCCCGCGCCGATGGGATCGAGTTGTCGGGCCGGGAAGCCCGGGGAGGTGAGGCGTTCGCCGTCGACCATCGCAGCGCAGCCTCGTGCGCCCAGTTTGAGTACGACCTCGTTCGGGCCCGACCTTGAAAGGTGCGTGAGGGCAGCATCAGCCTCCCAACTCCACAGCGCCGCCGCCTCTTCATCGCCAACGAACAAGAGGTCGACGAGCGGCAGCAGCGCTTCTGTGGCGGCCCGGGCCGTCGTCGGCGCCCACAGCCGACTGCGGTAGTTCACGTCGTAGCTCACCCGAACCCCGGCATCGCGCGCGGCATTCGCGGCCCACGGCAAAAACTCGGCGCACTCTGGTGACAGCGCCCCCGTGATTCCCGTCAGGTGGAAAACAGCTGCGCCCTTCAGGATGTCGAGGTCGAAAGCACCGGGCGCCAGCGTGGCGGCGGCTGAACCGCTGCGGTAGTAATACACCCGCAAGCGTCCGGCAACCTCTTCGCGAAGATAAAGGCCAGTTGGTCGCTCCGAGGTTCGCTTTACCGAACTCGTGTCGACGCCCTCGGCTCGCAGCCGGTGCAGCACCAGCTCGCCCAGTTCGTCGTCGCCGAGCACGCTGATCCAGCTCGCGGGAATCCCCAGGCGGGCCAGGCCGATCGCCACATTGCTCTCAGCACCGCCGATGGACAGCGACAGGCTTGCGGCGTGGCGCAGCCGACCAGGGTTGGGCGGCACCAGCAGCGCCATTGTTTCCCCTGCAGTGATGACTCGGCCAAGATCAGCGGTATCCATTACTCGTCACGCCACTCGCGCCTGGCCGGGCTCGATCAGCACCAATGCATCGTGCGCAATCATCCTCATCGGCCCACCTTCCCCCAAGAGTTTTTCACTTCGCGTTAGTTAGATGCACTTCGCGGTAGTTGGAATTACCGCGAAGTGCATGTAGCTAACGCGAAGTCAGGCGGGTGTTGCGACCGGCTGCCCAATCAGCGTGTCTGATCGGGCGTAAGCAGCGTCGTGTAATGGGCGCTCTTCCCATCGAAGCGGGCGAGCACGGCGCGCGCAGCAGGCGGCACGTATGCCGTTTCGTAATCGTCGCCGGCGAAGGCCCGTACGTCGTCAAGCGATTCGAAGATCATCACGGTTGCAAACTCGACCTCATCGCCAAGATCACGCCGAAGCAGGTATGTGCCGTGGTAGCCGCGAAGTCGGCGTGCCGCGATTCCAGGTAGCACCTGCTCGCTGACGATCTTGGTATACGAGTCGGCATTCTTGCGGGTCGTCCAGCCTCTCCAGTAGCGCAAGATCACCTGCATCACGTCCTTTGGGTCTGCTGCGGAACCTCGAGATTGTCTGGCAAGGGGGAAAGGTCTCGGAGCCCGGCGATAATCCGCTGGGTTTGACTCAGGTACGTGGTGCATCCGTCGCAGCCGGAAATGTGCTCCTCGAACTTTGCCCTCAGCTCCGGCGAGAGCGCATCGTCGAGATAATCGGCCACCAGCTCGACGAGTTGCTTGCACGCAAGTTCTCTCTCACGCTGTGTCACTTCCACCGCCTCCTCCTTGGCGGTCACAGCCACCGCGACCGGCGCCACACCGCGGCTTGCCCGGACGCTGAGAACGAGCAGCACGGCTACGATCAGGACTGCACCGGCCAGCATGAATCCGGACCAGTGAACGCCGTTCTCCCGCGCTGTCCAACCAAACGCCAGTGAAAAAGGCAGGAACAGTATCCACGTCATCGTCCCGGCGCCCGAAGATACGCCGGCCCTGATGGAGGACGGCACAGCATCGTGCAGCAGCCGGCTGGCATGGATGGCGACGATCGCCAAGACCAGTGCGAGCACCACTTGAGCAGCCACCAGGACCGCGAGCGAGCGGGTCCAGGTCAGCAAGAGTGCCGTGGCCAGCGAGAGGATGATCAACATCGCCAGAATCAGTCGCCGCTCCACTCCTAGCTTGCCGGCCAGCAGCCCGCCTATGCCGAGTGTGGAGACCAGCACCGCCCAGTACGGGCCGTAGAGCACCGCCGGCGCTGCCAGGGCAACCAGCCAGAGCGGCCCAAACTCGAACACGGCCTGGGAGAGCAGCCCGGCCGTGGCCACCAGCAACAAGACACCGACCACGGCCCGCGAAGTGATCATGGTTCGGAACGTCAGCGCCACGTGGCTGCGCAAGCTCACCCGCTCGGCGGCCTGGTGCAAGTGCGGCTCCTTGAAACGCAGAAATCCGATGATCGCGAGCCCAATGAGTGGGATTGTGGCGAAGTAGGTGAAACGTGTTGAGGTGTACTGGGCGAGCAAGCCGCCGGCCAGCGAGCTGAGCACGAATCCGGCACTCTCAACCGCACGTATTCGGCCAATCCACCTTTCGTACAGCTCATTCGAGCCTGTCTCCTCTAACACAGTGTCGTAGACAACGCTGTCCACGGTTCCTGAGCTGAACGCGAAGTAAATCCCAAGGACCAGCGCCGCAATCACGTACGCGATCACGCTGTGGCTCAAGCCGCCGATCAAGGAGCTGATCATCAGCGCGACGCAGCCCAAGATCATTATCCAGCTGCGGCTCCAGCGATCCGCCAGAATCCCCGATGGCACTTCCAGAAACGGCACGACCGCGGCGTACGCGGCGGCCATCACACCAACCGACGCAGCGTCGAAGCCGATCTGGGTCATGAACAACTTCTCGATGGGAACCCACAAGATCAGCCCTTGCAACGCCACCCCGATCTGCAGTGGCAGCAGCCGCCGGGCCAGCGTACGAGGGGTCCGGACCGTCTTGGTGATCATGATCCGCGCCGGTCTGGCTCGAGTCCGTGGCCTAGTTCCTCCCGAATCAGCTCCCGCGCCCGGTTGAGCACGTCTCGCTGCTGCTCCGCGGTGAGCCCAGTCGCAGCCGACACCTCGGCCGGCGGACGGCCGTCGACATCCCGCAAGATCACGACCCGGCGCCACGGATCGGGCAGCCTCGCTAGAGCGGCCTTGAGCGCCTCCGGCTCCACAGCATTGCCTGGCCATGGCCGCGGGAACGCTCTCCAATGATCGGGAGCGAAGTCATCGGGCCCCCGGAAGCGCTCAGCATCCACAGTCGCTGCGGGCGGGAACCATCGGCTCCACCACGCGAAACGGTTCCCGAGCGCCCGCCCCCGGGCCGCGAGGTTGGCGACCATCCGCCCAATCGAGACCTTCATCTCACATCCCGACCTCCGTTCTCGTATTTTGACTCTTGAGGTGGGCCGGAATCATCGGTCAATTGACTAACCCACTACCTCAGTCGGCGCGCGCGACGTAGTAGTTGTTGAATACGTCGCCCTCGACCGTGTGGATCGCGACATTGGTGAACCCGGCCTCGCGGAGCATCCGCGTCGCGAGTTGCTCGCCCCACACCGTGCCGAGGCCATCACCACGGAGGCCGAGCGACACGGTCATGCAATGCATGGTGGAGAC
>JBKPAB010000144.1:0-13217 GCA_046726195.1 Actinomycetota bacterium
GGCTTGCGGCACCTCAGCGAGGATGTGGTACGTGGGGTTCGCTGGGCCTTGGGAATCCGCCCGGTTTACAAGACCGTGGACACCTGCGCTGCCGAATTCGCCGCCCGTACCCCGTACCACTACAGTTCCTACGACTTGGAAACCGAGGTGGCGCCCCGCCAGCGGCCAGCGGTGTTGATCTTGGGCAGTGGACCGAACCGGATCGGTCAGGGCATCGAGTTCGACTACTCCTGCGTACACGCAGCCATGTCGCTGTCGAGTTCCCCAGATAACCAGGGAGCCGGCTACGAGACGATCATGGTGAACTGCAACCCGGAGACCGTCTCCACCGACTACGACACCGCCGACCGTTTGTACTTTGAGCCGCTAACGCTGGAGGACGTGCTCGAGGTGGTACATGCCGAGCAGGCGGCCGGACCGGTAGCCGGGGTTATCGTCCAGCTAGGTGGACAAACGCCGCTCCGGCTCGCACAGCCGCTCAAGGACGCCGGGGTTCGGATCGTCGGCACTAGCCCCGAGGCGATCCACCTCGCCGAGGAGCGGGGCGCCTTTGGCCAGGTCCTCGCGGAGGCCAACCTGCCCGCACCTAAGCACGGATTGGCCCGTTCCTTTGCCGAGGCGAAGCGAATCGCCGACGATATCGGCTACCCCGTGCTGGTACGGCCGTCTTACGTTCTCGGTGGCCGTGGCATGGAGATCGTCTACGACGAGTCCACGCTGTCGGCCTACATCGAGCGAGCTACCCAGGTCTCACCGGCCCACCCCGTGCTGGTGGACCGTTTCCTCGACGACGCAGTCGAGATCGACGTCGACGCCCTCTACGACGGCACCGATCTCTACTTGGGCGGGATCATGGAGCACATCGAGGAGGCGGGCATCCACTCCGGTGACTCGGCCTGTGCCCTGCCGCCGATCACCCTTGGCACCGAAGTCGTAGACCGCATTCGCTACTCAACCGAGGCGATCGCACGCGGCATCGGCGTCTGTGGCTTGATCAACATCCAGTTCGCCCAGGCCGGCGACACCTTGTTCGTCCTGGAGGCAAACCCGCGTGCCTCGCGTACGGTGCCCTTCGTCTCAAAGGCGACAGCGACCCCACTTGCCAAGGCGGCTGCCCGGATCATGCTCGGCGGCACCGTGCAGCAACTACGTGCCGAAGGACTGTTACGAGAAAGCGGCGACGGCTCCACCGAAGACGCCTCGGCACCGATCGCGGTCAAAGAAGCGGTGATGCCATTCAACCGCTTCCGCACTGTCGACGGGATCTCCGTCGACACCATCCTCGGGCCGGAGATGAGGTCCACCGGGGAGGTGATGGGCCTCGATACCGCCTTCGGCACTGCTTTCGCCAAGAGTCAGCTTGCCGGTTTTGGGCCGCTGCCGACTAAGGGCACGGTGTTCGTTTCGGTGGCCAACCGAGACAAGCGGTTCGTGATCTTTCCCGTGAAGCGTCTCGCTGATCTTGGTTTCGAGATCTTGGCAACTGCCGGGACGGCCTCGATGTTGCGCCGCCACGGCGTGGTGGTGACCACGGTGCGCAAGTTCAGCCAAGGCGTCGGGCCGGATGGGGAGAAGACGATCGTGCAAGCGATCTTGGACGGTCAGGTCGACATGATCTTCAACACACCGCACGGGCTGAGCAGTGATGGACGACCGCGGTTCGATGGTTATGAGATTCGCACCGCTGCGGTGCTGCGCAGCATCCCGTGCGTCACCACCGTCCCCGGCCTTGCCGCTGCCGTGCAAGGGATTGAGGCGATCATCGCCGGCAATGTCAGCGTGCGCTCCCTACAGTCCTGGAGCAGGAACGATTCGTGATCATCGATCTCGGCTATCGCGGGATCGCCAGACCGCTGCTGTTCCGTGCCTACGGCGGCGACGCGGAGCGGGTTCATGAGCGCACACTTGCCGCCATCGCTCGGATTGGGGAGACCAGGCTGGCGCTGGCTGCGCTGGGCTCCTGGTACGCCCGGCACCGCAGGCCGACCACCGTGGCCGGCGTCCAGTTTCCAGGCCTGGTCGGACTGGCCGCTGGAATGGACAAGGACGGAGTGGGTGTTAGGAGCTGGGGAGCCCTGGGCTTCGGCTTCGTCGAGCTGGGCACGGTGACAGCTCAGCCACAGCCAGGCAACGACAGGCCCCGACTGTTCCGGCTCCCAGAAAGCCGGGCGATCATCAACCGGATGGGCTTCAACAACCAGGGCGCACATGCTCTAGCCGAGCGGTTGGCCGCGGCGAAGGTGAGCCGCGGCAATCTGGCCGTCGGCATACCGATCGGCATCTCCATTGGCAAGACCAAGAACACGCCGCTGACTGAGGCGACTGAGGACTACCTCACCTCACTGCGCATCCTCGCCCGGTACGCGGACTATCTCGCCGTTAATGTCTCCAGCCCCAACACGCCCGGGTTGCGGTCCCTGCAAGATCCCAGGGCCCTTGCCGAACTGCTCACAGCGCTGGTCGCCGAGGCATGGCAGCTCGCGGCAGGGGCCCCACCGGTGCCGATCCTGGTCAAGGTGGCTCCCGACCTCTCCGAGCCTGCGCTGGAGGATGTCGTGCAGGTGTGCACCGAGACCGGGGCGGAGGGTCTGATCGCCACCAACACGACCTTGTCCCGTGACGGCCTTGCAGCCGATCAGCCTCTGGCCGCGGAGGCCGGGGGGCTCTCCGGGGCACCACTCACCAGACGGGCCCGTGAGGTCGTGCGCTTCCTTGCCGCACGCACCACGTTGCCGATCATCGGCGTGGGCGGCATCATGACCCGCGACGATGGCCAGGCAATGCTGGACGCGGGTGCCAGCCTGCTGCAGATCTACACCGGATATGTCTACGCCGGCCCCGCGCTTGTCGACGAGTTAAACCGCCTTTGAAAATGGAGCAGCCAATCCGGTCTTACGGTGAGCGCCTCACGGCCCTGGTAGCCGAACGCGGTCCGCTCTGCGTCGGAGTGGATCCACACCCCAGCCTGCTGGCATCGTGGGGACTTGCCGCCGATGTGGGCGGCCTGGAACGCTGCGCTCGGGGCTTGGTCGACGCGCTCGCAGCCATGGTGCCGGTTTTCAAGCCGCAGTCGGCATTCTTCGAGGCCTACGGCGCGGCCGGAATTGCCGTCTTGGAACGCACCCTGGCCGACATCAAGGCGGCCGGAGCCCTCGCGCTGCTGGATGTGAAACGAGGCGACATCGGCACCACCATGGACGCCTATGCGGCGGCATATCTCAGCGACGGCTCGCCTCTTGCTGCCGACGCAATCACGCTCAGCCCGTATCTCGGCTTCGCGACATTGGATGGGGCCATTGACCTGGCCGACAAAAGCGGTCGCGGGGTATACGTCCTCGCCCTGACCAGCAACCCCGAAGGTCCCCAGTTCCAGCAAGCTCGCATCGCCGATGGCCGTAGCGTCGGCCAGGCCGTGATCGATGATGCGGCCAGCCGCAATGCGGTACGCCGTAAGCCCGGAGCCGGTCTAGGGCCGGTCGGGATCGTCGTTGGAGCGACCATTGGACGGACCGATACCGACTTCACCGCCCTCAATGGATCCATCCTTGCTCCAGGCATCGGAGCCCAGGGTGGTGTGGCGGCCGATCTTCCGGCAGTGTTCAAGGAGGCGACTCGATTTGTCCTCCCGTCCAGCAGTCGCGAGATCATGTCCGCCGGCCCGGCGCCCGCGGCAGTGCAGGCGGCAGCGACACTGGTGCTGGGTGAGATGAAAGCTGCCCTTGGGTTGGGGTAAGTTCTCAAGCCTCCGACTGATTCGCCGCGAATTCGGCGGATCCAAACTGCCTGGCCGCCAGATGGAGACGCGAGTTGTGACGATACCCCCGCTGAGCGACGAGCAGCGTCAGCAGGCACGACATGCCGCGACCGAGGCTCGACGCCGCCGCGCCGAGATCAAGCAGGATCTCCGCACCGGTGAGCGCAGCCTCGCGCAGGTGCTCGACCTTGCCGAGACCGATGATGTCATTGCGCACGCCAAGGTCATCGACGTGCTGAAAGCGCTACCTCGAGTGGGTGCCGTGCGTGCGACGAAGGTCATGGAGAGACTCGACATAGCGGCCAACCGCCGGCTGCGAGGCCTGGGTAAACATCAGACCGCTGCGCTCATTGCCGAGTTCTCCGACCGGTCCACGCCGCCGCAACCGCGAGAGTCGTGACTCACCGACTCACCGTGTTGTCGGGACCGACCGCGGTGGGCAAGGGAACCGTCGTCGCGAGTCTCGCGAAGCAGCACCCCGAGATTTTTGTCTCGGTTTCGGTTACCACCCGCCCACCACGTCCGGGTGAAATCGATGGTGTCCATTACCACTTCGTTGATGACGAGAAGTTTGATGCGCTGATCGCCCAGGGCGCGCTGCTGGAATGGGCGACCGTGCACGGTGCGCACCGCTACGGCACGCCGCGCGCGCCGGTCCTGCAGGCGCTCGCAGCGGGCCGCCCGGCTTTGTTGGAGATCGATCTGCAGGGGGCTCGGCAGGTCCGCGAAAGCTGGCCGGACGCCCGGTTCGTCTTCTTGGCGCCACCGTCATGGGAGGAACTGATACGCCGACAGGTCGGGCGAGGCACCGAGTCGGCCGCCCAGCGGAAGCGACGGCTGGAGACCGCACAAGCCGAGATGGCGGCTCAGGCCGAGTTCGATTTCGTCGTGGTGAATCGTGAAATCGGCCAGGCGGTAGATGACTTGGTAGCCTTGGTTTGTCTGTAGCTGTGCAGGTTTGTTGGCATGTGCTGATTCGGGTTCTAGCCGATCTAGTGCTAACTTGTGCCGGTCACAGCTGCGTGTCACCCCCCGACCGAAGGTTCATATGTGTCTGGACATCCGATTGCGGAAGGCATCACCAATCCACCCATCGACGAGCTTCTGAAACAGTCAGATTCGAAGTACAAGCTGGTTTTGTTCGCAGCCAAGCGGGCGCGCCAGATCAATGCCTACTATTCACAACTCGGCGAGGGTCTGCTCGATCACGTCGGCCCGCTGGTCGAGACCACGGTGCAGGAGAAACCTCTCTCAATCGCATTACGTGAGGTGAACGAAGGCAAGCTGCGGTCTATCGACGTGGATCCTGAAGCACCGGTGGACGAGGACGCCGAGACGCGCTTCGAGCCTGCCTGAGCAGTCGCTGCCGGTGACCGACGGGAGCGCGCGATGAGTCGCATCGTCCTCGGGGTGTCGGGCGGCATTGCCGCGTACAAGGCCTGTGATCTGTTACGTCGCCTGCGAGGTGCAGGCCATGAGGTCACCGTGGTGCCGACCGTGGCTGCTCTGGAGTTCGTCGGCGTCAGTACCTGGGGCGCACTCTCCGGCCGGCCGGTGCACACGTCGGTCTTCGATGACGCGCATTTGGTGCCGCACGTCAAGCTCGGCCAAGAGATCGATCTGGTCTTCGTTGCTCCGGCAACTGCCGATCTGCTAGCCCGCGCTGCCACCGGGCGCGCCGATGACCTCCTGACCAATGTGCTGCTGACAGCACACTGCCCGATTGTTTTTGCACCCTCCATGCACACCGAGATGTGGCTGCACGCCGCAACTCAAGCCAATGTGGATACACTCCGCAGCCGGGGCGCCGTCGTAGTACGACCCGACGTGGGCCGGCTTACCGGACCCGACGCCGGAGTGGGACGGCTCCCTGATCCGGCAGAACTTTTTGCCGTCGCTGTTGCAGTCCTAGCGGATCAAAGCATCGCGGTACGCGCCGCGGCCCAGGACATGGCAGGCCTAAAGGTCGTTGTCAGCGCCGGAGGCACCCGCGAGCGGCTGGATCCGGTGCGCTTCATCGGCAATTCCTCGTCAGGTCTGATGGGATGGGCGCTGGCGCGGGCAGCGGTGCTGCGCGGTGCGGAAGTCCGCCTCGTCGCAGCCAATGTCGGGCTGCACCCGCCGCCCGGTGCCGAGGTCGAGGCAGTGAGCTCGACTGCTGACCTGGCTCAGGCCATGGCAGTGGCCGCCAAAGATGCCGACATCGCGGTCATGGCGGCGGCACCAGCCGATTTCACACCTGCTGCCACGAGTCAGACCAAAATCAAGAAATCAGGCGACGGCGGCCTGGACCTCAAGCTGGTGCACACCGTTGACGTACTCGCCGGCCTAGTCAAAGCTCGGACCGACGCGCACCAGGTCCTGGTCGGCTTTGCGGCGGAAACTCCCAGCGAAGGTGAGACACTCCTCGATTTGGGCCGTGCCAAGCTTGCGCGCAAAGGCTGCGATCTCATGGTTCTCAATGAGGTTGGCCCAAACCTGGTCTTCGGTCAGCATGACAGTCAGATCACGCTGCTGACTGCGGAAGGCGCAACCGGACCCTTCAGCGGGAGCAAGGACACGCTTGCGCATCAAATTTGGGACGAGACACTCACGCTGCGGGCTCGCCGGTAGTTTCGGGGGACGGTAAGGGTCAGCGCGGCCGTTTAAGGGCATGCGTGCACGCACGAACGCAGAAACGGATGACAGCACATGGCAGGCAGATTGTTCACCTCGGAGTCGGTGACTGAGGGGCACCCGGACAAGATTGCTGATCAGATCAGCGACTCCGTGCTCGACGAACTTTTGCGGCAGGATCCGAACAGCCGCGTCGCGGTGGAGTGCCTGGTCACGACCGGGCTGGTCGTGGTGGCGGGCGAGGTAACCACCGAGTCATACGTGGAGATTCCGCGAGTCGTCCGCGAGCGCATCATCGACATTGGCTACGACTCCTCCACCAAAGGCTTCGATGGTGGCTCCTGTGGCGTCACGATCGCCATCGGCCAACAGTCACCTGACATAGCTCAAGGTGTCGATCTGGCTTTCGAGAGCCGAACTGGCGAGTCCGCCGATGTCCTCGATCTGCAAGGCGCCGGCGACCAGGGGCTGATGTTCGGTTACGCGTGCAGCGAGACACCGTCCTTGATGCCTCTGCCGATCGATGTCGCGCACCGGCTCGCCGAGCAGCTTGCTGCGGTACGCAAGGACGGCACGATGCCTTATCTGCGGCCCGATGGCAAGACCCAGGTGACAATCGAGTACGACGGCGATCGACCGGTGCGGGTCGACACAGTGGTTTTGTCCACCCAGCACGCCGCCGACATCGACCTCGCCGCGCTGCTCGCACCGGATGTCCGCAAGCACGTCATTGACCCGGTGCTTGAGCGCTATCAGGTCGACTCGTATGACTACCGGCTGCTGGTGAATCCCACCGGTCGCTTCGAGATCGGCGGGCCCATGGGTGATGCTGGCCTCACCGGCCGCAAGATCATCGTCGACAGTTACGGTGGAATGGCCCGACACGGCGGCGGGGCGTTCTCTGGGAAGGATCCGTCGAAGGTGGACCGGTCCGGGGCCTACGCGATGCGCTGGGTGGCCAAAAACGTAGTGGCGGCCGGGCTCGCGGCCCGCTGCGAGGTGCAGGTGGCATACGCGATCGGCAAGGCGCATCCAGTCGGCTTTTATGTGGAGACCTTCGGTACCGAGCTGGTGCCGGTCGACCAGATCCAGCAGGCCGTGCTTGAGGTGTTCGATCTGCGTCCCGCGGCGATCATCCGCGATCTGAATCTGAAACAACCGGTTTACGCCCAGGTCGCGGCGTACGGGCACTTCGGCCGGGAGCTGCCGGGGGTGAGTTGGGAGAACGTCGATCGTGCCGACGCACTGGCTGCGGCGGTGCGCGGCTGACCATTGACTCTCGCGTAACACGGGGGATCCTTGAACCGTACGACGATTAGACTACATTTTGTCGTATGGCTGTGGTGAACTTCCGTACCGACGAGAGCTCTGAGGCTGCATTGGCCGAGCTGACCGCTGACGGGACGACGGTCTCCGATGCGATTCGCAGGGCGCTGGTGGATGCCGTCCGTCTGCGTCGTCGCGAGCAGATGCGGCTCGAGTCACTTGAGATGCTGCACGATTCGGATGATCTTGCAGAAAGCCGTGCGGTCCGCAAGGAGATGGACGAGCTGCGTGCGTGGTGATGTCTGCGAGCTCCGCGCGCCCCGCAAGACAAAGGGTCACGAACAAGCTGGTCGCCGATATGCAGTCATTTTGCAATCCGACGATCTCTTTCTGTCGACCTTGCTCGTCGCGCCAACCTCGCGCTCGGCGAAGGCTGCAAGCTTTCGTCCAGAAATCCTGATAGCGGGGGAGCGGACCCATGTTTTGGTCGAACAGACAACGGCTGTCGCACCTGAGCGCCTGGGGCCGATCGTGAATCGTCTGAGTCGCAGTGAGCTGATGCTCGTCGACGGCGCACTCCGGTTGGTTCTCGCGCTGGACTAGTGCGCCACTGCCGGGTGATGGGCTCCAATAGCCACAGGTAACTGTCAGCGCCGACTGCCTATCATCTGGTGTGCCCGAACCCAGCCAGCCTGAACTCCCGGTTGCCAGGGTGGCTGTCGACATCCCGCTCGGCCACCTCGATCGTCCCTTCGACTATGCGGTGACATCTGAACAAAACGCCGCTGCGGTATCGGGCGCTCGGGTGCGGGTCAGGTTCGCCGGACGGCTCAGGGATGGCTTCATCCTCGAACGGGTCGCCACCGCTGATCATGAAGGAGTGTTGTCCCCACTCTCCAAGATCATCTCCAGTGAACCTGTGCTGACAACCGAGATTGCGAGCTTGATCAGGAAAGTTGCCGATCACTACGCCGGAACGTTCGCCGATGTGATGCGCTTGGCCGTGCCGCCCCGACATGCTGCGACCGAGCAGGCGCAGCGAAGCGAGCCTCGGTGCTCACCGCCGGATGATCATCCGGCCGGCCCGCTGGTCGATTACCCAACGGGGGCTGGGTTCCTGGCTGCGCTGCGCGCGGGGCGGCATCCGCAAGCCATGTGGCAAGTGACCCCAAGTGCGGCCCCGAGTGGTGACTGGCCACTCGGGCTGGCAAGCGCTGCACGAGCCGTCGTTGACGGCGGGCGCGGCGCCGTGATCATCGTGCCCGACCAGGCTGATCTTGATCGACTCAGCGAAGCCTGTACTCGGGTACTGGGTGCCACGGGTTTCGCGGTGCTGGTGGCCGAAGCAGGACCAGCAGCGAGATACCGGGCTTTCTTGTCGGCGCTGCGCGGGGAGGTGCAGGTTGTGATCGGCAATCGAGCTGCCGCATACGCACCGGTTCAGAATCTGGGTCTCGTCGCGCTCTGGGACGACGGGGACGACCTCCTCGTCGAGCAGCGGGCTCCGTATCCCCACGCGCGGGAGGTGCTCGCGCTTCGGGCGGCCGCTGCTCAGGCCGGCGTGTTATTTGCGAGTTATTCCAGGACCGCCGAACTGCAACGCTGGCTGGAGCGTGGCTGGCTCCGCGAGATTGCCCACGATCGGGTTGCCGTGCGGCATGCCGCGCCCCGGGTAAAAGTGACGCCGGACACCGACTATGCACTGCAGCGCGACCCGGCGGCGCGCGGAGCCCGGTTGCCCCATGAGGTATTCGACATGATGCGAGCGGCGTCGCCGCAGGGGCCAGTGCTGGTCCAGGTGCCCCGAGCGGGCTACCTGGTTGCCTTGGTTTGCCAGGAATGCCGCGAGCCAATGCGGTGTGGGTTTTGCGGTGGCCCGACCAAGGCGCAACCCGCTGGTCTCGCCGAGGTGGCGAGCGTTCGTGCCAGCTGCGCCTGGTGCGGGCGGCCGCAGGTTGACTGGGCATGTCCGATCTGTGGCTCTCGTCGCGTACGGGCGCCCATTGTCGGCGCCGAGCGGACTGCAGAAGAACTCGGCAAGGCGTTTCCCCAGACTCCGGTCCTGCAGTCGACCGGCGGGAAGCGGATCGCGGCGGTCGCAGACACTTCGGCAATCGTGGTCGCGACACCCGGGGCCGAGCCGCCAGCCGCGGGAGGTTATGCCGGTGCTGTGCTGCTGGACACCTCGTTGCTGCTGCTACGCCAAGATCTGCGCGCGGCCGAGGAGGCGTTACGCCGCTGGCTCAATGTCGTTGCGCTGGTCAGAAGTGGGGCAGACGGCGGTTCGGTGATCGCGGTGGGGGATGGCTCGGGTCGCGCGCTGCAGGCTCTGGTTCGCGTTGACCCTTCTGGATTCGCCGCACGTGAGCTGGAGGAACGCGTGGCTGCGCGCTTTCCACCTGCAGTCACGCTGATCACCGTTGAAGGTCCGGCGGAGGCGCTGGATGAGTTCATCTCGCTGGTTCAGCCACCGCAGCACGCCGAACTGCTAGGCCCCGTGGAGCCTGATCTGCAGCGACCTCCGGCTGAGGATAGTTCAGGAGGCCTCACCCAGCGTCTTACCATACGTGCGCCGCTCACCGAAGGCGCTGAGCTGATACGCGCCGCCAAAGAGGCTGCAGCGATCCGGACCGCACGGAAGAGCGAGGGTTCGCTGCGGACCAAGGTGAATCCTGTGGACCTGAGCTGAGCGCGGGTGGAGCTCACCCTAGACAACACCTTCCCTGCACTTCGCGTTACTTACCCCACACTTCGCGTTAGTTGGAAGTGACGCGATGTGTAGGGAACCAACGCGAAGTGCGGTCAAAGAAGATGGTCCGATGCCGACATTTCACTTTTCTGACGGTCGTCAGGAAAGTGATACGGTCGCTGCAACGAGTGAGCGGATCCAAGAGGGGAGCGCCAGATGAGCGTACGTGAAGGGCTCCGGCCCATCGAGGCAGGCGTGCACACCGACTTCGGGGGAGCGATGAGTTACGCCGACTACCTGGAGCTGGATACGCTGCTGGCCGCGCAGCATCCGAGAAGTGAGCCACCGCATCACGATGAGTTGCTCTTCATCGTGCAGCACCAAACCACGGAGTTGTGGCTCAAACTGATCCTCCACGAGCTTCGCGCGGCACGGGACTACCTCGATGCAGACCTGCTGCACCAAGCGCTGAAGTGCCTCGCCCGCGTCAAGCACATCCAGCGAACGCTGACCGAGCAGTGGTCTGTGCTGGCCACCCTGACCCCGAACGAATACGCAGAGTTTCGCGGGGCGCTCGGTACCGCGTCAGGCTTCCAGTCGGCCCAGTACCGCGCGGTGGAGTTCATTTTGGGCAACAAGAACGAGCACATGCTCAAGGTTTTCGCGTTGGATCAGGCCGCGTTCGCGATGCTGTCGGAGCTGTTGGATCAGCCGTCGGTGTACGACGCGTTCCTGCGCTTTCTTGCCCGCCGCGGCCTAGGCATCCCAGAGGAGGTGCTGCAGCGTGACGTGCGGCGACCGTGGGTTATGCAGCCGGCACTGGTTCCGGTCTTCCAATCGATCTACGGCGCGGTCGACCGCGCTTTCGACCTCTACGAGGCATGCGAGTGCCTGGTTGATGTAGAAGACAACTTCCAGTTCTGGCGGTTCCGCCATCTGCGGACCGTGCAACGCACCATCGGGTTCAAGACCGGGACCGGTGGCTCATCTGGAGTGCGCTTTCTGCAGCGAGCGCTTGACCTGACCTTCTTCCCCGAGCTTTATGCGGTGCGGACCGAGATCGGCAACTGACCATGAGGTTTGCCGTTGATGATCTATGGATCGGCCATCGACTCGGACCGACTCTGCTGGAGCAGGTAGACGATGAGTTGCGTCCGGTCGCGTTCGGGCGCGTGGCTGTGCAGCAGGCTCGCGTGCCGCGGCTTCCTGGCGCGCTCACGCCCGGGATAATCGACAGGCATGTCCACCTTGGTCTGGTGGATGCCGCTGCCTTGGCGGACACCGCTGTTGTTGAGGTCCACGACCTGGGCTGGGTGCCGCGCATTGCACGCGGCTGGAAGATCGATCCCCCCACCGGTGGCCGGGTCAGGATCGCCGGACCGTTCCTGACCGCGGTCGGCGGATACCCGGTTGATCGGGCCTGGGCGCCACCGGGGTCGGTGCGTGAACTGGCCGGGCCTGCGGACGGCATTCGCGCCGTGGCGGAGGCCGTCGCGGAGGAACACGACCTGATCAAGCTGGTGCTGCACAGCGGTGGTCCTTTGCTTGACGACGCGACGTTGCTCGCTGTGGTTCGTGCCGCCCATCAGCATCGACTGCCTGTCGGCGTACATGCCGAGGGACCTGGTCAGGCTCGACGGGCTTTCGAGGCGGGTGCCGACATCCTGGTCCATGTGCCGTGGACCGAGACGCTGCCTGATGACCTACTCATGGCAATGGCGCGCTCCATGAGATGGATCTCCACGTTCGCGATACACGCTGACGCCGAGCGGAATCGAGCGTTGGACAATGCCCGCCGATTCGTCCGCTTCGGTGGGCGGCTCGACTACGGCACAGACATGGGCAATGACAGCTACCGTGGCCCAGCCCTGCCCGGGCCGCGGTACGAGGAGACCAGCGGGCTCGGTCAAGCAGGCCTGGCAGGTGATGAACTGCTCGCCTCACTGACCGGTCCAGCAAGCAACCACGTGCAATTCGACCGGGCTGTCTACGCACCGCTCATCTTGCCGAACAGCGCGGCTGACGTCGCGGACTGGATGAACCGAGCGCACCGGCTGACCAGCGTGCTCGCAGAAGCGGCCTTTGCATGACAGCCATTGATCTTCTCGATCAAGCCGGAGCGCTCGACGCAGCGGACCCACTGGCAAGCATTCGTGATCAGTTCATCGGCTCAGATAATCCCGAGATCATCGCCTACTTCGATGGCAACTCGCTGGGTCGTCCGCTGCGAGCGACCCATGATCGAATCAGCCATTTTGTCAATCAGACCTGGGGCGGCCGACTCATCCGCGCGTGGGATGAAGGCTGGATGGATGATCCAGTACGCATCGGTGACCAGATCGGTTGCGTGGTTTTAGGCGCGGCGCCCGGTCAGACTGTGGTCGGGGACTCGACCAGTGTGATGCTCTACAAATGGATTCGGGCCGCGCTCGGGAGCCAACCAGGCCGAGACGAGATCGTCGTTGACGTCGGCAACTTTCCGACCGACCGCTTTGTTGTCGAGGGCATCGCAGCGGAGCTTGGGATGCGTTTGATATGGCTCGAGGCAGATCGGAGGGGCGGGGTCACCGTCGACGATGTTGCAGAGGTGATCAGTTCACGAACTGCCCTGATCTTGCTCAGTGATGTGGCCTATCGATCGGGATATCTTGCTGACGTCGCGGCCATCACCACACTCAGTCATGATCACGGTGCGACCATGCTTTGGGACGTGTGTCACTCGGCGGGGGTGATCCCCCTCCGGCTGGATGAGTGGGGGGTCGATCTGGCGGTCGGCTGCACCTACAAGTACCTCAACGGCGGACCTGGCTCACCTGCCTTCGGTTATGTGCGTGCCGATCTTCAGCAACCTCTTCGGCAGCCGATCCAGGGCTGGATGGGGTCGGCCGAGCC
>JBKPAB010000145.1:0-24455 GCA_046726195.1 Actinomycetota bacterium
CACGGGAAGTGACTCCGGAGTGTCCATCCCGGCATTGCGGACCTGAAGCAGATTTCCGGTGTTTTCGTACGCGAGGCTGGCCTTTGTGCCGTGCATCTCGATGGTGAACGGGTCTCGGCTCAGGAATCCGGTTTCAACCACACCGACTGCTCCACCTGGATATCCCAGCGTCACCACGGCCTGGTCCTCCACCTGGTGATTGGTGAACGAGGCGTATGTTGCGCTCACTGTGGCGGGGACGGCACCGAGGAAAAGCTGTGTGAGGTAGATCGGATGGCATCCCAGATCGCTGAGTGCACCGCCGACGGCATCCTGAGCGTCATAAAACCGTTCCGGTAGCCAGCCGGCGATCGCCCCATCGTGAGAGAGCCGGATCCTGCAATAGGTCAGCTCGCCGAGTCGCTCTTCGGCAAGTACTGCGACAATCGCCCGCGTGTATCCGTGGTAGAGCCGCGGGAGGGAAACCACTAGGGCGATGCCGGCCTTGTCGGCCATGTCAATGATCTCCTCGGCTGCTGCGACTGTGGGAGCCAGCAGCTTCTCGGTGAAGATGTGCTTCCCAGCTTGAGCGGCACGCAGCATGATCTCGTGATGGGCGGTGGTGGCGGTGGTCACGGTGACCGCGTCGATGTCGTCTCGGGCCAGCAGATCATCGAGGTCGTCGATGAAGGCTGCCTCGAGAGCTGCGGCGGAAGCCCGCCCCCGGGCCGGATCGTCGTCCCACACGGCGACCAGCTCGGTGTCCGGGTACTGGCGTATCCGCGATGCGTATTCGGCTGCATGAACGTGCCAGAATCCGAGGACTGCCACCTTGATCGGAGCGGCCACCAGCGGTCCTTCCTGGAACACACGAGGCCTCCCCGGCCCCGGGCCTCCACCGTAGCGGCCTGGATGCTGACGATCGCCGAGAGATGTTGACGATGTCCGAGCTGACTAGTAGCGGCGAACCGATCCTGACGTCACGAGCTGCCTGCTGGCACGGCGGTGCAGTAGCCAAGCCGCCAGCACGCCGCCTATAGCACCTCCCAGGTGGGCTTGCCAGCTGATGCCGGCAGTGCTCGGAAGGATGCCCCAGATCAGCCCGCCGTACACGACTAGCACGAGCACTGCGATCACAACCTGCGCTGTGCGTCGTGACCAGATTCCGCGGGCCAGCAGGTAAGTCAGCCAGCCGAAGATGAGACCGCTGGCACCCAGGATGATCGTGTTCGGTGGGGTAAGTAACCAGGCTGTCATGCCTGAAACTGCAATGATGATCAGCGATGAGGCCAGCCATCGGGCCAGGCCGCTGAGTAGCACCAGGAATCCGAGCACGTAGAACGGCAACGAGTTGCTAATCAGGTGATCCCAACCCGCATGCAGGAAAGGCGCCGTGAGGATCTCGGGCAGGCCGTCGACGTCTTGAGCATGGATGCCGAACTGGTCGAGCTGGTTGCCGCTCAGTTGATCAAGAAACTCCAGAACCCAGAGCCCAGCGAGCAGGAGCAGCATGACGAGGGCGGCCCAGCCAGGGCGCGACGCCGTCCGATCGGCCATCATTCACCTTTCCGTAGGTCCTAGGCTGATGTCTTCACTGGGTGGCGCCCGGGGGGACCCACTCCCGAAATCCAGCCTGCCTGGTAGTCCCAAACCTAAGCGCTACTTATCCGGTCTGATGTCTCCCGACGCAGGAGGTGCGCTAACTGCGTTGCGGGTGCCTCCGGCAGAGTGGAACGTCGAACGATGGGTAAATGTTCAGGCGGACTCAGGGCAGGTGAAAGGAGCCAAACACCTATCTCGTCCCAGGAATCGGAACCCCCGGTCGACCCTGCGACCAAGCCCGAGGAAAGCCAGCCAGAGGTCGACCCTGACCGCCCGCTAGACCCTCCCGAGGATCCTGAGCAGGTCGATCCCGATCGTCCCCTGGACCCGCCCGGCGGCCCCGAGATCGAGTGGCCAGGATTTCCGGACCCTGCTGGCACGAGGTGACAGCGTCCACGCAATGTGCCCTGAGGGCGTCCACGCAATGTGCCCTGAGCCTGTCGAAGGGCAAGAACTGCACGCTTCGACGGGCTCAACACTGGCTCCCTAGGCCAGAACTGTGGTTCCCAGCAAGCGTCCGATGAGGAACGTCGCCCCCAGAGCGAGCGCGCCGCCGACCACAACCCGAATCATCGGCCGCAATACTGGGCTACCGCCTAGGTAACCACCGGTCGCTCCGGTGATTGCTAAAGCGATGAGGACCGCAGCAAACGTCGCCGGGACCCGCATCGAGGCGGGGAAGACGATCATGGCCAGGAGCGGCAGCAGGCCCCCGATGACAAAGGCAACGGCCGAAGCGTACGCAGCACGCCACGGGCTGACGATATCGCTCTGATCGATATTGAGCTCGGCATCCAGGTGCGCCGCAAGAGCATCGTTCGCCGTCAGCTCTTCGGCCACCTGACGCGCGGTCTGCGCGCTCAGCCCTTTGTCCTGATACAGCTGGGTGAGCTCGGCCAGCTCCTCATGAGGCATCGTTGCCAGCTCAGCTCTCTCTTTTGCGATCAAGGCTCGCTCGCTGTCGCGCTGGCTGCTAACCGACACGTACTCCCCGAGCGCCATGGAAATCGCGCCTCCGACCAGGCCCGCCACTGCTGCTGCGACAATCGCCTCAAGCTGCGGCGTTGCCCCGGCCACGCCAACCGCAATCGCCGCTACCGAGACGATTCCGTCATTGGCGCCCAGCACACCCGCTCGCAGCCAGTTCAGCCGATTCGCTAACCCTCCCGAGTGCGGCTCGCCGGCGTGCGTCGCCTCCAGTTCGGTCACGTCGCTGAGTCAAGCACGCCGTCAAATGATCTGCCAGTTAGTGCATGCTGATGGCTGGAGGTAAGTAGTGATTGTCGGATATTCGGGCACACCGTTAACGCAGAAGCTGGGCATCAAGCCCGGCATGTCGATCGCGGTATTGAACGCGCCTCCGAACATCGACACCATCCTCGGTGAGCTGCCGGATAATGTCAGCATCACCCGCCGGCTGCGCGGCCATCGCGATCTTGTGCTGATCTTCATCACCCATCAGGTGGAGCTGGCAGCCCGCGTTCCTGCCTTGATCTCCGCAATTGCGCCGAATGGCATGATCTGGGTGGCCTGGCCCAAGCGGGCTAGCAAGATCGAGACCGACATGACCGAAGACGCTATTCGGGAGATCGTGCTGCCCACCAGCGATCTTGTCGATGTCAAGGTCTGCGCCATCGACCAGGTCTGGTCTGGCCTGAAGCTGGTGATCCGTAAGGAACGGCGTTGAGTCGCGACGGTTATGGGAGCGGCTGTACGCGAAGCGTGACGTAGCTGGTCAGGACCTCGCGAGGATCGATCAGGACGGTGCTGTTGGAGACCCGGCGCGCGTCATGCACCCCATGAGCTGGCCAGCTGGTACATGGTGTCAGACACAGGAAGTATCCGGTGCGGTACCACGGGAAGCCGGTGCGCCCGCCGGCCTCCAGCGAGTACCAGACATAGGGAAACATGTCGGTGTCCCATTCAAGCTCGATCTCTATCCCGTGCGAGGGCCGACTGATCTTGATCAAGGGTTCGATGAAGTCGCTGAGGTACGCCAACCTGGTTTCTGCGGCGTCGGCATCTGGCAACAACCGGAGGTTGATCATGGCCTGTGGTCCATGCGCCCGCGGCCAAGGCGAGAGCGCGTCGTAGCTTGCGCCTGGGCTGACCTGCGGGTCGGGCCGCACCACGGCTGCTGCTGCGTCGACGACCGTCTCTGGTCCGAGCAGCGCGCCGCCAAACATCAGCTGGCTGCCCCACATGGTTTCGACGCGCTCCCGACCCACGTTGTGCACAGTCTCGCCGATAGTGATCTCCTGATCGCGCATCGAAATGATCTTGGTGATCTCGAACGGTGAGCGGACGAGGCGGCCAGTCATCCGTACCGACGAACCGGTGAACTCCCAATCCAGCCACGTCACCCTGGCTTCGCCGTCGTAGCCCCACTCCACCCCGTGGACCAAAACGGAGTCACCACCGTTGGGGAACAGCGTCTGCCAACCGCCGGCGAGGCTGTCGATCATCCGAGCCTGTGGCGTCCCCGGCAGCGAACCGGCTCCAAGGGCCCGTAGTCCCCACGGCGTGGACCAGAGCAGCGCCGCACCATCAGCGCGGCGTGTCAAGGACGTCACTGTGCCGCCCAGCCCGGGAATGATCTCAGCCGAGAGCGCGTCGGTAGAGAGCCGGAGAACGTCCCAACCTCGGACGTGCCGTTCCTCCAGCTGCGCCATGCGCTGAGCCTATTGGTGAATGGCCGTACGCGAACGCAAGTCAGTCAGGGACCTTCAGTGCGGTGATCGTCTGGTTGGTGTTGTCGCTCATCAGCAGCGTTGCCTCGCTGCGCGGCATGTCAAAGGCAATGGTGCCACGGACCCGCTCTCCAGTACGCAAGGTGCCAGATTCCAGCATGGCATCGCCGGCGCCTTCGATGGCGATCTCGAAGAGCCGGCCGGTCTGATCGAAAACCTGGAAGTTGTATGGGTCGTAGTCGACCAAGCCCGAGTCGCAAATCAGCTCCACCTCGACCCGTAGGTAACTACCGGAGGTTGGCTGTACCTGTCCGTCGGTTACCCAAGAGTGACTGAGCAAGATCAGCTGTCCACTTCCATCGCTGGTGGTGAATTCAATCCGGTCGCCCCGAGCGCTGGGGTCTGGTACAGGTTGCCGGCTGACCACCGGCGGACTGATATGGGTGTCTGCAAAATGCGCGACGTAGCTAGCAATCGCGACGACGGCCGCCACGATAAAAATCGCAGCTGCCGTGATGATCGCTGGAATCCTCGAGGCAGGGGCGGACCATGTAGCCGAACGTGGTGGTGGGGGGCTCGGCCCATCAGGCGCCGTGTCACCTGGGGCGGGCGCCCAGGGGACAAAGGACGGCCCGCTGGGCGTCGGTCCCATGCCGGTGCTTTCTAAACCGCTGGGCTCGTCCATTTGCGACCACGGTAGCGCAGGATTGGCTTGCTGCCGACCCCTCCAAATGTGCCCTGAGCCTTTCGACAGGCTCAGGACGGCGCCCTTCGACAGGCTCAGGACGGCGCTTGTCGAAGGGCACAACGGCCGCTTCGACAAGCTCAGGGACATGCAGCCGATCGGACCGGTTGTCCACAGCGACATCGCATGCCTGCGTGCGCTCTCCACAAATTCGCGCCGAGCCGCACGATTCGCTCGCGCGTGCACAACCTGCCTACATGACATCTTCTGGGAGATCAGCAGGCAGGAAACCAGCACGACGGCGTCGACGCCAGTCGGGGCAAGGGCGACCTCGGCTCAAGGTCCGCCGACCGGATGAGCTTCTGGCCATGATCCCGTATCTGATCGGGTTCCACCCGGAGGAATCTCTCGTGACGGTGTATGTCAGGTCTGGCCGGGTGATTCTTACCACTCGGAGCGATCTCCCGGACGAGTCGTCCGCCGATGCGGTGGCGGAGCAGATCGATGCGCTCGCCAGGCGGGAAAAGGCTGACGCCATGGCGCTGGTCGCCTACAGTGCGGCGGCCTTGCCAGCTCACCGGCTGCTGACCCGACTAATGGATCAGCTTGGTGAGCACAAACTCACCGATGTGCTCTATGTCGGGCACGCTCGGTGGTGGTCACTGACCTGTGGTGACGAGTGCTGCCCCCTCGGAGGCACGCCACTCGATCTCACCTCTCACCCGCTCTCCGCTGCGGCGGTTCTTGCCGGACTGGGCGCTTGTGTGAGCCGTCGGGAACTCCAGGAGTCTGTTAGCGGGCCCCCTATTGCCGACGTGCCGCGCCTGGAAGCGTTGGCTGAGACCCTTCTTGGTGAGTTGATACAGCTCGACGATGCAGATCAAGTGGTCCGTCTAATGGCCAGCACGATTGCAGCGGCGATGAAAGACACGAATGCTCTCGATGACAGGGACTGCCTGCTGCTCGGCCTGCTGGTGAGGGACCTGCACCTTCGTGATCTGGCTTGGGCGCTGATAAGTCCGGCGACGGCCGATGATCACGTCCGCTTGTGGGGTGCGGTTGTGGCACGGGTACCGCTCAGGTTCGCAGCTGCGCCGCTTTGTTTGTTGGGTATGGCGGCCTGGGTGAGTGGGGCCGGCGCACTACTGAACTGCTGCTGTGAGCGGTTGGCGCAGGTCGCACCGGATTACTCGATGGGCAGACTGCTCACCGAGATCAGCGCGCAGGCCATTCCGCCGTCCGTCTGGCATCAGATGGATGGCGACTTGCCGGCCGGCTTGCCCGCCGAGCTTGCACTGCTGACGGAGTAGCCGCTTGGCGGCTCATGAGGCACGTCACAACCACTAGGTTGTGTCCATGACGCGCTTCGTTGTGTGTGGGGAGACCCTGATCGATCTGGTTCAGTCCGACACAGCTAGCAGTGACTCGTTTAGCTCAACCTGGCTAGCACTGTCGGCGGGCGGACCGATGAACACCGCGGTTGCTCTAGGCAAGCTTGGGTGCGACACGCACTTTCTGGGGCGGATTTCACGAGATGCCTTCGGTCGTCAGCTGCGGCAACACATCCTCGAAGCCAACGTCAAGCTCGACCTTGCTACCGAGTCCTCGCAGGCGACGTCGATCGCGGTTGTGAGTTTGGATGAGCATGGTGTGGCGAGCTACACGTTCCACTTCAATGACACCGCCAACTTCGGCTGGCAGATCGACGACCTTCCGGAGCTGAAGAGCGACGACTGGCTGCACATTGCGTCGTTGTCATGCATCGTGAGCCCCGGTGCGGAAGTGCTGCTCGATTGGATGCGCGACGTCCGGGCCGGTGTTTCCTACGACATCAATGTGCGGCCAAGCGTGATCACCGACCCCGACGTGTACTGGACGAAGGTGCAGCCCTGGCTGCGGGCAGTAGGACGCCGTCAGGGAGTCGTCAAGGCGAGTGACGAGGACATCAAATTCCTTGCCAAGTCGGCCGCCAGCGGCTCCACCCAGAGCGGCAGCGATCCAGTGGCGCTGGCCAACCTTTGGGTCGAGCAGTACGGGCTTGGCCTTGCCGTAATCACTCTGGGCCCGGGTGGTGGAGTTGCGGTCGAGCCAGGCGGAAACATCACGCGGGTCCCAGGCTTTCCTACCAAGGTGGTCGACACTGTCGGCGCCGGCGACACGTTCATGGCTGGCTTTCTGGATGGTTGGGTGCACCTGCAGCTCGGCTTGGAAGGCTCCTTGGAACGCGGCGCGGCGGCAGCCTCGATTGTCTGCTCTCGGCGCGGAGCGCAGCCGCCGACCTCGGCAGAGGTTGATGATCTCATCGCCGAGCGGACGTGAGTCCGACGAGACTCAGTCGGCTCGCATAACAGCCTCGGAATAGGCTGCGAGCGTCGGAAATCGCGCCTCCGCCGCACGGAGGAGGAGCGAACGGAGGCGTTGTTTCTCTGCGAGCGACGACGACGGCGACGGGTCCAGAGGCGCGATGCGCGAGCAGCCTCAAATCAGATCGTGGCTGTTGGGACAGCGGGGATCCCGGCTGCCACGGTCAGTGCCTCCACCGCTTCTTGGGCCCGCGACGCACTCGGAGCCGAGCCGTCCGCCTCGGTGATGTAGAACGTGTCGATGGCCTGCCCAGCCAGAGTGCTGATGTGGGCCGATCGGATTGACAGGCGAATCTCGCTCAAGGAGCGCCCAAGCGCATAAAGCAGCCCCGCCCGGTCACCGGTCCGAACCTCAATCACAGCCGCGCTTTCGCTAGCGTCCTGAATCAGCTCCACGTACGGGTTGGAGACCGCACCGCTGCCATGGGCGCGGGCCTCGCGACGTTGCACCGGCGTGAGTATGCCTGTCTCGCCTGCCTCGAGCCGGGTTAGCTGCTTGATCAAGTACGCCACATCGGGCAGGTCGCTTGGCACCTGCTTGTCCAACCTCCAGGTATTGACCGCAACACCTTCCACGGTGTGCAGTGCGGCCGACCGCACCTGTACCGAGTGCGAGGCAAGCAAGCCGGCGGTGTCGCTGAAAAGGCCCAGCCGATCGGTCGCCGCAATCACCAGTTGTACGCCGCCCGGCTGGGTCTCTACGCGGATCCGCGGTCTGCCGTCCAGCTGCACGGAGCGTGCCAGACCAAGATCAACCAGCTGGGTGACGTCGACTCGCGTCGACTCATCGACCAGGAGCCCTTCTGTGTGGTCGGCCAGACTATTGATCAGCTGGGCCCGCCACGGTGACCACGCGGCCGGGCCGGCCGCGCGGGCGTCGGCCTCGGTGAGACAACGCAGCAGTTCGAGAATGTCCGCGCGGCCCTGAACGGCCTCGACGAGGGCGTCTAGCGTCGCGGGGTCGGCGTGATCGCGTTTGGTCGCCAGCGCCGCAAGGGTGAGATGGTGCCTGACCAGCAGCTCCACGAGCTGAGCGTCGGTTTCGTTGAGTCCTATCGCCTCGACCGCCTTGCGGGCGATAGGCGCTCCCCGTTCCGCGTGGTGCATACCGGCGCCGGGCAGCTTCCCGATGTCGTGGAAGAGACATGCCAGCAACAAGATGTCAGGGCGATCGACTCGGGTCAGGTGGGGTTGCGCCTCGGCGACGGTTTGCACCAGGTGCCGGTCCACTGTGTGGCGGTGGACTGGATTGTGTTGTGGCCGGGCACGGATGGGTTCCCATGGAGGGATCCACCTGCTGATACAACCGGCGAGGTCGAGGGCTTCCCATACCGGCACCACGTTGGGCCCGGCGGCCAACAGCTCCAGCAACGCTTCTCGGGCGGTGTCAGGCCACGGCGCCGGTAGCGGCTGTCCGTGCTTGCCGAGATTGCCGGCTGTCACTGGGGAGAGAACCAACCCGCGCTGCGCGGCCAGCGCCCCCGCCCGGAGGCCAACGAGCGGGTCGCTGGGGCTCGTGCCAGCAGCCAGTCCCACCTCGCCAGAGGAAATGATCAGCCCGTGGTCAGCTTTGATGTAGTTGGGTTTGCGCTCCCGCCTGATGAAGCTCAGCACCCGGTGCTGCGGCACAGCCTGACGGGCTGCTCGCACGGTCAGGTCGACGGCATGCCCGATGCGGCGTGCGGCAAGAGTGACATCGCGATGAAGATCATCAGGGTGGTTGTAGCCCAGCCGGGTGGCCACCGCCGGGGTCTCGCTGGCGATCAATCGATCGAGCGTACGGCCAGCCGCCAGGTGCAACGCGTCTCGGACGTCAAGCAACCGCTGGTACGGCTCGTCGATGCCGACGTGCGGCCGGTCAGTCAGCCAGCTGGCTGCCAGCGCCCGCAGCATCGACACATCGCGGAAGCCTCCGCGCGCCTCTTTGAGGTCGGGCTCGAGAAGATAAGCAGCGTCCCCAAAGGTGGCCAGGCGCTCATCGAGTGATGCCAGGAGCTCGGGGAGTCGTTTGCGGGCGTTGCCGCGCCAGCTGTCCAGGAGCGCGGTACGCGCATCCTGGACCAGCTCTGCATCGCCCGTGACCGCACGGAGATCAAGCAGACCGACACCTGCACTCAACTCTCGTCTGGCGACCTCGGCACACTCCGGTGGGGTGCGTACAGCATGATCAACTCGAATGCGGGCGTCCCAGAGTGGATACCACAGCTCTCCGGCAAGCGTGTTGATCTTGGCAGACGACTTCCCGCTGTGTAGCAGCACCAGATCGATGTCTGATCGGGGACCGAGCTCTCGCCGGGCCAGACTTCCGACCGCGGCAAGGGCGACCCCGCTTCCAGGGCCGCCCACTTGCGCATAGAGCTCGACCAGCGCCGACTCGACGCACTCGGTGATCAAACGCCGGCGATCCGGCCCAGCTGTGGCAGACCACGCGGACCGGATCGCGACGTTGAGACGCTCGCTGGTTAGATCACGCTTCAGAGCGCGTCCAGCCCGCGCTCCCCGGTTCGCACGCGGACGACCTCATCCACAGGAACCGACCAGACCTTGCCGTCACCGATGCGACCGGTCCGGGCGCTCTTCACCAGGACGTCGATGATGTCTTTGGCATCATTGTCGTCCACGAGCACCTCAAGTCTCACCTTTGGCACCAGGTCGACGGTGTACTCCGCTCCCCGGTAGACCTCGGTGTGGCCCCGCTGGCGTCCAAAGCCGCTTGCCTCGCTGACGGTCATGCCCTCGACACCAAACGACTCGAGTGCGGTCTTGACCTCGTCCAACATATGCGGCTTGATGATCGCTGTTACAAGCTTCATGCCGACACCTCCTGATCGTTCTTGGTATCTGCCTCGACCTGGCTCGGCGCCGAGCCGGCGTAAGACAACGAGCGCCCTCCACCAATCGTGCCGAGATCGTAGCCAGTCTCAGCGTGCTCGGTCTCATCGACACCCGCGCGCTCTTCCTCTTCAGTGACACGGAAGCCGATGGTCTTGTGTAGCAGCAGGCCGATGAGGAGCGTCATGATCCCGCTGTAGAACAACACCGCAAAGGCACCGACTGCCTGGCGCCACAACTGGTCCGCGCCGCCGCCGTAGAACAGGCCGTCAACGCCTGCCGGAGCAGCGGAGGTGGCCAGCAGGCCGACCGCCAATGTGCCCCAGAGGCCACCGAACAGGTGGACTCCGACCACGTCGAGTGAGTCGTCATATCCGAGCTTGTACTTAAGGCCGACGGCGAGGGCGCAGATTACGCCAGCCAGGGCTCCAACGATGATCGCGCCGATGGGCGAGACCGAGGAGCAGGACGGAGTGATCGCAACCAGGCCAGCGACGATGCCGGACGCGGCGCCTAGAGACGTGGCATGGCCGTCGCGGATGCGCTCGGTAAGCAGCCAGCCCAGGCACGCAGCACCAGTGGCGACCATGGTGTTCACCCAGACCACCGATGCGGAGTTGCTCGCGGCAACGGCGGAACCGGCATTGAAGCCGAACCAGCCGAACCACAGCAAACCGGCGCCGAGCATCACCAGGGTGAGGTTGTGCGGCCGCATCGGATCGCGCCTCCAGCCGAGCCGCTTGCCGAGGATGATGGCGAGCGCAAGACCGGCTACACCAGCATTGATGTGAACGGCCGTGCCACCCGCGAAGTCGATCGCCTTGAGGGTGTTGGCGACCCAGCCACCAACGTGTTCTTCAAGGCTGAAGTCGAACACCCAGTGGGCGATAGGGAAGTAGACCAAGGTCGCCCAGATTCCCGCGAAAATCAGCCAGGTTGAGAACTTGGCACGGTCGGCGATCGCCCCTGAGATCAGGGCCACGGTGATAATCGCGAACACGGCCTGGAAGGCGACGAAAGCCATCGGGGGCAGGCTTGCTCCGGTGTCCTCCATTAGACCGCTGAGGCCGAGGTACTGGGCGGGGTTGCCGAGCAACCCGTAGCCGACGTCGTCGCCGAAGGCGAGCGAGTAGCCGTAGAGAACCCAGAGGACGGAGATCAGGGCCAGCGCCCCGAAGCTCATCATCATCATGTTGAGGACGCTCTTCGCCCGGACCATGCCGCCGTAGAAGAGCGCCAGACCTGGTGTCATCAGCAACACCAGCGCGCTTGAAGTCAAGATCCAGGCAGTGTTGCCCGAATCGATGTCGAGTGGTGTCATGTTACTTCTTTCGGTGACAGGGGACTGGAAATGGATGGGACGCCTCGGGCGGCTGGATCCTGGGACGCCCGAAGATACGCAAAACTGTGCTAGCCGCGTGTTGCGCCAAACGTGCGTTCGGTTACGCCTGAGTCACAGTTGCCGGAAGTATGTGACGGCTATGTTTCGGCAGTCGCACGGCGAAAGTGGTCGCAAAAGGCAGAATCTGCGGCCGAAACCATGTCGCTCGTGACCACTTTCTGGGGGTATGCCCCTGAACCCGCCAAATTGGTGCCCTGAGCTGGTCGAAGGGCACAGATTCGGGGCTCAGCTTGACCGTTCCGCGGCCTGGCGAGCAGCCCAGGCTGAGGCAACCATCTCATCGACGGTGTGCCGCATCTTCCAGTTCAGGTCCCGGGCGGCAAGTTCACCAGTCGCCACAATCCGCGCGGGGTCGCCGGGGCGGCGGGGTCGGATTTCCGGGGTGAAGTCGATGCCTGTTACCCGGGCGACCGCGTCCATGATCTCGCGTACCGAGAGCCCTGTTCCGCTGCCCAGGTTGTAGACCGGCTGCAGCTCGCGACCCTCCTCAAGTGCCTCCGCGGCAACAACATGAGAGAGCGCGAGGTCTGAGACGTGCACGTAGTCCCGGACCGGCGTGCCATCCGGGGTGGGATAGTCGTCGCCGTTGATGTACGGCACCTCGCCGGCAACCAGGCGCTCGAAGATCAGCGGAAAGAGGTTGTGCGGGCTCGTATCGCGCAGGTCCTCATGCCCGGAACCAACGACGTTGAAGTACCTCAACGAGGTGTGACGCAGCTGTGCCGGACTGGACCTGGTTGCGCGTTCTTGGTCTTTGAGCAGCCACTCGCCAGCAAGCTTGGACTCTCCGTACGGGGACTCCGGCCTGGTCGGATCCTGTTCGCTGACCAGGTCGGTAGCCGGTGTGCCGTAGACCGCGGCGCTTGACGAGAACACGAAGCGGGTCACGCCGTGCGCGGCCATGGACTCCAGCAGGGTGACCATGCCGGTGACGTTCTGCGTGTAGGTGTGCAGGGGTTGGGTCACCGAGACGCCCGCGTATTTGAAGCCAGCGAGATGGACGACACCGGCGATCTCGTGTTCGGTGAAGATCCGGTCCAGCAGCTCGCGCTGCAGGACGCTACCTAAGTAGAACGGAATCTCTGGCTGGACGAAGCGTCGGTGCCCGCTGGACAGATCATCGATGACCACTGCAGGAATGCCGTCGGCCATGAAAGCCCGTACTATATGGGACCCGATGTATCCGGCGCCTCCAGTCACCAACCACGTCATCTCCTCACTCCTCTCTCGCGCGCATCAGCGTAGCGAGGCGCGGACGCGCAGATCCGTGATCTTGAGGTCGAGAACCTTTTCGGTGGCTGCGATTGCATCGCTGAACAGGTCCTCGGCCAGAACCGGATGTGGATCCAGCATGGTGACCTCAATGTCGGTATGACGGTTTTTCGTGATCGTTTTCCAGCTCGCGACGAGACGCTCGTCGTAGAGCACCACTGGAGAGAACAGCCCGTTCACTTTGGCCCAGACCTTCGGCAGCTGCTGCTCGGTCAGGAAGCGGGTGCGATGCCGGCCGTGATACCCGACCAGCAGTCCGTCGAACTCAGGCAATAGCCGCAATCCCGGATCGGGTGTGCCACCCTGGGGAGGCTCGGCGAGATCGAGATAGTCCTCATCATTCGGACCACGCAGGTGGACGACTTCATCGCCGAGACGCCGCAGCGCGTCACCCACCGCACCCAACCCGGCACTAAAGAAGAACGCGAGGTCTTCGCGGATGGCCGGTCCGTACGAGCCGAGGTGGATCCGGACCTGTTATGTGAGAGACCTCGCGAAGTCAGCCTCGGCCAAATCCGGCAACACGCTGCGAGCCCGCCGATGGTAGATGTCGGTACGTTTCTCCCAACGCGCATCGCGCGGGCGCCGCAGCAGCCCGCTGTGACCCCAGATCAGGCTGTCTGAGAGCGGATTTGGGCCGTCGGCGGCGTTACCTGTCCCGCGCTCGGCCAGCCAGCCGCGCGCATGCGCCACGATCTCCGAGCGTGGTCGCCAGTCTCCGGCAGCGAACGACTCGATCTCTGCGGCCAGTTCCTCCGGGCTGATCTGCTGCAGCCTGAGCACGTTGCGCAGCTGTGCCGCTCGGGTGCCGCGAGCCACGGCGTCCAGCCACGCAAACTGCTCAACCACGCTGCTGTGAACAGTGCCGCGGATATTGCTGGTCTTGACCAGCCGATGCGACTCAAACAGTCCGCACACGGTGTCGTAGCTGACCCCAGGCAACCGCGAGGAGATGGTCAGGAATGGTGCTCGCGGCACTTGGGACTGGATCGGGCCCAGTCGTCGGAACAGCTCAACAACCGCCTCAGGGCCACGCCCGGGGATAGTCGGGAACTGCCTGCGCAGCGTACGCCGCCGGAGTTGGTCGTGGCTGAGTCGCCGCACGTCCCACACCGTAACCGCACCCGCCGACGGTTGGCCCACAGGTTCTCCAGTGACAGCCGAATTTGCGGCCCCCGGCGTGGGACGCCGGGTTGTGTCGGTGGCGGCTGTCAGGATGCTGGTCCATGGGGAAGAACAATCGACAGCGACGGGCCGCGAAGCGCAGCGCCGCAAAGAGGCGCCGAAGTCATCAACGTCCCGGAGGACCGGCTCCGGCAAGCAGCCGTGATGCGGCCAGCAGTGGCACAGCTGGAACGCGCTCGCCCGGCGGCGCAGCACCCGGCGGCGAGCGACTGCAGCGCGAGCAGGCCGAGCGGAGCCTGAATCGGCTGCTCGGCGCCAGGGCGTCGGGACGGCCGCTTATTCACCTTGTCGAGCAGGAGCTGATCGGTCTGCAGTATGAGGAGCTCCGCGAGCTGGATGAGTTAGTGACGGTGCGTTTTCGGTACCTGGTTGCGGCGTTGTGGCAGCACGGCTGGCAGCCGCTGGACCTGCTTCATGTCGTACACAAGTCAAGTCCGCGGCTGGCACCGCTCATCGCATCCGTGATCGCCGATCAGGCAGACGTGGTGCACGCCCTGCGCCGAGCTCCACACGATTGGCTCAACCAATTGCGGGTCGTTGCCGAGGAGGCCGGAGAGCTGGCGGCGGTGAATGACCAGCGAGCCACGTGGCTACTGGCTGCCGCCTGGTGCAGATCCGGGCTCGGGCTGGTCGAGGCCTGGGTGGACATCATCACCGTGGCCAGGTTGATCTCCGAGTTACCCAGGCTGGAGCAGATAGCCCCACCGCCGTCGGCGTGGGGGAAGCCGGTCGACCGAGCACCCGTCGACCCGGCCTCGGAGCGCGGCAAGGTCCTTAGACGGATTCGAGCGCTGCTGGCTAAGGCGGAGGCCACCGACCATCCAGCGGAGGCGGAGAGCTTCACCGCAAAGGCGCAGGACCTGATGACGCGGCACGCGATTGACGAAGCGCTTCTGACTGCAGGCGACACGGCGATCACGGTGGTCGCTAAGCGGGTGCACCTGGAGAGCCCCTACGCCACCACCAAAACCAGCCTTCTGAATGCCGTCGCCAAAGCAAACCGATGCAAAGTGATCTACTTCGACCGATTGGCGATTGCGACCGTTGTCGGCGTGCCACTCGATATCGACCAGGTTGAGATGCTCTTCACCTCTCTGCTGATACAGGCCACTCGTGCCATGACCGAGGCTGGAGCAGCGCAGCCGGGGTCATTCGATCGTTCGGCCACGTTCCGGCGATCCTTCCTCATGGCATACGCCGTACGGATCGGCGAGCGATTGACCGAGGCCACTTCGGCCGCCACCAAGTCCTACGGCAATGAGTTGGTTCCGCTGCTGAAGCGCCAGGAGGACGCGGTGACAGCCGAGTTCGAGCGACTGTTTCCCTTCACGCGCGAGATCCGAGGCAGATACTTCGATCCTCGCGGCTGGGATGCGGGCCGACGAGCGGCTGATCATGCGTTCTTCACGGCGGGCAGGATCTCCGCTTAGGCGATATGGCACCGAAGATGTGCCGGTGCTCAAGTAACCAGGGCAGGACGCGGCAGCGGGTGCGCTACCCTGAACCGTATGCAACGCGTTGCCCTCCTTACGTAGCCGCGTAGGAACACCTGCGCGGCGACCCCTCATGCCAAGGCGGCGAGGGGTTTTTTCATGTCCAGGTCAGCGAGCAACGCATGCAAATAGCCAAGGAGACGAGACGACATCATGACTGAGCAGATGGAGCGGGTGGGGGCTGCCGAGCGGGGTGGAACCCCGACTCGGGAGCGGAGCGGCTACGACGCCCGCGCCGCGCAGGAGAGATGGCAGGCCTTCTGGGAGGCCGATAAGACCTTCGTGCCCAAAGACGACGGCTCCGCCGAGCGGCGCTACATGCTGGACATGTTCCCCTACCCTTCCGGTGACCTGCACATGGGCCACGCAGAGGCCTTCGTCATGGGCGATGTCATCGCTCGTTACTGGCGGTTGAAGGGCTACGACGTACTCCACCCCATCGGATGGGACTCCTTCGGCCTGAACGCTGAGAATGCAGCCATCAAGCGCAATGCCCATCCGGCGGAGTGGACCTACAAGAACATCGAGACCCAGGCCAACTCGTTTCGCCGCTACGGGCTGAGCTTCGACTGGAGCCGCAGGCTGCACACCTCTGACCCGGAGTATTACCGCTGGACCCAGTGGCTGTTCCTGCGCTTTTACGAGCGAGGCCTGGCCTACCGCAAGGCTAGCTGGGTCAACTGGTGTCCGCAGGACCAGACGGTGTTGGCCAACGAGCAGGTCGTCGCCGGATTGTGCGAGCGCTGCGGATCGGTCGTCACCAAACGGCGGCTGACCCAGTGGTACTTCAAGATCACTGACTATGCTGAGCGGCTGCTGGACGACATGGCCGACCTGGAGAGCGGCTGGCCGGAGCGGGTGCTGACCATGCAGCGGAACTGGATTGGCCGCTCTGAGGGCGCCTACGTCGACTTCATGATCGAAAATCGGGAAGAGCCGGTGCGCGTGTTCACCACGCGGCCGGACACCTTGTATGGCGCCACTTTCTTCGTGATCGCACCTGATACGCCGCTGGCCGCAGAGGTGGTAACCGACGAGCAGCGCGCGGCGTTCGAGGAGTATCTGGAGCAGACCAAGCACGAAACCGAGATCGAGCGACAGTCCACCGAACGCCCCAAGACCGGTGTCTTCCTAGGCGTGCATGCCACCAACCCGGTGAATGGTGAGAAGATCCCGGTCTACACCGCCGACTATGTGCTGGCTGAATACGGTACCGGCGCGATCATGGCCGTTCCCGCTCATGATCAACGAGATTTGGACTTCGCCCGTGCCTTCGGTCTGCCTGTGCGTCAGGTGATCGATACCGGAGAACCCGATCCGGCCGTGACCGGCATCGCCACGCCGGGTGATGGCACCTACATCAACTCTGGTGTGCTGAACGGGCTGCAGGGCATGTCAGCGGGAGTAAGCACGATCATCACAAAGCTGGAGGCCGAAGGCGTCGGCGAGGGTGCCGTGACCTATCGACTGCGGGACTGGCTGCTCAGCCGACAGCGCTACTGGGGAGCCCCGATCCCGATCATCCATTGCGAGCAGTGCGGGGAGGTGCCGGTGCCCGATGATCAGCTGCCCGTGACGCTGCCTGACCTGCGCGGCGCGGATCTGGCTCCCAAAGGAGTCTCCCCGCTGGCCGCTGCGACCGACTGGGTCAACACTTCATGCCCACGTTGCGGGGGGTCGGCGAGGCGCGACAGCGACACGATGGACACGTTTGTCGACTCCTCCTGGTACTTCTTCCGCTACTGCTCACCGGGCTACGAGAAGGGTCCCTTCGACCCGGCGGACGTCAGGCGGTGGATGCCAGTAGACCAATATGTCGGCGGTGTGGAGCATGCGATTTTGCACCTGTTGTACATGCGCTTCTTCACCAAGGTGCTGCACGACATGGGCATGGTCGACTTTGCGGAGCCGATGCGCCGGCTGCTCAATCAGGGCCAGGTGATCAACCAGGGCAAGGCCATGAGCAAGACGCTCGGCAATGGGGTCGACCTGGGCGTACAGATCGATGCGTTCGGGGTTGATGCGGTACGGCTGACCTTGGTCTTCGCTGGGCCTCCCGAGGAGGACATCGATTGGGCCGATCTCTCACCGGGCGGTTCGCTGCGGTTCCTGCACCGCGCCTACCGGCTGGCGGCCGACGTCACCAGCTCGCCCGGAACCGATCACAGCGGTGGTGATCAAGCGTTGCGGCGGGAGACACACCGGTTGTTGGCCGACATCGAGCAATCCATGACGGGGCACCGCTTCAATGTTGCCGTCGCCCGGATCATGGAGCTGGTCAACGCCACTCGAAAGACCATGGACGGTGCCGCAGGCCCTGCCGATCCGGCCGTCCGCGAGGCTGCCGAAGTGGTCACCATCGCCCTAAGTCTGGTTGCGCCGTACGTCGCCGAGGAAATGTGGGAACGGCTGGGTCACGCGCCGTCCGTTGCCAACGCGACCTGGCCGACGGTTGACACCAGCCTGCTGGTGACCCAGGCGGTGACGTGTGTGGTTCAGATCCAAGGCAAAGTACGTGGTCGGCTACAGGTGCCACCGGATATTGGCGAGGACGAGCTGCGTTCTCGAGCTTTGGCCGAGGAATCGGTGGTACGCGCGCTGGCTGGTCGCGAGGTCGCCAAGGTGATCATTCGCGCTCCCAAGCTGGTCAGTATCGTGGTGCGGTAAAGCGCCCGCAAACCCTCAGCGGGCCCCAGCGAGCGTAACGAAGAGGCCGCGATGGTCGCTGCCAGACACCGCGAAGCTGGTCACCGAGGTCGCTGTCAGGTCCTCGTTGATCAAGACGTGGTCGATTGGCAGCAGCGGTGGGATCGCACGGTTGGCTGGATAGGTCGGGAGCCAGCCCGCTCCAGCGACGTCGGTGGCACTCTTTAGCCCGAGGCGGTGCAGCGTTTGCATGGGCCCATGATCTTCGACCGCATTGAAGTCACCGGCAACGATCAAAGGCTGGTTGAGGTTCTCGATCACCGCTTCCCGTAGCATCCGATGCTCGACGGCCCAGAGATCACCGTCACAAAACGGATTGCAGGGATGGGCAGCGATTAGTCGGATGCGACCGACGTCGGGGACACGTACTGTCGTCACCCATTGCTGAAAGTGAGTAGCGCGGAGCAGTGTGCTACGGCTCAGCGGGAAGCGGGAGTAGATAGCAATGTCGGAAAAACCGTCCTTGGGCTCGCCCAACCAGAACGGAAAGCGCTGATCCCACCCGAATGACTTCAAGGCTACGAGCGCTGCCGGCGAAGTCTGGATCAAGATCACGAGGTCGGCCTGCGCTGCGCGTTGAGCAACCTCCTGTGTGTCAGATTCGCTGCCGGACATGTTCAGACTGACCAATCGGAATTCGGGCGTGGAGGCCGCGCGATGATCGGTGACGAACAGCGGCCCAAGCCATGCCAGATGAAAGGCAGTCAGTACCATCACTGCCGCGGTGATCACAGCGGGGACCAGACGGCGCTTGGCGCGCACCAGCGCAACCAGCAGACAGCTCAGCGCGAACAGATAGCCGACAAGTCCGTAGGGGATGAAAGCCGCCAGCTGCACGATTGGCTCGTCGGACGGAGGCAGCACCCGCATGAGCGTCGCGGCCATTGCAGGCAGCAGAGCAAGCCCGGCGATCGTGAACAGCAGCTGCTGGAACGGGCGATGCAACAGTTGACTGTCCCAGCTGGCCGCCGTACGCCTCTCTCCGGTGCGAGAGGTGCTGTATCCACTGATCATCGGGCCAGCATGACCAGCTGCAGCAAGCTGCCAGCGATACACATGGAGAGCGAGGGTCCTTACAGGCTTCGCCGCGGTGGGTGCGGATTCTTGCGCATCATCTGCAGCGCCTCAGGATATGGCGGGTACTCCGAGTTGCGCCGCCCGCCGGTCTCGATCCAGCCGAGGGTGCGATAAAAAGCCCGCACAGCATGGTTCTCCGCGAGCACCCAACAGGACGCCTCCCGGGCGCCGCCGGCGAAGATCTCCATGCAGGCAAATTCCAACAGCGCCGAGCCGTAGCCGCGCCGCGTCTGGTCTGGCGCGACTCCCAGGCGACGCACCGTGTCGCCGTCGAAGGCGACGTACCCGACCGGATTGTCGTGCACCTCAAGAACGTACGTGTGGATGAGCCGATCGCGGAGTACTTGACTCCAGCGCCGGATAATCGCACTGATTGGATACGGATACTGTCGTGGCGGGAATATGTGAGCTAACGCCTCTTCGCTCGCCGCGCGTTCTAGCCGGGCGAGCAGTCGGCTTTCATCAGGCCGCGCCCGCCGAATGCGTACTCCGTTTTCCTCATTCTCAAATGGGGGATCGTGCAGCTCCACGACATCGATCAGCTGGTTGGCGATCCGGTCGGCTCTGGTAAGTCGGCCGGATCGAATAGCGCGGTTGGACTTCTGTACACACCACACCTCGACGGCATCATCCTCCGAGCCGATGAGCAAGCCGTTCTCGCCCGGGGCTATCACGGTGATGTCGTCCCACTCGAAGCCGTACCGGCGGAACGGGTTGACGACTTCCACGATTTGATCGGTGACCCGCAGCCGCGGGTGGAAACCGAATCTCCAGGCATAAAGCAGCGCAAGCACCGCTAGCAACACGAGCAGCGCTGGGAGCCAGAGCGTGCTGCCATTCCGGTAGATCCGATAGGCAAGAATGGGAATGACGACCCCCGCTACCAAGCCGAAGGCCGCAACCAGAACCAGGGTCGCGGGGCTTGCACGCCACTCGCGTCCCACAACCGGTCGATCGCTCATAAGGTCTTCAATTTCCTCCCGACCAAGGCGCGGCGATCCCTGAGGTTCCCAATCGGCTGTCGGCAACGACCTACGCTGAGCAGGTGGCAGGCGTTGCCCTGGTGACGGACTCTACGTCCTCCCTGGATCCAGCTGAGGCCGCCCGCGCGGACGTATCGATCATTCCATTGCAGGTCGTGATCGACGACATCAGCCGCCCAGAATCCGAAGTGCGGCCAGAAGAGGTGGCCAGCGCGTTACGCGCACGACGGCAGGTGAGCACGTCTCGACCTTCACCCGAAGTGATCGGCAACACCTACGCCAAGCTGGCCCGAGCTGGTTACGACGCCATCGTGTCGGTGCACCTCAGTAGCAAGATCTCCGGCACCTGTGCTGCGGCGCAAGTAGCCGCGACCGCGGCCGATATTCCGATCATCGTTGTCGACAGCATGACCCTAGCGATGGGCGTGGGTTTTGCGGTGCTGACCGGAGCTGAAGTGGCGCGCTCGGGCGGCGCTGCTGATGAGGTGGTCTCGAGCGTCCGTCGGCGTGCTGCGGCAGCGTCGACGTACTTCTACGTCGACAGCTTGGAGTACCTGCGGCGTGGTGGCCGTATCGGTACTGCGGCCGCAGTGCTGGGTTCCGCGCTAGCCGTGAGGCCGTTGCTCACAGTCATCGATGGAGAGATTCGACCCTGCGAGCGGGTCAGGACGGCGTCCAGGGCGCTGATCCGTCTGGAGGAGCTCAGCAGGGAGGCGCTGGTGAGATCCGCAGCGAATGGCGCCGCAGACGTCGCGATCCATCATCTAGACAACCCCGAGGGCGCCCGACGGCTCGTCGATCGGCTGAATGACCAGGTGCCGACCTGCAAGATTGTGATCTCGGAGGTAAGCGCGGTAATCGGCGTCCATGTCGGTCCGGGCGCGCTGGGGATCGTGATATCCCCGCGTGTCTGAGTTGAAAACTGATTGCCTCGCTCGCCAAGCTCGCTCGGCACGGATCGCGCCTTGGAGCCCGCCGACTTCGTCGTCGCTCAGGGACGAAAAGCATGTCCCCTCGCTCCTCCTCAGCACGGCGGGGGGCGCGATCCGGCCGTTTTCCCCAGGGCAGATTCCTCACCGAGCGCTGTCCACAGATTGCTGCTCCGGCGTACCAGATCTGGTCGGCGTCCTTAACCTCCCGGCATGGGACATCGACCAAGAGCTGATGTGGAGCTGGCCCGGCAGATCAGTGATCGGCTGGCGCTGCTCTTGGCCGAGCAGCCGCCCCGCAGGGCACGTGGGTCTGGGCATACGTTGTCTGAGGAGTCGGCGCAGTTCCCCTCGGAACCGGCAATCACTGATGTGGCACTGCGCAGCAAGCAAGATGCCGATGAGCTTCTGGATGAGCTGCCTAGACAGCGGTTCGGCCGGATGCACGTTGCCGTAATCGGCGTGCTTCTGATACTCGGTCTGACGATATCTGGATGGCTGCTGCTGCGTGCCCGGCCCGTTGCCGTGGCCAGTCCCGGCGGGGTTGTCACAATCAAAACGCCACTGCAGACTGCGGTGTCGGCGGCACCTACGACGAGCAGGGGCGCTTCCAAGATCGTTGTCCATGTGCTGGGCGCGGTGCGGCGCCCGGGCCTGGTTAGGCTGCCGGACAACTCTCGAGTCCAAGATGCGATCGACGCGGCCGGCGGGCTGACCGGTCGAGCCGATCCGGGTGAGCTCAACCTCGCGCAGCCGTTGGGCGACGGCCAGCAAGTGGTGATCGGTACTACCAGCGAGCCGACGGGGGAAGTTCGAGACCAGTCCGGTTCGAGTACGGGCATCGGCGCCTCCGCGGCGGGAGCGCTCGACCTCAACCACGCCAGTCAACCGCAGCTCGAGGAGCTGCCGGGGGTGGGGCCAGTGACCGCGCAGGCGATTCTCAGCTGGCGGGAGCAGCATGGCCGATTCAGTCGGATCGAGGAGCTGCAGGAGGTGGACGGTATCGGACCCAAAACCTACGCGCAGATAGCCCCGCACGTGCGGGTGTGAGCGCCCAGCTACACCGGTTGGCGGGTGCAGCGCGCACCGGAGTCGATGGCATTGTCGGTCGCCGCTGGCAAGGTCGCCAGCTCGTCGAAGGAACGGCACCGGCCCACCCGGCAGATCTGCGGATGGTCCCCCTCGCGGCCGCGGCCTGGGGGGCCGCGTGGCTCGGAACCTGGGGCAGCATCGCTGGCGTCGCCGCCGCCGGCGGGGGGGTGGTGGTTGGTCTGGCGGCCGCGGCGTTGCGGCGCTCAGCCCTCCTGCTGACAGTCGGCTTGGTCGGCGCCGTAATAGTTGGCGCCAGCCTCCTGGATGTGCACAGGCTCCGTCACGGACCTGTAGCACAACTTGCGGCGCACCGGGCCGTGGTGTCGGCGGATCTGGAGATTCGCGCGGACCCTCATCGGGTCGCCGCAACGGGAGTACGGCCCGGCGCTGCGGTCATCAAGGTGGCAACTGGACGTGTCGAGGGCCGAGGCGGCGCGTGGCTCGTCCGCGCTCCGGTCCTGCTCGTTGTCAGTGGTCCACAGCTGGAGCGGTGGTTCCAGATCCCCGTCGGGAGCCGGGTCGTGGTGCAGGGCCGCCTGGACACACCTGATCCAGGATCGGACGTGGCAGCCGTGATGCGGGTGCGTGGCTTACCCGTTGTCGTTGAGCCACCCTCTCCAGGGCTCAGGCTGGTAGAGCGGGTCCGCTCAGGATTGCGGCAGGCTGTCGCCGAGCGTCGCCCAGAGCCGCGCGCGTTGGTACCTGCGCTTGTTCTCGGCGATACCTCGGCGCTTGCCCCAGAGCTGACCGCGGATTTTGTCTCGACGGGGCTCGCTCACCTGACCGCAGTGTCTGGTGCAAATCTCACGCTGCTGCTGGCTTTTCTGCTCACGGTTGCCCGCTGGATGGGTGTCCGCGGCTGGTGGCTGCGGATCATCGGCGTGGCAGGAGTGATCATCTTCATCGCCTTGTGCCGCACCGAGCCGAGCGTGCTGAGGGCTGCCGCGATGGGCATTGTGGCGCTGGCGGCCTTGGGATCGGGCAGCCGGGCTGCCGGCATGCGCAACCTCGCGGTTGCGACCATGATCTTGTTGCTCGTGGATCCGTTCCTCTGCAGGTCTATCGGCTTCGCGCTGTCGGTGCTGGCTTCCGCGGGCATCGTCTGGTGGGCCTTGCGCTGGTCGATGATCATCAATCGCTGGTTTCCGCTGATCATTGCGGAGTCAGTTGCGGTACCGCTGGCCGCTCAGCTAGCCACCACACCCGTGATAGCGGCGATCTCAGAACAGGTAAGCATCTCCGGACTCGCGGCCAACGCCCTCGCCGGCCCGTTTGTGGGTCCAGCGACGGTGTCTGGCTTTGCTGCCGCCGGCGCTTCGCTGATCAACCCGACTCTGGCGGGAGTATTCGGCTTCGGAGCGGCCTGGTCTGCTCAGATGATCATTTGGATTGCCAGGGTCGGCGCGCAGCTTCCGGGAGCGGACTGGGAGCTGCGGCCGACGCCGCTGACCCTGATCTGGTTGAGTGTCTGCTGCCTGCTGCTCGGTCTCGCCATGGCCTACGTGCTGGCACGGCCGTGGCTCTCGCTGCTGCTCGCCGTGGTCATGATCATCTGCCTATGCGGACCGCCACGCCAGCCGGGCTGGCCGCCGCGTGATTGGATTCTGGTTGCCTGCGATGTCGGTCAAGGCGACGGGCTCGTGGTACAGGTCGGGCGCGGAAGCGCGATCGTGGTGGACACCGGACCGGAGCCCGCCGCGATGCAAAGCTGCCTGGACCGGTTGCGGATCATCCGCGTACCGCTGCTGATCATCACTCACTTCCACGCCGACCACGTCGAGGGTATGCCTGGAGTCATGCGGCGCCGTCGCGTCGGGCAGCTTTGGGTGAGCCCACTGGCACCGCCGGGAGCAATGTCGCTGATCGTCGGGCAACTGGCGTTGCAGCACGGGATTCCGGTGAGCGCACCCCTTCCGGGCACGAAAGCCAAAGTCGGTGAGGCCGAATTGCAGGTGATCGGACCGGTGGACAAAGTGGCGCCCGACCAGGATGAGTCTTCCCAGCAAAATGACAGCAGCTTGGTGATCATGGTCACCGTCGCGGGGCTCCGCCTGCTGCTGACTGGCGATGTCGAACCGCCGGGCCAGCAGGCGATCTTGAGCAGCGGTGCGGATCTTCGGGCCGATGTCCTCAAAGTTCCGCACCACGGCTCGGCGCACCAGGAC
>JBKPAB010000146.1:0-3364 GCA_046726195.1 Actinomycetota bacterium
CGCCTCGAGCACAACCGTCGGACTCACCGTGTCCGGTCCGCGAACCTGCAGGTGCATGGGGTGGCCGTCGACATTGACCAACACCCCGGGCGCCGGATAGCGCCGACGATCCCGCACGGTCATCGCCTGTTGCGCGGCAGCCGCTGAGCCCAGCGCAGCGGCGACAACCAGCATGACTCTGCCCGACACCACCGACTAAACCTCCTCGGGCACGTTATCGGCGAGCGGATCAATGCGGAACATGTGCCACCTCCAGGCATCAAGCTCCACGAACAGTCCGTCCACCAGGTCATCGCCAGAGCGTACAAAAGCCACGCTCTGGGTCGGGTCGGTGAGCTGCCACTGCCGTCCCCGTAGGTCTGCCCAGGGCGTGCGAACCAGACCCGCTGCTGCGCCATCGCTGAGATTGACGACAATCAGCCACCGCGTTTCACCTTCCCAGCACCAGGCGAGGAGATCTTGATACCTGTCGTCTCCGGGCCAGCCCGATCGATCGCAGAGTTGCCAATGTCCGTTTCGAAATGTTGGATCGGCTAGCGCTGGGAGGAGCACGCGGTAGAACGCGTGAAGAGTCGGGTTAGTCGGCTCGACTTGGTATCGGCCAAGAAACACCGGCAGGTGCACCGTGGCTCCCTCAAGCTGGCCGTTGTGGATCAATCGCGCGCCGGTCTGGGTCAGCGCGGTCACGGCCGCAACCTGCGATCGGTTTGAACCGAATGCCGTTGCTGCACGCGGCTCGTCATGGTTCTCCACGAACCGTAGGAGGCGGTGCTGGTATTCGTCGTCGGCCAGCAGGTGGAGCCGTACCTGCTCGGCTGGGCCCTGCAAGATGCGGTCGTAGAGTCGCTTGTCGTAGCAGTAGTCGAAGCCCTGCTGCTGCAGTGCCCACTCCAGGTCCCAGTAAGCCTCCGCCAGAAACAAGAACCCGGGATGTGCCTCTCTAACCGCAGGGATCACCGTTGGCCAGTAGTCAGTGCTCGGGGCTGGTCCGATGCGATCGCCCCAGGTCCGCGCGAAGACATCATTCAGGACCAGCATGGCCATATCGCAGCGAACTCCGTCACATTGGTCGGCAATCTCATTCAAGGTCTCGATCACCGCGGCCCGCAGTGCTGGGGCGAAGGCATTGAGCTGGACAACATCCGGCCAGGCCGGGAAGTACGGGTCGCGCCCGTTGGCGAGGACTCGGCCGCCAATGTCGACAAAAGACTTCGGGTCGCGCTCCAGGTCGGTGTAGGTGCCCGACACGAACACCTCCGGTTTGAGTGTCGTCCATGGATGATCGGGAGCCATGTGATTGGGCACGAAATCAAGGATGAGACCCAGGCCGCGCGACGACAAAGCCTCGCGGGCGCTGGCGAGGCCGCCCGGTCCGCCGAAATGATCATCGACAACATATCCGCGCACACAGTATGGAGATCCCACAACATCGCTTGCTTGCCAATCCGGAAGCGCGGCGGCGAAGCTGGCGCAAAGGTCGTCATTGGACAACGCGATCGCGACCCCCGCGGGACTGCGTTGCCAAACCCCCATCAGCCACACACCGTCGAATCCAAGATCGGCTATTTCATCCCAGTAACGATCCGGAACCGATCCAAGATCAATAGCTGAGCGCTCCGTCTGACTGATCGCTTCCAGCCAAGGCCAGGTGTTGATCTCGTAGAGGAAAGGGTGAGTGATCTTGTTCAACTCTGTTGCCCAGCGTCCGGAGCGGTCGTGGTCTCGTCGTAGAAGATCATCCGGCGCACCCGACGGGGTGGGTCGATCAGCAGATCAGCGACCAGCGCGGTCCAGCCGGTCTGGTGCATGGCCCCGATGCCTGCGCCGTTGTCGCCGTGGAAGTACTCGTAGAACAAGAGGTTGTCTTTCCAGGCTGGATCGGTCTGCATCAGTTCCACGCCGCCGTAGACGGGCCGCCGGCCATCAGAGCCGGGGAGCCAGATACTGACGAGTCGATCGGCCAGATCGCCGGCAATGTCGCGTAACGGCAATTGTCGGCCTGATCCGGTCGGATATTCGATGGTAAATTCATGCCCAAAGAATTGATCATATTGCAGCAACGCGCGAATAACCAGATAATTTATCGGGAACCAGACCGGGCCGCGCCAATTAGAATTACCGCCATACATTGCGGTGCTGGATTCGGCGGGCTCGTACTTGATCGTCGCACCGGGCATGCCGGGAACCTCATAAGGTGTGGAGTGGCGTTTCGAGATAGCGCGCAAACCGTGTGGGGACAGGAAAGCATCTTCGTCGAACAATGTTGCGAAAATTCGCGTGAGTTGACCTGGTGGCACGATGGAGACGAGCGCGCGGCGGCTGTTTCCGGCTCCCCGGATCCGCCAATCCAAAATCCTTCGATTCTCTGCCTCCATCCTGCGAGCAAAACGCTTACGTAAGCGTTGCACCCGCTCGGTATTTCGGGTTGGCAACGTCATCGCAGGCAGGGCGGGAATCACCCCAACCAGGGTCTGCACCTTGACCGGAGCCCGCTTCCCAAAGGCATCGGTCAGCAGGTCATAGAAGAAACCATCGTCCGGGTCATAGCAGCCCGAGCCCTCAAGGGCATCGATCACGAGCACCAGCTGCTCCAAGAACTTCACAACCATGTCGTCATAAACGTTGTCACGCTCGGCGAGGATCACCGCCAACGCGAGCATCGCGGCGGAGTAGTAGGCCATCCATGCCGTTCCGTCGGCCTGATCAAGCTTGACCCCTCCAGGCAGGTGGGAACGGTCGATCGGACTGATGTTGTCGAGTCCCAGGAAGCCGCCGCCGAAAATGTTGTTGCCCTCGGGGTCCTGACGGTTAAGCCACCAGGTGAAATTGAGCAGCAGTTTCTGGAAAACACGCTCGAGAAAATCGAGATCGGTGGCACCGTCAATGACAAACACCCGAAGTGCCGCCAAGGCATGGACCGGAGGGTTGACATCATCAAAACTCCATTCGTACGCCGGCAACGCTCCATTCGGATGCAGAAACCACTCCCGCAACAACACCAGCAACTGATACTTCGCGAACGTCGGATCCAGATGCGCCCACGGGATGGTGTGAAACGCCAGATCCCAGGCGGCAAACCAGGGATATTCCCAAGGATCGGGCATGGCCAGAACATCAAAGGAATCGAGGTGCCGCCAGCCGGAATTGCGCCCAAAGCGGTGTCCGGGCGGTGGGGCTGGCTGACCCGGATCCCCGTCCAGCCACCGGGCCACGCGGTACGGGTACATCTGCTTGCTCCAGATCAGACCAGCGCACGACTGACGCAGCACCCGCATCTCTTCCTCGCCGATGTCATCTGGCGCCAGCGCAGCGTAGAACTCGTCCGCTTCCCGTTCCCGATCTGCCATGACAGTGTCGAAGTAGC
>JBKPAB010000147.1:0-27284 GCA_046726195.1 Actinomycetota bacterium
ACGTACTCGACGCTTTCGTCGTAACCGACGGTGCCTGCGGCTCGCGTTCCCGGGTAGACCGGGTCGCTGCTGTTGTCGGCGATCTTTTGGATTCCTTGCCAGTGGTCCGAATAACGGACTCATGTCAGATTGGCAAACGTATGGCATCGGGCCGGGCCGCAGGGCGTTTGGCCGCTTTGGTAGCCAGTCGACCAGGTCGGTGGTCAACTCCGGGGTCTTCATCACCGCTTGTACTTGGCGGCACCTCGCGCAGTGCTTGGCTTCTGAGGAGAATCAAGTCCCCCTATGAGCACCGAAAGGAAGCAAGATGGCTAACGATGTCCAAGTCGTGAACCGCCGGCTCGACGCGAGCGAAAACCAGGCGCTGATCGGCATTGCCCGGATGGGTGCGGATGCGTTCGGGTACACCGCGGACCTACGGATCAACCACCACCTCGCCGAGCTCTTGCGCCTGCGAGTTTCCCAGCTCAACAACTGCACCTACTGCCTCAACTTGCACTACGAGGCGGCGCGCGAGGCGGGCATTCCCCGGGCGAAGATCGATACCCTAACGGCGTGGTGGGAGACCGAGCTTCACTCCGAGGCCGAACAGGCTGCTCTCCGCTATGCCGAGTCGCTCACCCGTGCCGCCGATACCGACCGCGATGCGGCGTTCCAGCGCTTCCACGACGCGCTCGCCGAGCACTTCAGCAGGGAGGAGATCCTCGAGATCGTCGGCATCGTGATCAACATGAACGTTTGGACGCGGATCAAGCTTGCCGAGGGGGCGATGCCGGGCGCTCCTGCCCAACCTCGAGGGAGTTGACCTGACTGAGCCGACGCCAAGACCTTTAGTACGACTCCGCATGGGAAACGACGCTGACGATCAGGCTCGGAGACGTTGGCCTTACCTTGACCGAGCGGGAGTGGGTCAACAGCGGCTTGATGACCTTTCTTCTTTTTCAGGGGGACGATGTCCACCGACACACTCACTGCGGCAGTCAAGAGGGCAAAGGCCTGACCACTTGGCACCACCTACGTGGACGTGGCACTAGGTGCAGATGGTGCGGAGTCCAACCAACTGATGCGGAGTTGATCAAGAGCCGGGATTGCATATGGTCCTCGTCCACGGCGTGTGGGCAGACGGCTCCGCTGGTTCTGACCTTGCTGGCGAAAGTGGTCACAAGCAACGGCTCTTGATCGATTCAGTCTTGTTGTTCGCGACCACTTTCGGCCAGGGTCTGCTGCGCGGTGCCTCGGGATGCCTGCTGCTCGGACTCGGCAACTCATGTGGTCGGTACGTACGCTTTCTTTATGGACCCCGCCGGGCCTGAACGACGGCGCGGTTTCCGTGCGCCCGGCGCAGACGTCGCCGCAGGTAGCGCAACATCCCCAGCTCAAGGGCAGCTCGAGCGATCCAGATCAGCGCAGACGCCGACGACGGGTGGGAACGGTCGGGTACGACTAGGCCAACAGGGCTGGCGCTGGGCAATCTCTGGCGCGGGCGTTCTCGTCGTTGCCATGGTGATCATCGCCGCGCTGGCGTTCCAGCTCGGGTCGGGCTCGGCCACGTCAGCCAACCGGGCATTAGAGACGCCAACCCCGACACCGGCAGCGACGGCGACCCCGGTGCCGGTCACCGAGATGTATCGCCAGGTCCTACCGTCGGTGGTGATGATCACCAGCTCGAGGGGCTCACTCGGGTCCGGGGTGATCGTCACCGACACCGGCACCGTGCTCACCGCTAACCATGTCGTCTCGGGCGGTGGCAGCATCACCATCTTGTTTGCCGACGGCACCAAGACTTCCGCTACGATCGCCGCCGCAGACCCCAAGATCGACATCGCAGCGCTGATTCCCAGGAAGCTGCCTGAGGTCGTGGTCCCGGCAACCCTCGGCGGAGGCGTTGCCGTCGGATCGGATGTGGTGGCAATGGGCAACCCACTCGGGTTGCGGCACAGCACCACCACAGGGATCGTCTCTGGTCTGAACCGCACGACCAAGACCAATGCCGGCGTCTTGTCCGGGCTGATCCAATTCGATGCCGCGGTGAATCCCGGCAGCTCGGGTGGTCCGCTATTGAACACCCAAGGGCTCGTCGTCGGCGTCGTTGTGTCGATCGCTGACCCCGGAGACGACGAGGCGTTCGCCGGGATTGGATTCGCCGTCCCGATCGGCACCGCGCTCGGCGGGGATTCCGGGCCGGGGCAGGTCAGAGGGCCGCGGTTGTGAAAGGGAACGTGATGCCATGACGCCGAATCCGCTCGAACGGGTGCTGTTCGAGGTCAAGCGCACGATCGTCGGTCAGGACGTACTGCTCGAACGGATGGCGATCGCCATGCTTGCCGGCGGTCATCTGCTCGTTGAAGGTGTCCCTGGGCTAGCCAAGACGCTCGCAGTCAAATCACTGGCCGGCGCGATCGGCGGGCAATTCCAGCGCATCCAGTTCACGCCCGATCTGGTGCCGGCCGATCTGGTCGGTACGAGGATCTACAACCAAGGGTCCGGCGAGTTCGAAGTATCGCTGGGGCCAGTGTTCACCAATCTGCTGCTGGCAGATGAGATCAACCGCGCCCCCGCCAAAGTGCAGAGTGCGCTGCTCGAAGTGATGCAGGAGCGACAGGTGACCATCGCGCGGGAGACCTTCCCGGTACCGGAGCCGTTCCTGGTGATGGCGACCCAGAACCCGATCGAGTCCGACGGCACTTATCCGCTGCCCGAGGCACAGGTCGACCGATTCATGATGAAGGTCGTGGTGGGTTATCCGAGCTCGCCGGAGGAGCACGCGGTCGTCGAGCGAGCTCTGGTGCCGCCCGGGCCACCGCAGGTGATGCTGACCCCGGAAGACCTGATCCGGATGCGAGACAGCCTCGCGCAGGTCTACGTCGACCCCGCCGTCGTCGACTACGCCGTCCGGCTCGTCGCCGCCACCCGATCGCCGGCAGAGGTTGGCAAAGGTGACCTGGAGAGGTACATCACCTACGGGGCTAGCCCGCGGGCTACCATCGCGCTGGTCCTGGGCGGCCGGGCGCTCGCGTTTCTGCGCGGCCGGGACTACGTGTTCCCCAACGACGTCGACGAGGTTGCACTCGACGTGCTGCGCCACCGCATTGTGCTGTCGTACGAGGCGTTGGCCGACGACCTCGACGCCGACACCATCCTCACCCGCGTCCTGCGCGCTGTTCGGATCCCGGACGTTGTGCTACAGCCATGATCAGCGCGCCCGACCGCCTGCTCCACATGCTGGAGTGGCGGGTCGTGCGCCGGCTCGATGGACGCATTCAAGGCGGATATCGCACGCCGCGACGGGGGAGTGGCTTCGACTTCGCCGGGTTGCGGCCGTACGTCGAAGGTGACGATGCCCGTCATATCGACTGGAACGTCGTCGCCCGGCTCGACGAACTCCAGGTGCGCGAGTTCAACGAGGATCGTGAGCTGACGACATGGCTCGTCCTCGACCGATCGGCATCCATGGTGGTCGGTGGCCCGGGCCGTGCGAAACAGGACGTGCTCGTCGAACTCGCGCTCATCCTGGCTAGACTGCTCGGCCGCAACGGCAATCGGGTCGGTGCCGTTCTCTACGACACCGGCGCGGCACGTATCGTCCCACTCGGCACCGGACGCGGTCATGCACTCCGGATCGGACGGGAACTCGATCGCGATCCGCACTCCCGAGCGGCCGCCACGACCGACCTGGCCGCCATGCTCGACACGGTCGCCTCACTGGCCCGGCGCTGTCTGGTTGTGGTGATCTCCGACTTCATCGGCACGGGCGAGTGGCAACGCCCGCTGTTTCGGCTGACACATCGGAACGAGGTCGTCGCTCTGCGGATCGTCGACGGCGCCGACGACGCCCTACCCGAGGCCGGCCTGATCGTGGTCGAGGACGCCGAGACGCGAGAGCAGCTTCTCGTTGATTCCGCCGACCCGTGGTTCCGCGCCCGGTTCCGTGATGGGGTCGACGAACGGGACGCGCAACTTCGGTCCGGCATGCGCAGGGCCGGGGTACCGCTGCACCGGGTCGACACCGGGAGCGATCTGGTCGAGACGCTGCTGGAGGTCATCGCAGAGACCCGCTGGAGACGCGTATGAGCCTCTCCCACCCACCGCTGCTCATCTTCGGCCTGCTGGTTGCCGCCGCGCTAGTCGTCGGCGCCGTACTCGCGGGCCGGCGCCGGTCCGCTGCTCTTGCCACAACGGGGGTCGCGGTGACCGAGCGGCGTAACAACCAGCTCGGGCTGTGGCTCTCCATCGGCGGAGTTGTGGTGCTGGCGGTTGCCGTAGCCGGGCCTACCGCGTCGCTGCCGGTCGGCCGAAGTGCCGGCACGGTCATCTTGGCGATAGACGTGTCCAACAGCATGAGTGCCGACGACGTCACCCCGAGCCGGTTAGCGGCCGCGCAGCAGGCGGCACTGTCGTTTATCGACGCCCAGCCCGCCAGCGTCGACATCGGCGTGGTCGGGTTCGACCAGGGTGCGCTGACCACGTCACGGCCTAGTGCGGATCGCGCCGCGTCGAAGGCGGCGGTGCAGAACATGCGGACCGCCGGCGGAACCTCGCTGGCCTCGGCGATTCTCGGCTCGCTGAGCGCCATCACCGGCACGCCTGTCAGGATCGGCGAGGACGGTGAGTTGCCCGACATCGGGAGCTGGACCTCGGCAACCATCGTGCTGTTCTCCGATGGCGAGGACCAGGGCGGCTTCGGCGGTAGCGATGCGGCGATGGCGGCGGCGACGATTGCCCAGAACGCCGGTGTGCACATCGAAGCCGTCGGCATTGGCACCGCAGACGGAGCGACCGTCGAGATCGACGGCTATCAGTTGCATACGGCCCTGAATACAGAGCAACTGACGGCCATCGCGGAGGCCACCGGCGGCCACTACCGCCCCGCTTCTGACGCGGAGCAGCTCGACGACGTCGCCTCTACCATCGACCTCCGGTTGACGGTGGCCAAGCAGGACGTGCCACTAGCCGGCGGGTTCATCGCCGTCGCGCTCGCGCTGTTGGCCATGGGCGCGCTGCTCACCGGTATTGGAACGGGGAGGCTCGTCTGATGTCGTTCAGCTGGCCGTGGGCGCTGTTGTCGCTGCTGATCATCCCGATCGTGGCTGGAGTCGTCTGGTTGCTGCGGCGACGCCGGCGGCGCGCGGCGGTGCGGGTGACCTCGATCGCCCTGGTACGGGCCGCGCTGCCATCTCGTACCAGATGGACCCTGCTTATCCCGACCCTGTTGCTCCTCCTCGGCTTCGCCACGCTCGGCGTGGGTGCGGCGCGGCCACAGGCGACCGTCCTGGTGCCGTCCAATTCCACAACGATCCTGCTGGCGATGGACGTCTCCGGATCCATGTGCTCCACCGATGTCGAACCCAACCGGCTCGCAGTCGCCCAGGAGGCGGCCATCTCCTTTATCGAGTCCCAGGACGGCAAGACCAAGATCGGCCTCGTCGCCTTCGCGGGCGTCGCGGGTCTGCAGGTGCCGCCGACCACTGACAAGGATGCGCTGATCGAGGCGATCAACAACTTCACCACGGCCCGCGGTACCGCGATCGGTTCGGCGATCCTCACCTCCATCGACAGCATCGCTGCAATCAACCCAACCGTGGCGCCCAGCGGTGTCGATGCCGAATCAGCTCAGCGGTCGGGCTACGCGGCGGACGTGATCGTTGTACTGACCGATGGCGCGAACACCCAGGGCATCGAACCGGCAACAGCCGCCGAAGCAGCGGCCGTACGCGGCGTACGGTTGTTCACCATCGGGTTCGGTACCACCACCCCGTCGCGGATGGCCTGCACCGGCAAGCAGGCCGGGAGTTGGGCCGGCGGCGGTTGGGGAGGCGGTTTCAGTAGGGCCGGGGGGCGTAGCCCGCGGATCATCGACGAGCCGACCCTGCAAGCCGTCGCCAAGATCACCGGCGGCCAGTACTACAAGGCCGAGAGTGCGGACCAGCTGCAGGACGCGCTGGGTGATCTGCCCAGCCGGGTGACGGTGGTGAAGAAGCAGCTCGACATCGCATCGTGGTTCGCCGGCGCCGGAGGATTGCTCGTTGCGGTCGCCGTCGGTCTCTCGCTGTGGTGGAACCGGGTACGCGCGCATCGTTGAGGGGTAATGGCAGTGGCTCGCACTACCGCAGGATCGGGTCGTAGCGTCAAGGGCATGGACAACCGGAGCGAGGTTCGCGACTTTCTGGCATCCCGCCGGGCTCGGCTCAGCCCGGAGCAGGTGGGGCTGAGCAGATACGGCTCCCGCCGGGTGCCGGGTCTGCGTCGGACAGAGGTGGCGCAGCTGGCTGGGGTGAGCGTCGAGTATTACACCCGGTTGGAGCGGGGCAATCTGGGTGGGGTGTCGGAGGCGGTGTTGGACTCCCTTGTTGTCGCGCTACAGCTGGATGAGTCAGAGCGCGCGTACCTGTTTGATCTTGCCAGGGCGGCATCCGCGCCGAGCACACCTCGGGGGCCGCGGAAGACTACGGCCCAGGAAGTGCGTCCGAGCATCCAACGACTATTGGATGCGATGACTGGGATCCCGGCATTTGTTCGCAATGGCCGGTTGGACGCCCTCGCAAGCAACGCGATGGGTCGCGCCCTGTACAGCCAGGCGTTCGACAGCCCAGCATTGGATACTCGGGGGCGCCCGGTCAACCTCGCTCGGTTCGTCTTCCTCGATCCGCGGGCCCACCTGCTGCACCCGAGCTGGTCGGACTCAGCCAACACGAGCGTGGCGATCCTGCGCACCGAGGCTGGCCGGAATCCGTACGACAAGGGCTTGAGCGAGCTGGTCGGGGAATTGTCCACGCGTAGCGAGGAGTTCCGGACCCGCTGGGCGGCGCACAACGTCCGGTTGCACCGGTCGGGGACCAAGCACTTCCACCACCCGGCGGTCGGCGATCTGCATCTAAGCTTCGATGCGCTGGAGCTGCCCGGCGAGCCGGGCCTCACCCTCACCGCTTACAGCGCGGAACCCGGCACCCGCTCGGCTGACAACCTCGCGCTGCTGGCGAGCTGGGCGGCGACAAACATCGAGGCCGCGCCAGCGAAGACCAGCGCGAACGAGCACTGACTATCAGGCCTGCTACGAATCTGATCAGCTTGTCAGTCGCCGCAGCACGAAGGGCTCGCCGGGCGCCAGGAGCTGGATGCGTTCCGGGTTCTCAACCCGGTCCGGCAACGAGTCGGGGTCCGCGTTGAACGGTGGGAAGTCTGGAGCGTCCACCGAGCCCCAGTGATAGAGCAGCAACGGCGTGTGCGGGTAGGCATTCGCCATCGCGATCGCACCATCAAGCCCGAAGTGCCACTCGCTGTCAGAGAAGTCGAACAACATGGCATCGGCGGTCGGCATCCGCAGGTGATGGTCAGGGATCAGCCGTGAATCGCCCGGCGCCCAAATGGTGCCGTCCGGCGTGTCGATCCAAAATCCGCAACAGTCCTCCGGCTGAAAGATGCGGTCGCTGGCGCCCGGGGATGCGTTCTGCCAGGCGTGGTCGGCTGGCGTCACCTCTACACGCACCGGTCCGATCGCGAACTGCTCGCCAATATCGTGACCGTACGCCGGGAAGCCTTCCTGTTGCATCAACGAAGCCACGTACTGGGTCGAGTGGTACTCGCCGGTGACCCGCGCCAGATCACGACAGGTCGGGACGCTGTAGTGGTCATTGTCGCTGTGCGTGACGAGCACGGCGTCCAACCGGGGCACGTCCTCGGCGGCGATCGGGAACTCGATCATCACCGGCATGTCAAAACCGCCCAGCAGGGGATCGACCATCAGTGTCGTGCCGCGACTGTTGATCAAGAACCCGGCCATGCCCAGCCACCGCAAAACGGTCGTGTCCGCGGCTTCGAAAGCCTCGGCACCGAACGGCTGTGTCTTGGGGGCTCGGGCTTGACGCTGCATGGCTGGACCTTATCGGTTCACCACCAGTAGGGCGCCTGCGGTGTGTACGGCTCCTCGAGCTGCCGGATCTCGTCCTCGGTCAGGGTGACCTCAACTGCAGCCGCGGCGTCGGCGAGGTGATGCGGTTTGGTAGCCCCGACGATCGGCGCCGACACGACGGGCTTGGTCAGTAGCCACGCCAGCGCAATCTGCGACATCGGGATGCCCCGCGACTCCGAAACACGCTGGACCGCGTCCACGACCGGACGGTCGACGTCCAGGTCGAACGATTTCGCCACCACATCGACGGCCGACCGATCGGTCTGGGTACCCCAGGGCCGGGTGAGCCTGCCCTTGCCCTGCGGGGAGTAAGGGACGCAGCCGACGCCCATATCGGCGCACATCGGCAGCATCTCCCGTTCCTCTTCACGCTTGATCAAGTTGTACTGATCCTGTATCGCGACGAACCGGGTCCAATCGTGGAGGTCGGCAGCGTGCTGCATCTTGGCGAACTGCCAGGCGTACATCGACGACGCGCCGAGGTAGCGGACCTTGCCAGCTTTGACGGCGTCGTGCAGCGCTTCCATCGTCTCCTCGACCGGGGTGTCGGGGTCGAAGCGGTGAATCAGGTAGAGATCGATGTAGTCGGTGTCGAGGCGTCGCAGCGAGGCGTCGACTTGCTCCATGATCGCTACGCGGGACAGCCCGGAGCCGCCGGGGCCGTCGTGCATCTTCCCGGAGACTTTCGTAGCCACGACGATCTCCTCCCTCCGGGCATACATCTTGATCGCCCGGCCGACGAACTCCTCCGAGCTGCCTGCCTGGTAGACGTTTGCCGTGTCCCAGAACGTGATGCCCAGCTCCACGGCTTGCCGAAAGAACGGCTGTGAGGCCTCCTCATCCAGGGTCCAGGAGTGCAACCCGCGGGTTGGGTCGCCGTAGCTCATGCACCCCAACGCGATCCGGCTGACCCTCAAACCGCTGTGTCCGAGCCGTACGTACTCCATGCTGTCGACCCCATTCCCTTTGAGCCCCGAGGGCATGTATGTGCCCGAGCTGACATTCGATCTCGACGCTAGATCGCGATCCACCGAGTCTGGGAGTCCCTGCCATTACCCCTTTACGTGGCATCCTCGCTGCATGGACCCTGCCGGGATCCTCCTCCAGACCCCGATCTTCCGCGACCTCTCCGTCCAGGACGTCGAAGAGTTGCTGCCCGACCTTCGCGAGCGCAGGTATGCCCGCGGTCAGACGGTCTGGATCGAAGGCGACCGCGCCGAGGTGATGGTCGTGCTCGCCGAGGGCCAGCTCAAGGCGCACCGGGTGAGCCGCGATGGCCGTGAAGTGATCTTGGGCGTGTACGGGGCGGTCGCGGTCACCGGCGAGGTGGGGCTCTTCCACCCAGTCGGCATCCGGTGGCTGAGTCTCAGCGCGATGACCGCGGCGCGATGCATGATGATCCGACGAGCTCCGCTGCTCGCCTTCCTGGCCCGACATCCGGCCGCCATGCAGCGGATGTTGGAGCAGCTCAGCATGGCCGCTGTGGAGGCGGCGTACTCCTTCAGTGGGGTGGCGTTCGACGACATCGCTGGCCGGGTCGCCAGCCTGATCCTCCACCTCGCCGACCAGCACGGTGAGAGCACCTCGGACGGCCTTCGGATCAGGCTTCGGCTCTCCCAAGGCGAGCTCGCGGCGTACGTCGCCGCGTCTCGGGAGGGTGTCAACCGTGCAGTGGCAGCCCTGGTAACTCGGGGAGTGGTCAGTCAGCGCGGTGGCCACTTCTACGTGCACGATTTGGCCGCGTTGGACGAGGCCGCTCGGGCCGGCGGCGACCTCAACCTACGTGGACTGTGACGTACAGCACTGCGCCGGGCCCGCCGCGGCGGCCACCATCGGAGAATGACTCACATCATCTCAACCGACCAGCGGCAACCGCTGGCCTCCGCTACCGACCTCGGCCAACTGTGCTCAACCTTTGCGGGCGAGATCCTGACGCCCGCCGATGGCGAGCGGTACGATGACGCTCGCGTGGTCTTCAACGGCATGTTCGACCGCAGGCCGGCGGCGATCGCCCGCGCCACCTGCGACGGCGACGTCGTAGCGGCGGTCCTGTTTGCGCAGTCCGCGCGGCTGCCCCTCGCGGTGCGGGCTGGCGGCCACTCCGTCGCTGGGTACTCCACCATCGACGAGGGCTTGCTCCTTGACCTCCGCCCGATGCGGAAGATCAAGGTCGACCCGGCCGCGCGGACCGTTCGGGTCGGACCGGGCGTCACCTGGGGTGAGCTGGACAGTGCCACGCAGGAACACGGGCTGGCAACCACTGGCGGCCGGATGACGACCACTGGAGTGGCTGGATTCGTGCTTGGCAGCGGCAGCGGTTGGCTTGAGCGGATGCACGGGCTGGCCTGCGACAACCTGGTCTCGGCGCGCGTCGTGACTGCCGATGGCCGGGTAGTCACCGCGAGCGAGAGTGAGAACCCGGAGCTGTTCTGGGGGCTGCGTGGCGGAGGTGGCAACTTCGGCGTGGTCACCGAGTTCGAGCTGCGGCTGCACCCGGTCGGTCCGACCGTGTACGGCGGCATGCTGATGTACCCGCGCGACCAGGCGGGACAGGTCTGTCGGAACTTCCGCGACATCCTGGCCAGCGCACCCCGCGAGGTGGTCGGTGGCGTGATCTTGATGACAGCGCCTCCGGCGCCGTTCGTCCCGGCCGAGCTGCAGGGCCGCCCGGCGGTGAGTGTTTTCCTGGCTTACTTCGGTGCCTCGATGGACGGGCCCGGCGCGCTCGCCGCGCTCCGAGAGTACGGCGCTCCCGCCGTCGACACATTGGGGCCGCTGCCGTACCAAACGCTTCAGGCGCTGACTGACCCGGGAAATCCGCCCGGACGCCGCAACTACTGGCACTCCGACCTCTTCGCCGACCTGCCGGACGCCGCGATCGATACGTTGGTGGACCGCGCGGACCGCGCCTCGTCCCCGGCGAGTGTGATGATCTTGGCGCGGTGGGGTGGAGCGGTCGCCGACGTGCTCGAGGACGCTACGCCAATCGGAGGGCGGTCGGCGGACTGGTTCTACCACTGCTACGGGATCTGGACCGACGCGGACGATGCGCGACACATCTGGTGGGTCAAAGACACGGGCAAGGCGCTTCGGCCTTGGACCCGGCCCGGGATGGCGCTGAACTTCTTCACCGACGTCGACCATGGCCGGGTGCGCAGCGCTTTCGGCGAGGAGAAGTACCGCCGCCTGGTTGCGCTCAAGGACCGCTACGACCCCGACAACGTCTTCTGCCGAAACCAGAACGTGCGGCCGTCGAGGGTCTAATCGCCTGGCTTCCGCGCTTCGGCGAACGTCTCCCAGCCTTGCCAGACGATGACTGGAAGCATCGCCAGTGCGCCTACCGGATCCGCCCACCACCAACCGAACAGCGCGAACGTGCCCACGCCGACGAGCAGGGCGAGCGACAGGACCGAGCAAACCAATGTCTCTTTTGAGTCGGCCATCAGCGCACGGCTGCCCATTTCCCGGCCAGTGCGATGTTTGGCGTACGCCAGCACCGGCATGACGATCAATGACAGCACCGACAACGCGATGCCAACTGGGGAAGTCAGCGGTGCCTCCTGCTGAATGAGGGCAGACATCGCGTCGTAGGTGATGTAGGCGGCCAGCAGGAAGAATGTTGCTGCCACAACGTATAGGGCACGTCTCTCGGCCTGGCTTTCCTCGCTGACGGTGGCGTGTGGCCCTGCTTTGCGGAGTCGCCACAACAGTCCGACCGCACTGATGACCTCGATGGCCGAGTCGAAACCAAACCCGATGAGCGCCACGCTGCCGGCGACGATCCCCGCCGCGATGGCCACGACCGCTTCGATGATGTTCCAGCCGACCGTGACGTACTCAAGCCGCAGGGCGCGGCGGTGAAGCTGCGCCCGCTGTTCCGCCGTAAGAATCGCCATCGGGCCGACAGGCTAACACCCAGGGCCGCGATTGAGCCTCGCACAGTCGCGGGACCGTTACCCGCCGGGCGGTCACTACCGACGGCGGGGATGCCTTAGCGTTAGTCCTTTCCCTCTTCTATAGGCCAGGGCGTGGCATCTGGGACCTCGATGCCCAGACCATCGACTTCTTGGCTGAGGAAGCGGAGCGCAGCCGCCATCGCCAACGGCGGCTCCCGACCCTCCAGCTGGTCCTCGTAGGCCGCTCGGAGCGTGACGTAATTGCGAAGCGTCTCATGGCCGTTGATCGGCTCTGATATACCCTCCAGCGGCCGCCAATAGATCCGCGTCCGAGTGATCGCTGGCTTGGGATTCAGATCGGACCACTGGACCATGAACACCAGCGTTGATGTGACGGCCATCTGGTGCCGCTGCCTGTCCCGGACAAAACGCAAAGCAGGAAGCACGCGGCCGTCATCATCGGCATCCCGGCGCGCGGTGTACGTCGGATCGATGTGACCCAGCCGTTCGTCTAGCGCGCACGCCCAGTTCACGAAGTCGCCGATGGCTGCTGTAGCCAGCTCTTGATTTGGGATCGTGTCGCGATAGGCACTCAGGCAGAGTTGCAAAGCGGCGCGTAAGCCGATGACAGCGCGTTGATACTCAGCGTCGGAAAGAAGATCCCAGTTGATCTCCCATTGATCGAGCTTGGTTTGACTCACGGTTTGCAGAGTGGCGCAGCGCGGTTATCGGCGTCGGGCTACGAACACATCGTGGCGGGATTGTTATCTGGCGGCGGGTCTCGAGTCACGCGCAAAACGCTCTGCGAGTACTTGCTCGCAGCGGCCGGCGAAAGCAACCGTAGGATCTTCACGTCGGAGAGGAGCCGGCGTGGAGGGAATCTTCGGGCGTGACCTCGAGCTCGCCGCGATAGAACGATTCCTCGACGGCACGCCGACTTGGCCGAGCGCGGTCGTCATCGAGGGCGAGGCAGGAATCGGAAAAACCACCCTATGGCTCGAGGGCGTCCGGCGCGCCGACGAACTGAGCATGCGGGCGTTCAGGGCACAGCCGGCTGAGAGCGAGCAGAAGCTGTCCTACGTTGCGCTCGCCGATCTGGTCGTCGAAGCGTTCGATGAAGTGGGATCGGGCCTTCCTCAGATCCAAAAGCACGCGCTCGCCGCCGCGCTGGTCCGCGACGGTGCCAGCGAGGGAACCTCCGCGCGTACGACGGCAACCGCTTTCGTCGGCGTACTCGCAAAGTGTGCCGAGAGGGGCGCGGTGCTGCTCGCCGTGGACGACGTCCAGTGGCTCGATTCGGCCTCCGCAGAGACACTGGCCTTCGCGCTGCGCCGCTTGCCGCCGAAAGTCGGTGTACTTCTCGCACACCGGGTGGGGGCCCGACAGGAGCTGCCACTGGGGCTCGCCCGAGCGCTGCCCGAGGACCGCCTGTTGCGCATCACCCCCCGTCCGCTCTCCCTTGCTGCGCTCCATCACGTGGTGAAGTCCCGCCTGGGCACCTCGTTTCCGCGGCCGCTGCTGGCTCGCCTGGCCGACGCCTCCGGAGGGAATCCCTTCTACGCGCTCGAGATGGCTCGCGCGCTCGCGCCACACAGTGATCTGAAGCCGACGCAGCCTTTGCCCGTCCCCCGCGACCTCGAGGAGCTGGTGGTCTCGCGGATCCGGACCTTGTCGCCGCCAGCACGGCAGCTCGCGCTCGCCGCGGCCGCCACCTCGCAGCCGACGCGGTCGGTCCTTGCATCCGTGCTTCCTGCCGATGCCGACTTCGGCGCGGCGCTCCTTGAGGCGGAGGAGCTGAGGGTGCTGACCTCAGAGACTGACCGGATCCGCTTCGAGCACCCACTGCTCGCATCGGTGATCTACCGCTCGGCCTCGGCCGAGCGGCGGCGGCAACTGCACAAGCGTCTCGCGCTCGTGGTGTCGGATCCCGAAGAACGAGCTCGCCACCTGGCACTCTGCACCACAGAACCGGATGAGGAAATCGCCGCAGAGCTCGAGGCGGGCGCCGCGTTGGCTGCAAGACGTGGCGCACCGGAGGCGGCGGCCGATCTCTATTCGGCAGCAAAGCGGTTGACTCCCCGGACCCGCGAGGAGGAGCTGACAGGCCGAGGGCTCGGCGAGGCGAAAGCGCTCCTTGCGGCTGGCGATGTCGATGGCGCACGGACGATCGCCAGCGAGGCAGCAGGTGCCAGCGCCGCCGGCCTGCGCGCCAAGGCCGAACTCCTCCTCGCTGACCTCGACTGGATCGGCGGCTCCTGGGCCGGTGCGACCGAGCACTTGGAAAACGCCCTTGCGGCCGAGCCCGAAGATCCGGCGCTCGCGGCCAGCGTCTATCCCAAGCTGGTCAACTACACCACTCACGCCCCCACGAAATTGATCGAGCGCGCCGAGCGTGCCCTCGCTGCCTTGAGCTCCGAGCGAGTGCCTGCAGCGGTCGCCTCGGTCGCGTTCGACTTGTACTGGGCCGAGATCTTGCTCGGGCACGGTGCACGCCGAGAGCTCTTCGAGCAGTGGAAAGAGCTCGAGGACCGGGCCGGGCCGGAGGCGCCGAAGAGCGTCATCCCCCTCATCTACTTTCACTCGATCGATGACTTCGACGCAGCACGCCAGCGGCAAGCGGTCGAAGCCGCGTGGTACCGCGTACGTGGCGAGGAGGGATGGGTGGCGGAGCGCCTCGCCCATCTCGGGTTCGCCGAATTCCGCGCCGGACGGTGGGAACTGGCCGAGAAGCTCGTCGAGGAGGCTTGCACCGCAATCGCTCAGGTCGAGCGCCCTGGCCCGTGGACAACGCTCTTCCGGTTCCGCTCAATCGTCGACGCGGGACGCGGCAGGACCAAACGTGCGCGTACCACGATGCTGCCTCTGATCGATGAGGCGAACCGCTCAGGGCGGATGGTCTGGGAGGCCCTCTTCCTTTCAACACTCGCATTCGTGGAATTCGCCGATGATGACCACGCCGCCGTCGACGCGACGCTGACGCGTATGTACCGCTGCACCGAGGACGTCGGCGTACGCGACCTCGCACCTGACCGAAGTGAGCCGCTGCACGTTGAATCGCTCGTCGCTTTGGGCGAGGTCGAGCGCGCTAGGGACGCGCTGGCCAGGCTCGAGGAGCGGGGACGCGTCTTCCCCAGACTCTGGATCGACGTAACGCTGCCCCGGACGCGAGCGATCGTCCTAGCCGCAGAGGGAAGGCTGGAAGACGCATTCGCTGCCCTCGAGACACTTGACGACGCAGCAGCGGCAAAACTGCCGTTCGATCTTGCGTGGACGCTCCTCGTACGGGGTCGGCTGCAGCGTCGAGCGAAACAGCGGCACGCGGCCGCAGAAACATTGCGTGCGGCGCTCGAGCAGTTCGAGCAGCTGGGCGCACCTTCGTGGATCAAGCGGACGCAGGCCGAGCTCGACCGCGTTGGCCTACGCCGTGCGCCAAGCGAGCTCACGCCGACGGAGCGTCGGGTCGCCGAGCTGGCTGCGAGCGGCCTCACCAACCGAGAAGTCGCGCGCAAGACCTTTATGAGTCCCAAGACGGTTCAGGCGAACCTGGCCCGTGTCTATCGCAAGCTCGGCATCAGCTCGCGCGCTGAGCTCGGCGCCCGGATGTCGGAAGAACGCGATGGGGTAGCGGCACAAACGTAGCCAAACGGCCGATTCGCTGGTGGATGCATCGGCCGTACGGTCCTCGCATGGCGAAGACAAGCAACAGCGGGAACGTCTATCTCGTTGAGCACTACTCGCCCGGCATGACGGTCGACGGGCTGGGTTGCTGGGCGGCGCGGGTCCGCGAGACGGCGATCGCCATGGGAGGTGAAGGAAGGGCTGTCCGCTACCTGCGATCGACGATCGTGCCAGCGGACGAGGCGCTCTTGTGTGTCTTCGACGCAGATTCCGAGGATCTCGTACGCGAGGTCTATGCGCGTTCGGGTGTGCCTTTCGAACGTCTCTCGCTCGCGATAGCCGACGAGCTCGAGTGGCTCGACGCGGCTCACCGCCTGGCGCCGCTCCCTACCTCCACAGCCAGCTCTTAGGTCGCCAACCCACACAACCCAAGGAGTGATCATGACTGCAACGCAAACCCCCACCATCCAGACCGAAACCAGCCCTCCGCCCGCTGGGCGCCCGGCACCCCCACGGCGACGGCGCACCTTGCTTGCGGCTGCACTCGTCGTCATTGCCGCCGCGGTCGCGCTCACCGTATGGCTGCTTACCAACGGCGCACCCAGCCAGACCGGCCCAATCACGCCGATCTCGGCGCCAGCGCCGCCCCAGCAAGCGGCGCCGGATCAGGCCGATGCCGGTACGAAGGTCGGGAGCGTCGACGCCTCAGGAGGGTACGCCCAGTTCTGCCAGGGCAGCCCGACTCTGTGCGGTGCGCCGGCGGCGCCCGCCCTGCCCCAGGCCGGTTACCTCCAGTTCTGCCAGGGCAGCCCCACCCTGTGTGGTGCACCCTCGGCGCCAAAACCACCCAACAGCGGTTATGTCCTGTTCTGCGAGAACAGCCCCATGCTGTGCACGAAACCCAATTAGCCCCGACCCACCGTGGAAAACTGCCGACAACCGGCCTGCGCCGCTACCCCCTCTGAGTCAGTATCCTCAGATCGTCAGGCTGGTTGTCGGGCATCACAGACGGCGCGGGTTGAACCACCAGCGAAGCGAGGAGCTTCAAATGACCAGCATTAGTCCCACGAAGTCCCAGAGCAGCGCCCGTCATTGGATGGTGGCCGCCGGCGCATTCATTGTCATGATCGCGGCATCGATTGTGCTGAACGGCCTGTTACTCGTCACAGCGCCGATCATCTCCGACCTGTACTACCAGAAGGACGCCGGCGGCAATGTCGTGCTCAGGACCTTGCCCAACGGCATGAAAGTACCTGTGGAGATCCACGGCGGGCAGGGTGCCTTCCTTATCTACTTCTCCATTCTCACGCTCACCGTCGTCATTGCGCTGATGTTCTTCGCCGGTCGGCTGCTGGCGAAATACGGCGGCCGCGCCATGCTGATTGTCAGCGGCATCATCATGACCAGTGCCCTGGTTCTCTTCGCAAGCTCCAGCGGCAACCTCACGTTTTATATCGCCGGGGGCCTGCTGGGCCTTGGGTACGGCCTGAGCATTGCGCTTGTTCCACCGGCTCTGGTTAATGCGTGGTTCGTCGCCAGGCGCGGCCTCGTGCTCGGCATCGTCATGGCCGGTGTAGCTGTCGGCGGCCTGATCTGGGCGACCATCGGTCCAAGCTTGGCGCAGTCCTCGCTGGGCTGGCGCGGCGTCATCTGGATAATGGCAGCCGCTATGGCGGCCTGCACGTTCCTGCCGGCGCTGTTCCTTATCAGGAACAAGCCAGCTGACGTCGGCCTGGTTCCTTACGGCGCGTACACCGCTCAAACGGCAGCTGGTGGCGCGCCTGGTTCGCCGCAGGCTTTCCCGGGGTTTACCTACCGGCAGGCCCTGACGAACGCGAACTTCTGGATTGCTTGCGTGTCATTCTTGTTGCTCGGCAGCGTCGCGTCCGTCACACAGGTGCTCTCGATTGTCTTCCGCATCGCGGCGTACCCCAACCCAATCGACCAGAGCTCTTGGACACCGGGGCAGGTCGCGTTCTACTCCTCGCTTTTTATGGTGTGGCTGACGTTCCTCATCATCTGGAAGCCGGTCCTCGGCCAACTCAACGACAAGATCGGCCTGATGGGCATGATGCTCATCAGCATGACCCTCATGGCGCTGGCCATCATCTACATACCGTCAATGGTCTATGGCTCCGCGGTGGCGCTCATGTACGCCGCCATGGTCTTCCTGGCCGCCGGGATCTCCAACGCGCTGGTCACGCCACCGCTCGTCATCACCCAGGCGATGGGGCTGCGGGAATTCGGCAAGATCTTTGCGCTCGCCGTTTCGTTCATCTACGCGGGTAACGCCATCGGTGCGCCGATCTGGGGCGTGCTCGGCACCTCGGGCAACACCAAGATCGGCATGTATGTCGCCCCCGTGCTGCTTGCGCTGTTCGTACTCGGCTGCACGATCGCAGTCAGGCGTGGCAAGGCGCAGTACACGAAGCTGGCGGAGACTCAGCCGGCTGAGCCAGCGTCCGCAAAGCCGGTCGCGGGGGGTCAGTGAGCTCCTGGACGGCTCACCAAACGCCCGGACGTGCTTAGTCGCGGTCGTCGTCGCCTACACCGGCCGGCGGGTTGCAATCACGATAAGCGCAGCCAGTACCACAACAGCGCCAGCGATCAGCAATCCCATACCCCACTGCGCCGGCGTAGCCGCCGCGGTCGCGGCTCGACTGCCCAGCGCCCCTACGAGTTCGGCGATGTTCTCCGCGTGTTTCTTCACGATCGCTCCGACGATCCCGATGACGACGCCCGAGAAAATCAGCCAGGCTGGCACCTGATTCGTCTGCCGCGGCAAGGTCTGGCTCATCGATCCTCCCAGAGTTGCGTGTCGGTCAGATTGGCTCAGTCGGCTGGTTGGTGCGGGGGATGCGAGCGCATCGTGGCCGGATCGTTACCTCTTAACTCTCCCGATGGGCGGGACACTCTCGGCGCACGCGCTCAGTACCAGTACTTACGCCCGCCGACGGCGCGGCCCATTTGACCTAGGACGAAAAAGACAACTCCGATGACCAGGACGATTATCCCGATCGTCCACAGAATGCCGATGTCTAGCAGCAGACCCAAGATCAACAAGATGACACCAAGAACAATCATGTGATCCTCCTCGAACCCGCTATTACCCGCGGATGGTCCGCTTCACACAGCTGATTCGCCGAGTTGACGGTGCCGCTCGCCAGACCGGCTGAGTCAGGCCGCTTGTCTAGGTCGAGTACAACAGACTTGGTCGCACGGAGTCGCTATAGAGCGCGATTTCCATGACAACATCCTTTGGGTCCGCGACCCCGAATCCGACATCAAACTCCGACACCCGACCCTTCAACACCTTCGTATCGGGAGGGCCCTTGAGACCGCTCCCAGAGTCGAAGACCTCGTCTGCCTCTTCGTTCTTAGATTGAACGCTGATGTAGGTCAGCCCGAGGTCCACGGGCTTGTTCGACTTGTTCACCACCGTCACGGTGAATTTCACATAGCGCTTTCCTTTTTCGACGGCTGCGTACTCGCTGGGCCTGAAACTCATGGGCTTTCCCACGGTCACAGTTACCCCGTCGTCCCAGGTGTAGGCCTTTCCAAACGCAAGCGTCCCTTGCTCTGGCTGCACGCTCGGAGTGGGCACGGTCGGGGTCGGCCCGGTCGGGGTCGAGGCGACCGTTGGAGGGGGGTTCGCGCCAGCCGAAGGGTTGTCGTCGAGGTTGCCATCAGGAGTAGTCAGGCAAGCCGAGCACAGCGAAGCGATGAGCACGGCGAGCGGGCCGGGGGCGAGGCGCATCACGCGGCGCGATACTACGGGACCGGACGCTTGTGGGCTGTGATCTTGCCCAGCCAACTGAGGTTCGTATCTCCGCGCGCGGCATCGGCAAATCCCGAGGCAATGGCGAGCTGGAGCGCCTTGTCGACCATGCTCCCCTCAATGGATCGGCTCAGTCGTCGTAGGCCTCGATGTGGAAAGCGCGGTGCCTTGCCGAACTCGGCGATAAGTAGTCGTCCGCCAGGCTTGAGCACCCGGTACATCTCTTGCACCGCGGTCAGTTGATCATCGTCGGCCACATGGTGTAGGGCGAGAATGCACGCCACAGCCTCAAAAGTGGCATCAGGAAACGGGAGTTGTTGGGCCAAAGCGACCTGGAAGGTCACCGGAGTTCCATGCTTGCGGGCCCGAGCGGTAGCCCGCTTGATCATCTCAGCGGCTGCATCAATGCCGACGACCGAGCCACCCGGGTCGACTCGGTCGACGAACACCATTGCGAGGCGGCCAGTGCCGCAGCCCACGTCGAGAACCCGATCACCGGGTCGCAGCTGCAGTTCGTCAGCAAACATGGCCCGGAGGCGACTTCCGCGTCGGCCGAGTAACCCAATCGTGAGGTCGTATGCCCACGCCCAGTGAATGAGGCGGTCTTGGCTGTGATGATCGACATTGCGGGTGTGGACCATGGCAAATCTCCTGGACTCGCTAACTGCACTGCTCGCGCTGACCCAAGCGTTGGCCGTGTGTGATGAGAATCTACGCTGCGTCTAGCGTGGGTCTGTGCGGTTGGCGACGTGGAACGTGAATTCGATCAAACAGCGGGTGCCGCGGTTGTTGCCGTGGCTGGACCAGCGGCAGCCCGATGTGGTGTGCCTGCAGGAAACCAAGCTTGCCGACGACGCATTCGCCAATCTGCTGGGTGAGCAGCTGGTCAGCCGTGGCTATGAATTCGCCACGCACGGGGAGGTGCAGTGGAACGGCGTCGCGATCCTGTCTAAGGTCGGACTGGACGAGGTTGTTCCGGGATTTGAGGGCGCACCAGGATTCCCACATCCGGAGTCTCGCGCGGTCTCGGCGATATGCGGCGGCATCCGGGTGCATTCGGTGTACGTGCCGAATGGGCGGGTGCCCGGTTCGGACCATTACCAATACAAGCTGGACTGGCTGGCCGCGTTGGCCGAGCACCTTCGCGGTGGACCTGAGGACGCAGTCGTCTGCGGCGACATGAATATTGCGCCAACCGACGAAGACGTGTTCGACCCCGAGGCCTATATCGGCCAGACCCACGTCACAGCGCCGGAGCGTGAGGCGCTGGCCCAGCTGAAAGCACTTGGCTTGCGCGACGTCGTCAGGGACCGCTGGCCTGGCAAGCGGGTGTTCACGTACTGGGACTACCGCGCAGGCATGTTCCACCAGGACCTGGGTATGCGCATTGACCTAGTCCTGGCCACCCCGCCGATTGCTGAGCGAGTTCGCGCAGCGTGGGTGGACCGCCATGCGCGCAAGGGTTCAGGGCCGAGCGACCACGCCCCGGTCATCGTTGACCTGGACGAAGCTCCCGACGGCGACATTGGCCCGGTGGTTCCGCCGCCATCTGCGCCGGCCACTCGACGGGTGACGCTTCCGCAGAGCCGCGGACGCTGAAGTCGACGTGCTTGCGGGGTTTGAGGCGTACGTTCCCGCCAAAAGCGCGGAGTTTTGCGTATTGACGCAGACATCCTGCGGTCGTAACGTCCGCAGAGGAGAACATTTCTCAATCCCAACCATATCGATCGGAGGCCCCGCATGTTCGCTCAAGTCATCCAGGGCAAGACGTCCAACCCGGAAGCATTAGATGCCGCACTCAACCGGTGGTACCAGGATCTTGCGCCGGGTGCAACTGGCTGGCTTGGCAGCACAAGCGGCGTTACTGAAGATGGCCGTGCCATCGCTGTTGTGCGCTTTGAAACCGAGGAGGATGCCCGCCGCAATAGCAACCGGCCCGAGCAGGACCAGTGGTGGTCCGAGACGGCGAAGATCTTTGACGGCGAGGCAACATTCCGGGACAGCACCGATGTCACTGTTGATCTTCAAGGCGATCCCGATCAGGCAGGCTTCGTTCAGGTCATGCAGGGCCGAAGCACCGATCCGGAACGAGCGAGGCAACTGATGGATCAGGACGCTGACAAGTGGGCAGCGTTTCGTCCCGACATTCTCGGTAGCGTCGCAATAGGCCATGAGGACGGTGGCTACACCATGGTCCTGTACTTCACCTCAGAAGCTGAGGCACGCGAGGGCGAGCGCAAAGAGCCGCCGCCGGAGTTACAGGCGCAGATGGAGGAGATGAACAAGCTCAGCGTCGGGGAGACAGAGTTCTTCGACCTCAAGCAGCCGGTGATGCTCGCTCCCAAGTGATCAAGCAAGGCCGAGCACGCTTTCATCCCTGACGGGTGATGTGGCTGCGGCTCCATTCCGATACAGATGGAGCCGACAGGCGACGAACACCCGTTGGGGCACCACGTTGGTGAGGAGAGCGGCATGACGGTGAGGCCGGCCGATCTCAACACTGCCATCGCTTGGCTTTTCATCATTGGCTCTGCGTTGTTCGCGTTGGGCTCCGTGCCGGCGTACGTGAACGCAGTGGGTGCGACCGCCGACAGCGTGACCTACTTCGTCGGCTCGATCTTCTTCACGGCGGCGTCCTTCTCCCAACTCCTGCAAGCTCAAACACCGGCAATGACCGAGGTTGACGCAAACTCGGAGCACACGCGGGCGCCAGTCCGGTTCTGGGCCCCACTGCCGCATGATCGCAACTGGCTTGCAGCCATTACACAATTCCCCGGCACGCTGTTCTTCAACATCAGCACCCTGGCAGCTCTCGCCCACAACGCAACGGCACAACAGGAGAACCGGCGCGTCTGGCGGCCTGACTTCTACGGATCAACACTCTTCCTGGTCGCCAGCGTGTTCGCCATTCTCGCGGTAGGACGCTTCCTCAGCTTGCAGCCCCGTTCTTTTCCCTGGCGCATCGCCTGGTTGAACATGATCGGATCCATCTTGTTCATGTTCTCCGCTCTAGCGAGCTATGTATTGCCGAGTACCGGCGAGTTGATCAACAGTCGGTTTTCGATCGGCGGCACGCTGCTAGGCGCGTTGTGCTTCCTGACTGGAGCAATCTTGATGTTCCCTGCTTGGAGACATGCAGTTCGTGCGGCAGAACCGGCGCGCCCTGAAGACCCGCAAAATCGAAGGAGAAGCCAATGACCACATCAGCCAATGCAATCCCCGATGCGGTGCTCTTCGGGAATCGCTTTGCTACCCAGGAAGTGCCAAGTCGCCAATTCCCAGATAGCGGAATGACCGCGGTGGATGCCATGAGGTTGGTCGCCGAGGACCTCGCGCTCGAGGGCGATCCTGCACGCAATCTCGCCACCTTCGTCACCACGTGGATGGAGCCGGAGGCGCAAAGGATCATCGCTGCAAACTTGCACCGCAACTTCATCGACCACGCCGAATATCCGCGCACGGCCGAAATCGAGCAGCGCTGCATCCGGATGATCGCCGACCTGTTCCACGCACCGGGTGAGACGACCGGCGCACGCACCCAGGGGTCGTCTGAGGCGATCATGCTGGGCGGCCTCTCTCTGAAGTGGAATTGGCGTAAGCGTCGCGAGGCCGCGGGGGAGTCGGCCGCGAACCCGAACCTGGTGTTCGGCGGCGACGTGCATGTTGTCTGGGAGAAGTTCTGCCGCTATTTCGATGTGGAACCGCGTATCGTGCCGCTGCAACCCGGCAAATACACGATCGGACCGGACGACGTCAGCCCTCATATCGATGAGAACACTATTGGAGTTGCCGCCGTGCTCGGAACGACTTTCACCGGGCACAAGGACGACATCGTCGGGATCAACAACCTGTTGCTCCAGATCCAGACCGAGCGCGGCATCGACGTGCCTTTGCACGTTGACGGCGCGAGCGGCGGTTTCGTCTGGCCGTTCCTCTATCCCGACTCAGAATGGGACTTCCGCCTGGAACAGGTACATTCCATCAATGTCTCCGGACACAAGTTCGGGCTGGTCTATCCCGGAATCGGCTGGCTGATCTTTCGAGAGAAATCCGACCTCGCCCAAGATCTGGTCTTCGAAGAGAACTACCTCGGCAAGACCGACGCCACTTTCACACTGAACTTCTCCACAGGCTCTGCGATGGTCTTGGCGCAGTACTACAACCTCGTGCGATATGGCCGCCCTGGCTACACCTACATCATGAAAAACATGCAGGAGAACGCAAGGACACTTGCCGAGAAGTTGCAGTCCATGGGCCAGTTCGAATTGATCGGTCCCGACGAGGAGCAACTCCCGCTTGTTGCCTTCCAATTGGCCGCCGACAACGGCTACGACGAGTTCGACGTTGCCTGGCAGCTATCAGCCGAACGCGGCTGGATGGTGCCGGCGTACACGCTCCCACCCAACGCCCAGGACGTCACGATCATGCGCGCCCTGGTCAAGGAGACCCTGAGTCGGGAGCACGTCGACACTCTGGCACGAGACATCGAGGAGGCTTGCGCGACTCTGGCAAAGAAGGGGGGAGCCCACGAGTCGGAGCGCAGGAAGATCGTCACGGGCCCTGGCCACTGATTGTTCGCTGGACGGATCTCCATGACCGAGCCGATCTGTGAAGTGATCATTACTGCTGACAGTGAAGACTGGCTGGTCGGTTTCACCCGGTCACTGGTCGCTGAACGGCTCGTCGCCTGCGCCCAGCACCTTGCGCCGATCACGTCCATCTATCGCTGGCACGGCAGTATTCACGATGACCGCGAGGTGCGGGTGGCGCTGCACACTCGTGCCAGCCTGGTGCAGCAAATCATCGATCGCACTCGCCGCGAACATCCGTACGAAGTGCCCTGCGTCCTTGCTCTCCAGATCGAGGCAGGGAACCCGGACTACTTGCAGTGGGTCGTCAGCGAAACAACCGAGCCAGCCGTTGATCATCGGACCTAACGATTGATGCTGACGCTTGCCATGACGTGCTGACCAAAGCATGCTTTCCCCATGGCGAATAGGAAGAGCAAGCCAGAACTCCGGGTCGGTGCTACGACCTCGCATTTCCGATCAACACCGATCGGCGACTATGGGTTTCTCAGCGATGGCGAGGTCTCCGCACTCGTATCGCCTAACGGCGCGGTGGAATGGATGTGCGTGCCCCGCTTTGACTCTCCCAGTGTTTTCGGACGGATCCTTGGTCGGAACGCCGGCGTGTGGCGGGTCGCCCCCGTTGATGTTGCTGTACCTGCGGATGTCCGCTACCTGCCAGGCACCATGATCTTGGAGACCAGTTGGGGGACGCCGACCGGATGGATCATTGTCCGCGACGCCCTCCTGATCGGTCCCTGGCACCACCCGACGGACCGTTCCAAGACGTACCGCCGGACCCCGAATGACTACGAGGCTGAGCACATCCTGCTGCGCACCATCCGTTGCGCCTCCGGCGAAGTGCAGACCATGGTGGATTGTGAGCCCGTGCTCGACTACGGGCGGGCCCATGTTCGATGGGAATACACCGACAACAGCTACTACCAGGGTGTCTGCTCTGCCGAGGGTGTGGATCTCAAACTGACCTTGACCAGCGACCTGCGGCTGGGATTCGAGGGCGGTCAAGCCAACGCCCGGACGTTGCTGAAAGAGGGCGACGTCCGCTACATCGCGCTGTCCTGGGGTGGCGCCCCACCGCCGATGGACTATGCCGACGCGTACCGGCGTCAGGTTTGGACGGCGCACCACTGGCAGCACTGGCTGGCCCGTGGGCAGTTCCCTGATCACCCCTGGCGTGGTTATCTGCAGCGCAGCGCCTTGACGCTTAAGGGGCTTACCTATTCCCCGACCGGCGCAATTGCGGCGGCCGGCTCAACGTCACTTCCCGAGACCCTCGGGGGAGAACGCAACTACGACTATCGCTTCACCTGGATCCGGGATGCCACATTCGCGCTGTGGGGCTTGTACTCGCTGGGTTTTGACTGGGAGGCGGTGGACTTCTTCGCCTTCATTGCTGATCTGGTAGCGGGTGAGGACGACATCCAGATCATGTATGGGATCGGGGGTGAGCAAGAGCTCACCGAGCTCGAACTCGACCACCTGCCTGGATATGCCAACTCGCGTCCGGTGCGGATCGGGAATGCCGCGTATGCGCAAAAGCAGCACGACGTTTGGGGTGCTCTTCTCGACTCGGTCTATCTGCACTTCAAGGCAGCCAATCGGCTGGACAACCGCATCTGGGAGATCTTGGATAAGCAGGTCGGGGAAGCGCTGAAGTATTGGCGGGAGCCCGATGCCGGGATCTGGGAGGTGCGCGGTCAACTGCAGCACTTCACATCTTCCAAGATTATGTGCTGGGTCGCTGTGGACCGGGGCGCCAAGATCGCCAGGATTACGGGGGAGGACGGCAAGGCGGCGGAATGGGAGCTCGCGGCACAGGAGATCAAAGACGACATCTTGGCCAATGGCGTGGACGAACGCGGCGTGCTCACCCAGTACTACGGCAGCAAGGCCCTGGACGCGTCGTTGCTGCTGGCGCCGCTGGTGCGGTTCCTGCCGGCCGACCACCCGATCATCAGGAACACCGTGCTGGCGATTGCCGACGAGCTCACCATCCACGAGCTGGTGCTGCGCTACAAGGTTGATGAAACCGACGACGGATTTGTCGGCGAGGAGGGCAGCTTTACGATCTGCTCCTTCTGGCTGGTTTCGGCGCTCTGCGAGATCGGTGAGTACGACCGAGCCCGCAAGCTCTGTGCCAAGCTACTGTCCTTCGCCGGTGAATTGGATCTGTACGGCGAGGAGATCGACCCGCACACCGGCCAGCAACTTGGAAACTTCCCGCAAGCCTTCACTCACCTGGCGTTGATCAACGCCGTACTTCACGTGATCAAGCTCGAGGGCCGGCAGCACACGCATACTGCGGCGGGCACGTGGGCGGGCTCGATGGGAGACGGGCACTAAGAATTTGTCCCAGACGGCGGCACCTTGGGTGCCTGAGCATGCCGACATCGAGGCCCTCAGGCGAGCAGCGCTGGACTGCAAGGGTTGCGAGCTCTGGCAGCCCGCAACCCAAGTGGTCTTTTCAGCCGGGAATCCCAAGGCACCGTTAGCTCTTGTCGGTGAGCAACCTGGCGACGTCGAAGATCGCAAGGGCATTCCGTTTGTCGGCCCGGCCGGCAGGCTGCTTCAGGACGCGCTGACGGAAGCTGGCGTGCCCAGAGAGGATGTCTACGTCACCAATGCCGTCAAGCACTTTCGCTTCACCGAGCGGGGCAAGCGGAGAATTCATGCCACCCCCCAGGTCACCCATATCAAGGCGTGCCGTCCCTGGCTGGTAGCGGAACTGACCCTGGTCGATCCGGCACTGATCGTGTGTTTGGGTGCTGTCGCCGCCAGGTCGCTCTTGGGTACGACGTTTCGGGTCACCCAGCAACGCGGTCAGGTGTTGGAGCTCGCGACCCCGATCGGTGTCCGCCGGGTAATGGCAACGGTGCATCCGTCCGCTGTGCTACGTGCCCAAGGTGAGGAGCGGAGCGCAGCGTTCGCGGGGCTCGTCGCCGACCTGGGCACGGCACGTGAAGCCGTGATGTGACGAGACCGCTCACGTCGCTCGACACAACCGAACTATTCTGCCGACCGCCTCGTGTAACCGTATGGACGCCTCAGCCGGCCATACCCGCCCCGCACTGCCAACCACCGAGTCTCAGGAGAGCCTTATGTTCGACCAGATCGGGAACCTTCCGCTCCATCCGCTGGTGGTTCACGCCGCGGTGATCGGCATCCCACTGGCTGCACTGTTGGCCTTCCTTTTCGCCTTCCCTAAGACACGGGAATGGGCCCGCTGGCCGCTGGCCATTACCGTCGTTGGGGCCGCCGCTGTGACCTTCGTGGCCCGGCAGAGCGGTCTGGCGTTTGAGGCAGCGTTGGGCATCACACCCGGAAATCCCGTAGGCGAACTGATCTCACGGCATTCTGTGCTCGCCAACCAGCTGTTCTACATCATGATCGTTTTTGCTGTTATCGGCTTGCTCAATGTGTTCCTGGTCGCGAAGCGCACTTCTGATAGCACTGGAGGGTCGGCCAAGCAGTCCGCCCTGCTGCGGATCGTGCTGCCG
>JBKPAB010000148.1:0-2946 GCA_046726195.1 Actinomycetota bacterium
ACCCCATTCTTCAACTTAAAGTCAACTTGAATTCAAGCGCTGACATCAGACCGAGTGCTCCGGGACGAAACCTACGTTCACGTAGGTTTCGGTCGCTCTACACAGGTTGCAACGTGTGTAGACCGTCAGATACCTCTGCAGAGCTGTTCTGTGGCGCTCCCGCTCCAGGCCTGCCCGAGAAGACGGGGCCGAGCTTCAGAGCGCGCGCCGGCCGCGGGACCGGGGGGTGTCCGGCTCGGTCTCGTCGGGATCATGAAGATAGGTGAAGTCACCGAAATCATCGTCATCGCGACGGTGTAACCACCGGTGGCTGGGTCGCGGCAGCTCGAGTGGCGTTGGCTGGGTTGCGGCAGGTGTCTTGGGTCGCGGCCGTTCTGGTTGCGGCACCGCTGGCTCCTTGACGTCTGCCGCCGGCCGCCTGCGGACGGGCGCCACATCTGGCTGACGCACCGGCCGCCGACTCCCAGCGCTGGCGCGTACCACGGCCACGCCCACGGCGGTGGTCAGCGGCACTGCCAAAACGAGCCCGATCGCGCCCACCAGGATGCTCAGCACCTCCGCCGCGAACCGTTCAGTCAGCATCACATCAAGCAGCGGCCGGTTATAGATCCTGATCAGTAAGAACACACCGAGAGACGCGCCAGCCGTCGCAAAAGCGATGGTGTAGACAGTCGACGCAATGTGATCACGTCCGATCCGCATCGCCCGCGAGAACAGATGCTTTTGTGACGCCCCCTGGTCCGCGAGTTCCCAGACCGCGGACGCTTGGGTAATCGTCACATCGTTGAGCACGCCGAGGCCCGCGACGATGATCCCGCAAATGACCACAGACGTAAGCCGCAGATCCGGCGCTGCGGCCGACAACACGTAGTCGTCCTCCGCGGCCACTCCAGTGAGGTGCGCCCACTTGGTCGCGAGGTAGCCGAGCAGCGCGATCAAAATCAATCCGAAGAGCGTCCCCACCAGAGCTGTCGTCGTTCGCGCGCTGAAACCGTGTGCGGCGTACAACGCGACGAACATGATCGCGGAGGACCCGATCAACCCGACCATGATCGGATTGGTCCCGGCTATCAGCGCCGGGAATATGAAGGTGACCATGATGAAGCCGGCGAAGGCGAGCCCGATCAGCGCCGCGAAACCGCGCCAGCGCGCCACCACGATCACCACGATCGCGAAAAGTAGCCCGACCACCAGCAGTGGGGTACGCCGCTCGAAGTCGGAGAACTGGTACTGCGCCGGCTGATCAGCCGAGGGTGGCAGGCGTACTAGCTTGATGACCTGGCCCACCTTGACCCCTGATGAGTAAATCGCGGCCGTCACAGGCACAGTAACGGTCTCGCCCTTGTCGTCGCCCCGAAGCAACTGAGCCGTCACGTCGGCGCAGCGGGCCTTGGTCACCCCTGGCGTCGACCCCGCCAGGCCCTCGCACGAGATCTCCTTGACTTCGGTGATTCGCGCCGTCGGATAGGTGACGCCGGGAACGCTGTAACCGGCCACATCGGCGTTTACGTGGCGTGAGACGTCGCCTGGCCAGAACGCGATCAGCCCGACCAGGGTCCAGATCGCCAGCGGGATGAGAACCACGATCAAGATCCGGAGTGCGCGCTGGTGACGGCGCAGCTCCCCAGGATTCACCATCGGCTGTGGGCCAGTATCTGAAAGACGTTCTGAGCTTGAATGCGAGTGAGCCACGTTGCCGCCTAGTCTTAGTCCCCGTGAGTCAGCTTCCTGGGGCGAGTCGGGACGGCGTCAGGCCGCACCGCGCGATGGCTCGCCAGGCATCCAGGAGCGAACTGAGCACACAATCTAACTCACATCACCCCCGTCATCTCAGGTCAGACCCAACCTTGGTCGCGAGCAGAGCTCATAAGCAGCGCCGCGGCGCAATCGGGCTGATCGCCGGGATCATCGGCCTCGGCCTTGTCGGACTGTGCCTACGCACTGTGCCGACGGTGCTGACCAACACCAACCTCATCGCCGACGTCGTGGAGCCGCTGACGGGCATTCCGGTCCCTTCACCTGCAACGACGACCCAACCGGCTGAGCCGTCGATGAGCATCAAGCCCACGACCGAAGTCAAGCCGAGCCTGAGGCCGGCCAAGTTGCAGGCCAAGCGCAGGCCTAAGGGGATCGGCGAGGTGATGGTGCCGGAAAGCGGGCCAGGAACGTACCAGGGGGCGGCCACAGCCATGAGATCGAGGTCTTCGTCCGGCGCATTGATCCGTTATGACGTGCGGGTTGAAGACGGGTTGTCCATCGATGCTGACGAGGCCGCCGTATTGATCCAAGGTGTGCTGGACGACAAACGCAGCTGGCGCGGCACCGGTCGCTGGCGGTTCGAGCTGACACCCGTCGGCGGAGCTGCCACCTTGCACGCCTACATCGCGACGCCGGACACGACCGACCGGCTGTGCGCTCCCTATCTGACGCGTGGGGAAGTGTCCTGCCAGAACGGCAACCGAGTCGTACTCAACGCCAAACGTTGGCAGTTTGGCGTGGCTGCGTACGGAGCCGATCTGACCAATTACCGGCGTTATCTGGTCAACCACGAATTCGGACATGCCTTGGGCAAGCGCCACGTGAACTGCCCGGGTACCGGGAAGCTGGCGCCGGTGATGATGCAGCAAACCAAAGGCCTCGGGGCTTGCCGGAAAAACTCATGGCCGTTAGCCAGCGAGGGCTGAATCTTCGGCTCGTGCCGCTGCCGATCGAGGTGGCGGAGGAAATGCTGGCCGGGAAACCGCGCCCCGAAGTTGTGCGCCATTGGCATCCGGAATATCCACTGCGGGACAGTGTCGATGCGATCGCGTTGGTGTTCGCGGCGCATCGAGCGATGCTGAGTGTGATCAACGAAAAGCCACCCGCGTGGTGGATCCACCAGATCCTTGTCGACGGGGTAGTGGTCGGTGATATTGGATTTCACGGCCCACCCGGGCCCGATCAGGC
>JBKPAB010000149.1:0-2470 GCA_046726195.1 Actinomycetota bacterium
GGATCGGGTGGACCAATGCACCACACGAGCTGGCGTACACCGACGCGGAGCGCGATGCGTTGCTGCGCGTGGGTGCCGAGGAAGGCAAGCGACTGCCGAAAGAGAATGCGATCCAGCGCTACAAGGGCCTCGGTGAGATGAACCCTGATCAGCTGTGGGAGACCACCATGGACCCGAACAACCGGATTCTGCTGCAGGTGACTCTCGACGACGCGGCTCAGGCCGATGAGATGTTCTCGATCTTGATGGGGGAGGACGTGGAGCAGCGCCGCTCTTTCATCCAGCGCAACGCCAAGGACGTCCGCTTCCTCGACATCTAACTCACCGACTTGTCAGAACCCAGCAGTGCTATAGCGCTGCTCAGTTCTGACAAGTCGGAGAAGGAGAAGCCGTAAATACATGACTGACATTCCTCAGGGCCCAGTCACTGACCGGCGGGAGCCGGTTGATCTGCAGGACGAGATCCAGAAGTCCTACCTCGATTACGCGATGAGTGTGATCGTGGGTCGGGCGCTGCCGGATGTCCGTGACGGGCTCAAGCCGGTGCACCGCCGGATCATCTACGCGATGTACGACGGCGGCTACCGGCCGGACCGTGGTTGGAACAAGTGTGCGCGTGTGGTCGGCGAAGTCATGGGCCAATACCACCCGCATGGCGACACCGCGATTTACGACACGCTGGTCCGGCTCGCGCAGCCGTGGGTGATGCGTTATCCGCTGGTCGCCGGGCAAGGAAACTTCGGCTCGGCGGGCAATGACAAGGCCGCCGCGATGCGCTACACCGAGTGCCGAATGGCGCCCTTGGCCATGGAGATGGTGCGCGACATCACCGAAAACGCGGTTGATTTCAAGCCCAACTACGACGGCAAGGAGCAAGAGCCCGTCGTGTTGCCCAGCCGCTTCCCGAACCTGCTGGTCAACGGTTCCACGGGCATCGCCGTTGGCATGGCCACCAACATTCCGACCCACAACCTGCGGGAAGTCGCCTCGGCCGTGCAGTGGTCGCTGGAGCACCCGGACGCATCGGCGGAGGAACTGTTGGAGGCGGCGATTGCACGTGTCCCCGGTCCCGATTTCCCTAATGGCGCCTTGATCGTTGGCCGCCGTGGCATTGATGATGCGTATCGCACCGGCCGCGGTTCGGTGATCATGCGCGCGGTAGTCGACATCGAGGAAGATCGAGCCGGTCGCACTCAATTGGTGATCACCGAGCTGCCCCACATGGTCAACCCGGACAACCTGGCGCTCAAGATCGCTGAGCTGGTCACCACAGGCAAGATCAACGGCATCGCCGACATCCGTGACGACTCCTCGGCGCGTACCGGGCAGCGACTGGTGATCGTGCTGCGGCGCGATGCGCAACCACGGGTGGTGTTGAACAACCTGTACAAGCACACCCAGCTGCAGGAGACGTTCGGCTGCAACATGCTGGCACTGGTCGACGACGTGCCGCGTACGCTGCGGCTGGACCAGTTCATCTCCTTCTGGATCGCCCACCAGATCGAGGTCATTCAGCGGCGTACCCAGCACCGGCTGGACGATGCCCAGGCACGGGCGCACATCTACCGCGGCCTGGTGATCGCGCTGGATCAGTTGGATGAGGTGATCGCCCTGATCCGGCGTAGTCCGAGCACCGATGATGCCCGGGAAGGCCTCAAGACGCTGCTGGAGATCGATGATCTGCAGGCCAACGCGATCTTGGACATGCAGCTGCGCAGGCTCGCCGCATTGGAGCGGCAGCGGATCGTTGATCAGTTGGCCGAGTACGAGCGGATCATCGCCGACCTGATCGACATCCTGGCGAAGCCGGAGCGGCAGCGGAAGATCGTTAGCGATGAGCTGGCCGAGATCGTCGAGAAGTACGGTGACGAGCGGCGTACCGAGATCATCGGCGCCGATAGTGATCTTTCCAACGAGGACCTGATACCCGACTCTGAGGTGGTCGTGACGATCACCCGTAGTGGGTATGCGAAGCGCACCAACACTGATCTCTACCGAGTACAGAAGCGCGGCGGCAAGGGCGTACGCGGGGCAACTCTGCGCGCCGACGATGAGGTCGAGCATCTGTTCGTCACCACCAACCACCACTGGATCTTGTTCTTCACCAACAAGGGCCGGGTGTATCGCGCCAAGGCCTGGCAGCTGCCCGAGGCCGGCCGGGACGCGCGCGGCGGGCATGTCGCGGGCCTGCTGTCGTTTATGCCGGACGAGGAGATCGCCCAGGTTCTGGCGATCCGGGATTACTCGGCGGCGCCGTACCTCTTGCTTGCCACCAAACGCGGCCTGGTGAAGAAGACAGCACTGCAGGCGTACGACTCGCCTCGGCAGGCCGGGATCATTGCGGTGAACTTCCGTGAGGAGGACGACGAGCTGATCGGTGCCGAACTCTGCGGCGCTGATGATGAGGTGCTGCTGATCTCGCGAAAGGGTCTCGCGATTCGCTTCCCAGCCAACGATTCCGAATTGCGAC
>JBKPAB010000150.1:0-18291 GCA_046726195.1 Actinomycetota bacterium
TCTGATAGCACTGGAGGGTCGGCCAAGCAGTCCGCCCTGCTGCGGATCGTGCTGCCGGTTCTGCTAGTCGCCGTGGCGGTCGTCGCGCTGGTCTGGGTCGTCCGCGTCGGAGATCTTGGCGCACGGGCCGTGTGGAATCCGACGTCTCCGCCTCTGTTCAACTTTCCGTGATCTGGGGTCGTCGGGGCTCGTCTCGAATCTGCGTTTCCCGTCTTGAGACGACTGGCGAGTGTCTGATCGGCAGATTCGACCCCCGTTTCCCGTCTTGAGACGGGCCGAGCGAGCTTGGCGAGCGAGGCAATTAAGTTTGGAGCAACTTGTCGGCAATGTAGACGTCGATCGGTTCGGTGATCTTTATGTTGCGTGCATGTCCGGCGACGACCGCGATCGGGACCTCTGGAAGGTAGCGATGCACCACCGTGCAGTCATCGGTCGTGGTGAAGTTCGGATCTTGGGCAGCCTTCGCGTACGCGGCCCGGATCGTCGACAGTCGGAAGGATTGCGGCGTCTGAGCGCGCCTTAGCAGATGCCTCGGCAGTACCTCGGCGATGCTGTCCTGGTTGTCGTTAACCCGAAATATGGTGTCCGCGGACGGGATTGCGGTGTCGACAGCCTCATGGGTCTGCAACGCCTCGACATTGGCAGCGATGATCGTTTGCGTGACCAGCGGACGTACCCCATCGTGCAGCAGGACGTTGCATTCCTCATCACCTAGCGCGGCCAGCGCGGCTGCCGTCGTCTGGTTGCGGGTCTCAGCACCCTCCAGAATCTGGCTGACCTTGACGTAGCTGCCGTTCTTGACAATGGCGCGAACCTCATCTAAGTGACCGGGCGCCATCATCACAACGATTTCGTCCACCAGGGTGGATTGGTGCATCGCCGCAATGGTGTGCTCGATGATCGTCTTGCCGGCAATTTTGATCAGCTGTTTCGGAATGGTCAGGCCGATGCGGGTTCCGGTACCTCCCGCCAGGATCACGGCAACATTGCGCAATCGGGTCATCGGCTGAAGGTACCTCTGTTTCAGAGCACGCCGAGGCAATCATTGAGTTCCGCAGTGAACTCCGAGACATCCGGCAGTGCGACGCCGTCTACGGCAGTGATCGGAACAGCACCGCTGAGGCTGCTGGTCCAGAAGGCTCCTCGTGACTGCAGCAGATCTTGCACCGAGCAACGCCGGATCCGAGTCGGCGTCCGCTCGTCAACGAGGATGTCAATCACCTCGCGCCGCGTGACCCCGGGCAGTACGTGCTCGTCCAGCGGAGGTGTACTCCAGCCGCCGTCCTCATCCTTTATGAAGAGGTTTCCTCGGCTCGTTTCAGTGATGTGCTGCGGCCGCGCTGAGGATGTGAAGAACGGCACGAATGGACTGGCCGCCGCCTCGGCTTCGTCCAACGCCGAGCGCTCCACCCACTTGTGTCGCCAAGAACGGTCGGGTCGTGATTGGTGACGCAACGCCGAGCTGACCGGTCTGGGGCCAAGTGGGCGGGTACTGACCTGTAGGTCAAGCCTGCCGTCGGTGGGGCGGGCGAGAATGCGGAGTGCGAGCCGGGGCTGGTCGGCGTGTTGCTTCACCAGCTCGTACGCCTCGCCGGCAAGATCATCTGGGATCCCCTGCCTGTACAGTTCGCGGCAGGACCTGTCCAATCGGGCGAGATGGGCGGCCAAGCGGATGATCTTTCCTCGCACCACCAAGATCGACTCGAACACCCCATGTGCCAACAGGGTTGGGTCGGGGCCCGCCGGCTCGGCGATCAGTCCATGATCGAACACCGATCCCGCGGCCGCGACCAGCGGGGCCGCCTTGTCCAGGCACTCGTACCACTCCCGCACTGGCACGCTGTCGACCGTGATACCACCGCCCACGCCGAGCTGCAGCTGACCGTCGCTGAGCTCGAACGTCCGGATGATCACGTTGAAGTCCGCACCGGCAACCGGGCTGACCAATCCAAGGCTGCCCGTGTAGGCACCTCGTGGTTCGGCCTCCAGCTCGGCGATTCCTTGCTGAGCTGAGATCTTCGGCGCGCCTGTCACCGATCCCGGCGGAAAGGCGGCAGCAAGCACCCGTGCCGTTGTGGCATTCGGGTCAAGCTCGCCGCGAACGGCCGAAACCAGATGCCAGACGCCCAGATGCGGCTGAATCGTGAGCAGATCTTGAACCGCAACAGTGCCCGGCCGGCAAACCCGGGACAGGTCGTTACGCATCAGGTCCACGATCATGACGTTCTCGGCTGCATCCTTGGCCGAAGCGCGCAGTACGGCCGCGCCACGATCGTCGGCACCTCGAGGGGCGGTGCCTTTGATCGGTGCGGTCATCACAGTGCGATCCCGGATCCGCAAGAAGAGCTCTGGACTGAAGCTCGTGATCATGTTTGACGAACCGTGGCTGGTCGGCCCGGTGATAAGACCACCAAAGGCGGGCCGCAATTGATCGCCAAGCTGCCCGAAAATGACTGGTGCAGGGCTACCCACCTCAGCGTGCAGCCGAATACAGAGATTCAGCTGATAGAAGCGGCCGTGGTCGATCCGGTTGATCACCTGTTCTACCGCAGCGAGGTAGCGATCTTGGGCGGGTGCAGACCCCATCGAGAGCCTGAAGGGTCCGACGCGCAATGGCTCTGTCGGGGTGGATCCCGCCGCGCTGAGCAACGATGTCCAGTACCGCAACGCCGCCGCGTCATCCGGCGCCCGCCCACCGAGCCCGAGGGACTCAAAAGACCATCCACTGTCCCGCTGCCAACGCAGCAGCGAGTCATAGAAGGCCAGTGTCGTGGTCTTTGGGTCGTACCCAAGGCAGGCGAGCCATCCGCCACCAACAATGTCTGACCTCAGCTCGGATCCGGACAACCCTGGCTGCTGGTCCAGAAAGGCGAAACCTTCCGTCGCATCCAGGGGCTCCTCCACCTGCAAGGGGCGCCGGAAGATCAACAGGCCACCGCCGAACCACTCACCCCACAGCGCGCCGGGATGATCGTCTTCGTTGAGCTGCGCGATGACCGCGGGTGGCGCGGCGGTCGAGAAGATGGGCTGCCGATATGGCCGTGCAGTCATCGCGTCAAGCCGCGGTGCACCGGACAGCAGACTCTTAAGGGTCATTGGCAAGGCTGGTCAAGATGCGCTCAGCACTTCCACCCAGCCCCAACAGCTCGGTCAGCTCCGAAAACAACTCGGGATTGGCCGCTGCGGTGGGGCAGCGAAGATCATCGAAGGAGATACCAAGATCAAGATCGCGCACCACTGCGACCACGGATGGGGCCACTGCAAGATAGTCGATCGCGGCGCCCAGCTTGGCCGCCACCGCGCCACTGATCTTGGGTTTCGGGCCGCTCGCCGCAGCAAGGATTCCCTCAAGACTGCCGTAGGAGGTAAGCAGTGAGGCTGCCGTCTTGTCTCCAATTCCGGAGATTCCCGGCAAACCGTCGGAGGCGTCACCGCGCATGGTTGCGTAGTCGACGTAGGCCGCAGCAGGTATCCCGTACTTCTGCTGCACCCACGCGTTGTCGACCACTTCATGCTTGCCAACACCCCGCGCGATGTAGAGCACCCGTACCTGCCGCTCATCGTCGACCAGCTGGAACAGGTCACGGTCCCCGGTAACAACATCGACCGGCATCGGCGCTGTGCTAGCGAGGGTGCCGATGACATCATCGGCTTCGTAGCCGTCTTTGCCAACGACAGCAATGCCCAAAGCGTCGAGTACGGTCAAGATCAACGGAACTTGTACTGCCAGCCCTTCCGGCACACCTTCGGCTGCGGTGCTCGCGGAGCTTGCCATCTCGGCGACCACGGCGTCGCCCGACTTGGCGACTCGATGAGTCTTGTAGGAGGGAATCAGGTCCACCCGCCACCGTGGTCGCCAGTCATTGTCCCAGCAGCACGCCAGGTGGGAGGGTGAGTAGCCGTCCAGCAGTCTGCTGATGAAGTCGAGCAGCCCACGCACCGCGTTGACCGGTGTGCCGTCGGGACCACGAAATGAATCGGGTACGCCGTGAAATGCGCGAAAGTACAACGAAGCCGTATCCAAAAGCATAATTTTGCGTGAGCGCACATCCGAATACTGGCACGATAGCCCCCATGGAAAAGCTCGACCGTCGTATCCTCTCGCTGCTGGCGCGCGACGGCCGAATGTCCTACACAGACATCGGCAAGGAGACCGGCCTGTCCACATCCGCTGCGCAACAACGAGTCCGGCGCCTCGAGCAGCGGGGCGTGATCAGGGGCTACACCGCCATTCTCGACGCGACTGAGTTGGGTCTGATGGTGACAGCATTCGTCGCGATCAAGCCTTTCGATCCAAGCCAGCCGGACGACGCACCGGACCAGCTGAAGGACATCGAAGAGATCGTCTCCTGCTATTCCGTAGCCGGAGAGGCGAGCTATCTGCTGAAGGTCCAAGCTCCCACGATGGCTCACTTGGAGTCCACGCTGGCTCGCATCCGAGCCGCATGTAAGGTGTCGACGAACACCACGACGGTTCTTTCGATTCCGTTCGAGGACCGCCCTCAGATCTGACCAACCTTCAGCTCGGACCGACCTGTGATCTTCGTCGGGGGACGCGTTTACGCGCCCGGCCACCCGGGTGCGACTGCTGTTGCCACTGACGGGCGCTCGATCAGCTTCGTGGGTAGCGATGAGGCGGCACGAGAAGTGGCGCCAGGGCACTCCGAAGTTGATCTTCGTGGGCGGCTGGTGACTCCCGCCTTCGTCGATGCCCATGCGCACCTGATCCAGACCGGCCAGGTGATGACCGGACTCGGCCTGCGTGATGTGAGGAGCAGGGAAGACGCGCTGCAGCGCGTTGCCGCGTATGCACGACAACACCCTGGCGCAAAAGTTATTGTCGGTCACGGCTGGGATGAACGAGCTTGGCCGGAACCGCTACCCCCAACCCGCACCGAACTCGACCGAGCGGCCCGCGGAACCGCGGTCTATCTGGCGCGCGTAGACGTCCACTCAGCCGTTGTTTCCTCACGCCTTCTCGACCAACTCCCGGGTGTCTCGGATGTGTCTGGATACCGCGCGGACGGGCTGCTGACCCAGGATGCTCATCATCTGTGCCGTGGCAGCCTGGCCCGGTTGTTCACCGATCATGAGCGGCGCTCCGCGGCCTGTGCGGCGCTGCGTGCGGCTGCCGCGCAGGGTATCGCCACAGTGCATGACCTGGGAGGACCGCACCTTGGACCGATCGAGGACTTGACTCGAGTCCGCGAGGTCGCTGCAGAGCTTGGGATGGGCGTGACGAGTTATTGGGGCGAGCTTGCCACCGAGCCCACCATCGAGTGGGCTCAACGCGCTGGCCTGGCGGGCCTGGCCGGTGATCTTTGCATAGACGGTGCGATCGGCTCGCGGACCGCCTCGCTACGTGGCCCGTACGCCGATGCCGAGACCTGCGGTGCCCGCTACATGTCCGAGCAGCAGATTTCCGATCACGTGATCGCCTGTACCGTGGCTGGTCTCCAGGCGGGCTTTCACTGCATCGGAGACGACGCGGTGGCCGCTGCCGTCGTCGGATTACGCAAGGCGGCGGCCATCCTCGGCGTAGCGCGGGTCCGCGCGGCCCGCCACCGACTCGAACATGTGGAGATGATCTCCGGACCCGACATCGCGACTTTGGCCGAACTTGGTGTGATTGCCAGTGTGCAACCGGCCTTCGACGCTAGCTGGGGTAGGCCGGGCGAGCTTTACGAGCAGCGTCTCGGTCCAGCGCGCGCCAAGCGGATGAACCGGTTCGCCACCCTCCGGCGCCGCGGCGTACCCCTGGCCTTCGGCTCGGACGCTCCGGTGACACCGCTGGCCGGGTGGGCCACCGTACGCGCGGCGGTACGGCATTGGCAGCCGAATGAACGCATGACGGTTGCCTCTGCCTTCGATGCTGCGACCAGGGGCGCAGATTGGGCGGCCTTCGCCGATAACGCGGGAACGGTACGAGTCGGAGCCTTGGCGGATCTTGCGATCTGGGACATCCCAGACGACAGCTTGCAGGAGCCAACACCGCTACCGCGTTTGGATGATGGCCCACTCCCGACCTGTGCGGCGACGATCTCCGCTGGACGGCTCATCTACCAATCCGAGTCGTTCCTCGCGAGCGGAGCGAGCCATTAGACACAGCGAGCGTAGCAATCAACTCGGATCGCTCCACGGCCCGATCCGCGCTCGCGATGTTCGCGCCGCCGATCAGCAGGAGGAGCCAACGAAAGGGTCGAGAACAGAGCCAGGTCTGCAATGCCGTCGTCAGGAACCTGGGTTAACCCAGGTTTCTCTCGCTCTGCACAGTCTGCTACCTGTGCAGAGCGACCGAAACCTGAGTTAACCCAGGTTTCTGTCTGATTGGACGAAGTAGGCGCGCTCCACGGCGCGATCCGCGCGGAGCGAGGTTGGCGAGCGAGGCAATCAAACTGGGATCGCGCGCGCCGCTGTCTGGACGAACGAGCGAGCGGCCAGCCTCCGCTATCGGCCGACACTTCGCGTACCAGCTGGCTGCGAGCGAGTAAGGAAGACAGCGGCTTCCAAAGCGCGATCCGCGCCGAGCGAGCTTGGCGAGCGAGGCAATCAAATTGGGTAGGCTCGGTCCGTGTCTCGGCCCCTCGCGTCTTTGACGCGCTCCTATTCGGCCGAGTCACCAACCGCGCAGAGCACGCTCATGCCCGTATTGCTACGCGTTGTGGTCGTGCTCCTCGCGGGTGTCGCCGTTGGTCTGAGCTGGCAGCCATACGGTCTGTGGCAGCTGATGTTGGTTGGGATTCCCGCATTCACGCTGGCCGTACGCGGGATCGGACCGCTGCCAGCTTTTGGGCTCGGGTATCTGTTCGGGCTGACCATGCTCACGGTGGCCGTCAGCTGGGTGCATGTTCTCGGGATCTGGGTCGCCGCCCTGCTGATCATTTTCCTGTCGCTGTTCTTCGGCCTCCTGGGACTGGCCCTGACCCTGGTCGGACGGCTGTCCTGGTGGCCGGTCGCCGCCGCGTGCTGCTGGGTGCTCGTCGAGTACGTCTACTCGCGGGTTCCTTTCGGAGGCTTCGGGTGGCCGCGGATCGCGTACACGGCAGTGGACACACCCGTGGCCGGGTTCCTCCCGATCATCGGGGTCGCTGGAGTCTCCTTCGTTGTTGCCCTGATCGGTCAGCTCATAGCCTGGGCCGTCCTGGCGTTAACGATAGCAACGTCCGGTCGGCTGACCCGCCGAACCCGCGTACTTATCGCCTCCGCAATGGTGATCAGTCTGATGATGCTCGGCTCAGCCCTACAGCTTTACCAGGTCGAGCCTGCTGCTACCTCGGCCGGAAGTGTCCAAGTCGGGATCGTGCAGGGCAACATCCCGGGCCGCGGCATCGAGGCAATGGGCCGTGCTCGATCGGTCACCAATAACCACTTGTCCGAGACCATCCACCTGATGACCAAGGTGGGACTTGGCCAAGAGCCGGAGCCGGACTTCCTGCTGTGGCCGGAGAATTCCACCGACATTGACCCGACAACCGACCCGATCACGAGGCAGACCGTGCAGGCTGCTACTGAAGTAGCCGGTCGTCCCATCTTGGTGGGTGCGGTGATGCAGGGTCCGGGTTTCGACGAGCGCCAGACCGCAGCCCTGTGGTGGGATCCGGACCGTGGCATCCTGGCTCGCTACGACAAGCAGAATCTGGTGCCCTTCGGTGAATGGATACCCTTCCGGGCCCAGTTGCTGCCCGTGGTCCCGCTGTTGGAACGAGTTGGTGCGCAGTCGATCCCAGGGACCCGCCCGGGCGTACTGGAGGTCACCGCGGCCGGTCAGCCGATCAAAATCGGGGACGTGATTTGTTTCGAGCTCGCCTACGACAACACGATCTACCGGTCATTGATCGGTGGTGCCCAGGTGATGATGGTGCAGAGCAACAACGCAACGTATGGCGGCACGGGGCAAATCGAGCAGCAGTTCGCAATTACGCGAGCCCGCGCCATGGAGAGTCGGCGGGAGATCGCGGTCGCCACGACCAACAGCGTCTCTGGTTTCATCACCCGGGACGGCGCTGTCGCCATTCGCACTCAGGAGTTCACGGCGCAGAGCATGGTTGTCGAGATGCCACTGCGGAACGCGCTGACACCAGCTATCCGGGTCGCCCCATGGCTGGAGCGGGGCCTCGCGCTGGTGGCCGCACTGGCTTGCCTTGTCGCCGTATTTCGGCGGAGGCTGGCGCGAGCGAAGCAATCGAACACATAGCAACCAAACACAGAGAGAGATCCCTGTTGACAGAACCGAGACCCCCGAGGACCCAGACCGCGATGGACGGGGAGGTGGCACGCTCCGCCAGCCTGGGACCGATCCTGGTGATCATCCCGACCTACAACGAGTCGGAGAACATCGCACGCATCATCACCCGGACCCGTAAGGCAGTGCCGGATGCCCACATCCTGATCGCTGACGACAATTCACCCGACGGCACCGGCAAGCTTGCTGACGAGATCGCCAGCGCCGATGATCATGTTCATGTCATGCACCGGCTCGGCAAGGAGGGTCTCGGCGCGGCGTATCTGGCGGGTTTCGAGTGGGGCCTGAACGCCGGCTACGAGGTAGTAGTCGAGATGGACGCCGACGGGTCACATCAGCCTGAGGAATTGCCAAAGCTGCTTAAGGCGCTCGTTGACGCCGATCTGGTGCTTGGGTCGCGTTGGGTCGAGGGTGGCGAGGTCCGCAACTGGCCAAAGTCTCGTGAGATCCTCTCCCGCGGCGGAAACCTCTGGACCAGGATTGCGCTCGGCATCCCGCTGCGCGACGCGACCGGAGGTTACCGTGCCTTTCGCCGAAAGACTCTGTTGGGTCTGGGATTGGACAATGTGGCCTCGGCTGGTTATTGCTTCCAGGTGGATCTCGCTTGGCGCGCCTTGAAGGCGGGGTTTAAGGTCGTCGAGGTTCCCATCACGTTCATCGAGCGGGAGTACGGCGACTCAAAGATGAGTAAGCGAATCGTCATCGAAGCGCTCGCCCTGACCACGATGTGGGGAATCGCTCACCGGGCCGAGCAATTGCGGTCCCTTGTCGGGAAGAGGAAAGTACCCGTCTCATGAGGCTTCGTCACGGATGGCCAATGGTTCTCCTCGTGGTGCTGCTTATCGCGGTGCCGATCTTCGAGGTCTGGTTGCTCGTCCAGATCGGTCAACAGCTCGGGCTGCTGCCCACGGTGCTCGTCCTGGTCGTCGTGGCCGTGATTGGCGTCCTGCTGATGCGTCACGAGGGTTCGCGCGCATGGAAGGCGCTGAATGACGCCTTCACCAAAGGCAAGGTGCCGACCGGCGAGCTTGCCGACGCTGCGTTGATTCTGGTGGGCGGCGTTTTGCTCGTACTGCCGGGATTCCTGACCGACGTCGTAGGATTCCTGTTCTTGCTCCGCTGGACTCGGCCATTTGCCCGGAAGATCATTGCGTTCTTCGTGGCGCGTCGGATCAACCGGCTGGGGATTTCGGTGGCACGGGCACGTCGTGACACCGACAACCTCATCGAGGGTGAGACCGTCGAAGGACCGTTGGCGAACCGGCAGCAGTCGCACGAGCCGACCATCATCGCCGGAGAAATCGCGGACTCAACTCCGCCAGTGCGCCCCAACGAACCCGCCGCGTAGATGGCAACGCACGGCAAAGGCCGCCCTCTCGAGTCGGGTGCCGCTGTTCGGGGGGCCAGCAGCGCCCGACGAGAAGGCGGCCCCTGATCTTCGCGGCTGCTCGCGCAATGCCGGCGCTCACAGCCCGCGAGCAAACCTCTAGGCGGTCTTCTTGGGTCGGGTGTTACGCGACACTGCCGTTGAGCCCAACTCACCGGACCGCAACTGGCTCAGCCGTTCCGCGAGCAGCTCCTCAAGCTCGGCAATGGAGCGCCGCTCACGCAGCATGTCCCAGTGCGTACGCGGTGCCTTCTCTTGCTTTAGCTCTGGCCGCTCACCGTCGGAACGCAGCGACTCCGCGCCGCACCGTGGGCACTCCCACACCGAGGGGATATCGGCCTCTGCAGCGAACACCAGGGTGAAGTGGTGCTCTCGAGGGCAGTCGTATGCCACCTCTTGTCGGGCAGCAAATTCGACACCGGCCTCGTCCTCGAAGCTCTTGGCCCCGAGACCAGTCCCCTTCAATGAACGATCAGCCATGAGCACAACCTCCGTCTTAATGTCCTGACGTTCTCCACACCCGACTGGTTCAACTCCTGGCCACGTCGATATGTTCCATACTCCAGTTCCAACAAGCAGCCTGTACAGCTAATCGGAGACCTGGACCTGCTGTCTTGGTGGGGACTTCACACCGGCCATGGCCAACACGCCGGCCAGCAGTACGAGGATGATGCCCACGATGCCGATGCGGTCGGAGAACAAGCCTGAGAAGAGGGCGAAGAGTCCGGGTGCTAGGAAGGAGGCGGCACGCCCAGTGGTGGCGTAAAGCCCGAACATCTCACCCTCCCGCCCGACTGGGGCGACTCGTGCCATGAACGACCGGGAGCTGGCCTGCGCGGGCCCCACCCACAGGGTTAAGAGCAGGCCGAAGATCCAAAACATCATGGCGCCCTGGGCGAAAAGCAGGATCATCGCTGTCGTGATCAGGCCGATCAGCGAGATCATGATCACCTTCTTGGGACCGATCCGGTCCTCGATCGCGCCCATGCCGAGTGCCCCAAGCGCCGCAGTGATGTTGGCGATGACCCCAAAGATCAGCACCGAGGACTGCGCCAAGCCGTACACGCTGACCGCCAAGATCGCGCCAAAGCTAAAGATCGCTGCCAGGCCGTCCCGATAGAGGGCCGATGCGATGAGGAAGTACACCGCGTTGCGGTCACGCCGGAACAGCGCCTTGATGTCGTTGAGGAGCAGCGGGTACGAGGCGAAGAAGCTGACCCGCCGACGCTTGGGACCGGGCGGTTTCTCGGGGACAGCTAGCAGCACCGGAATCGCGAAAACCGCGAACCAGACAGCCGAGAAGACAGTCACGGCTCGAATGTTGAGGCCACCCGCCGAGGTGACTCCAAACCAGCCGACCTCGGGTGCGATGAATCCGACGTAGCAGATCAGCAGCAGGAAAATCCCGCCGATGTAGCCCATTGACCAGCCGAATCCCGAAACGCGCCCGATGGTCTGAGGCGTCGAGACTTGCGGCAGCATCGCGTTATAAGAGACGACGGCGAACTCCTGGAAGACCGCGCCGGCGGCAAGCAACACGAGCGCGATCCAGAGGTAGCTGGGTTCGTTCTTCACCGTGTACATCCCGAACATGACAGCGATGACGAGTGCGCTCCAGATCGCGAGGCTGCGCTTGCGATGGCCGCCTGCATCGGCCCGCTGGCCGGTGACGGGCGCGATGAGTGCGATGAGCAGGCCCGCAGTCGCGCTGGAGATGCCTAGCCAGGTGTTGGCGCTGAGCCCGCCTGGTTGGGCATCTCCCACCACGCCGCGAACGACGTAGGGCCCGAACACGAAGGAGGTGATGACCGCTGAGTACGCCGAGGATCCCCAGTCCCAAAGTCCCCACGCCAGGACCGCTCGGCGCTTGATCCGCGTTCCCACCGCCGGCGGTGGCTGGAGGGTCGCTGCGTCCTCCACTTTGTCGCTGTCCGTCATCGCTCCCCGCTCGATCACTCGGCCCAAAGGCCACGTTTGATGAGCACATCCTTCAAGGTGTCGATGCGGTCGGTGAAGATTCCATCAATTCCTGCATCGATCAGTCGTTCCATGGTTTTAGAGTCGTCGATAGTCCAGATCTGCACTTTCTTGCCGGCTCGATGAACGGCATCAACCAGCGCCGGAGTCACTAAGGTGAGCTGACGACCTAGCACCGGGATGGAGAGGGGCATCTGCAGCACGGGCGCAGGCGTATTCAGTGCCCATGTCACCCACGGCACGAATCGGTTCACCGCAATTCCCAGCGCGCTCGCAGCCGAAGGAACCCGCCAGCCGAGGCGCCGGCGGAGCTCATACAGGCGGCGGATTCCAAACGAGGCCACACAAACCCGGTCATACGCCTCGTACTCCTCGATTGTCGAGACGAGGAGCGCCACTGCGGTCGGTGACTTGGCGTCGACGTTGAACAGTGCGTCAGGGAATTCGGCGAAAAGTTCGGCCAGCCTGGGAATGGGATCGATGCCATGGATCCTGGCCTCGGAAACCTGGGCAAAGGTCATGTCTGCGATCGCACCCGTGTGATCGGTCACCCGGTCCAACAAGTGATCATGGAATGCGAGCAACACTCCATCCCGCGTGGCGTGCACGTCGGTCTCCAGGTACCGGTAGCCAAGGGCGACCGCCTCTTTGAACGCATGCATGCTGTTCTCGCGAAAGAGGTTGGGCTCGTAGGCAGCTCCGCCGCGATGCGCGAATGGCGTGAATGGCACATCGAAGAAGGCATAGTCAGCAGCCCTCATGGGCTCATTGTGCACTCAGAGGGTTTAGAGCCCCGGCAGCCGCTGTAGCAACACGTTGACCGATCCGGGCAGCCAGCCGGGGGGACCGGTCACCAGCAGGTACAGATATCCGAAAAGCCCGCAGCAGCCAAAGAAGGCCACCCAAAAGAGGCCCTTCTTTCTCGGGGTCCAGGTGCGGTAGTAATGGAGCTGCTTCTTGAACCACGTCATGAGCTGGTGGGCCCACTCGAACTCGCTGGACCATACGGCCAAACCGAGCAGAACAAGCGGAATGCCGCCCGGGCCTGGGATCGGCCCGCTGGCGAAACCGAGGACGATGAGAATGAGCCCGAGGAGGGCGACAGCTACGCGATAGACAGCGAGCTTGCGTTTGTCCTCCCTGATCTTGCGCCGCCACCGCCAGCGGTCCTCTTCGGGCTCAATGAGGATGTGGTGGTGATGGTGTTCGTGGGTGCGGCGCGCAGTCTTATGCGTCGTCTCGCTGCTACGTGACAATGTTGCGGTTGGTCGTTCCGCGTCGGGGGAGGTGTTGTCGTCGACGCCGGATGACATGGTCACCACTCTAAGGTGGATAGCCAAAATGTGTTGCACATGGCCATATGGGGCATCCAGTGGTTCAACATCTCTCCATTTCGAGGGTTATTCCTCGCATTCGCATGAGTCCGAAGGAACGCGGGATCAGGCGACCGCTCGTCTGAGTCGGACTATGCGAACTGCGGCTAACCCACGCGGACGCCGCCATAGCGTCCCGCGGCTCGGCGCGCTGCCAACTCGATTTGCGCGGTGCCCAAGACACGGACGATCGCGGCAACAGTCGCCGTAAGCTCTGCCGGATCGGTGACAGTCGGCCTCGCCGGCCACTTGATCAGTATTGCGGGCGTGTCGCGCTGCTCGACCAGCTCGACGACAAGGCGATCAGATCGGGTGACCGCACCGACTGCCAGTAGTCGATCTGAGTCTCTCGACACTGAGTTGTCAACAGGCCTAATGTTCCCCATCCAGCCCAAGTTACAGACGAAGATGATTCTTGTCTTCCGCAGGACAGAAAACCATAAAATCTTCTGTGCATGTGGTGGTCATTGAGGACCATGCCTGCTCGGGAGCAGCGCACGAAGCGCCAGCCTCAGCGAGCCGCGCGGGCGACGTACCCGAGGCGAGGCCGTAAGAGACTGCCAGAATGACGCGCGTGAGGACGATCTTGTCGATTCAGTCATCGGTCGCCTACGGGTACGTCGGCAACAGCGCGGTCACGTTCCCGCTGATGAGGATGGGCGTGGAGGTATGGCCGGTGATCACGGTGCACTTCTCCAACCACACAGGTTACGAATCATGGCGAGGGCCGCTGCTGAGTGCCGCAGATCTCGGCGAAGTTGTACGTGGGATCGACGAACGCGGCGTACTGGGTGAGGTCGACGCGGTGCTCTCGGGCTACCAGGGCGCCGAAGACATCGGCGCGATGATCTTGGACGCGGTGGCACTAGTCAAGCGACGCAATCCTGCAGCGATCTATTGCTGCGACCCGGTGCTGGGGGATGTGGAACGCGGCAGCTATGTTCGTCCTGGAATTCCGGAGTTCATGCGGCAACACGTAGTCCCCGCCGCCCAGATCATCACCCCGAACCAGTTCGAACTGACCTCGTTGACCGGCCTGCCGGCGTCCACGATGGCGGAGGTGCTGGGCGCCGCAGACGCGGCGCGCAAGCTCGGACCCGACGTGGTGTTGATCACTAGCGTGGTGCGCCGGGACGCGGCGCCGCAGACCATCGACATGGTCGCAGTGGACCCCAAAGAGGCGTGGCTGGTCTCCACACCGCGGCTGCCGCGCACTTTCACCGGCAGCGGAGATGTCACGGCGGCCACCTTCCTTGCCACGCTGCTGCGGACCCGGGACCTGCCGGGAACACTCGCCCACACTGCGGCCGTTGTCTATGCGCTCCTCGCGGTGACGGCCAGCCTGGGCCGTGATGAACTCGCTCTGATCGCCGCTCAGGACGAGCTCATCCGTCCCAGTCACAGCTTTGAGCCGGTACGCCTGCGCTAGCACCGGGAGGCATCGCGGCGAGTGCGAAGGCGGCTCGGAAGCGGCGAGCCTCCGTAGCTAGGCTCTGACAGCAGGGCGGTCACATCACCGCGGCAAGCGAGAATGGAGTAATCCTGATGGCTGAGCCCGAACGCTGGCAGGTCTCAACGGATGCCGCGGAGGTCTACGAGTCCTGCTTCGTGCCAGCGATCTTCGGTGCTTGGGCGAGCCCAGTTGCTGACGCCGCTGAAATCAGGAGGGGTAACAAGGTCCTCGACGTTGGCTGCGGTACAGGCGTGCTCGCACGCGAGGCTCTTAGGAGGGTCGGGGAAGAAGGTCAGGTTGTTGGCCTTGATCTTAATGAGGGGATGCTGGCGGTCGCAGCGCGAACTGAGCCCAGAATCGAATGGCAACGAGGCGATGCTGCCTCGCTTCCGTTCGAGGATATGAGTTTTGACGTCGTGGTCAGCCAGTTCGCGCTTATGTATTTTCCGGACCGCGTGGCCTCACTGCGCGAGATGTGGCGCACTCTGGCGCCAGGGGGACGCCTAGCGATCGCGGCGTGGGCGCCGATCGATCACGCCCGCGGTTACCAGATACTGGTGGATCTGACCCTCAGACAAAGCGGACGCGAGGCAGCAGACGTGCTGGCTGCGCCTTTCGTCCTTGGCAATCGAGTCGAGCTCGCCAAGCTACTGGTCGATAGCGGCATCTCGGGGGCCGACATTACCCTCCATGAGGGTTCGATCCGGTTTCCGTCGGTCAAGGAATTCATACGCACAGAGGTCAAAGGCTCGCCCCTGGCTGACATGCTTAGCGACGATATGATGCAGACTCTCGCGGCGGAATCTGAAAATGCGCTTGTGGAGTTCGTCGTGCCTTCGGGCGAGATCATCATCCCGATGGACGCGCACATCGTAACCGCGAGCAAAGGCTAGATCCGATCGAGATCAGACCTGGATCCGGTTAGCGGCGCGCGCACTCTGCGCTCAGTCGCGGAACACCTCGATGTTGGCGCCCAGCGCATTAAGCCTGTTGGCAAGATCCTCATAACCCCGGTTGATGACGTAGACATCCCGCAGCTGGGACTCACCTCGAGCGGCAAGCATGCCGAGCAAGACGCAGACCGCGGGCCGCAGCGCCGGCGGACACACGACCTGCTGGCCGCGCCAGCGCGTGGGACCTTCGACGATGACGCGATGGGGGTCGAGCAGCTGTACCCTGGCGCCCAGCCGGTTCAGCTCGGTGAGGTAGATAGCTCGGTTCTCATAGACCCAGTCATGGATGATCGTCTTGCCATGGGCTGTCGCCGCAATGACTGCGAAGAATGGCAAGTTGTCGATGTTCAGCCCCGGGAACGGCATCGGGTGGATCTTGTCGATGGGGGAGCGCAGCTCCGACGGTCGGGCGGTCAGGTCGACAAGCCGGGCATGTCCGTTGTCAGCCAGATACTCCGAACTGAGGCAATAGTCCAAACCCATTTCTTCCAAGATCGCGAGCTCGATCTCAAGGAACTCGATGGGTGCCCGCTTGATCGTAAGGTCGGATTGCGTGACCATCGCGGCGGTAAGCAGACTCATTGCCTCGATGGGGTCCTCGGATGGGGCAAACTCCACGTCGGTGTTGATGCTCTCGACCCCATGGATGCGCAAAGTGGTGGTCCCGATGCCATCGACCTCGACACCGAGATGGGTGAGGAAAATGCAGAGATCCTGGACCATGTAGTTCGGGCTGGCATTGCGCAGCACCGTTACTCCAGGCGACAGCGCGGCAGCGAGCAGGGCGTTCTCGGTGACGGTATCGCCACGTTCGGTGAGCGTGATCGGCCGAGACGGTTCCACCGATTCGTCTACGGTGCAGTGGTAGAAGCCGTCAGTCGGGTGCACATGGAGCCCAAATCGCCGCAGCACCTGCAGGTGCGGTTCGATGGTGCGCCTCCCGATATCGCACCCTCCGGCGTACGGCAGCTTGAAACTGGTGTAGGAGTGCAGCAGCGGACCGAGGAACATGATCACCGAGCGGGTACGCCGCGCCGCCTCGAGATCCATATCATCCAGCGAGAGCTCAGCTGGCCGTACCAGCTCAAGATCATTGCCATCGGCGGACCAGGTGACTCGGACTCCAATACTGGTGAGCACCTCGACGATCCGGTTGACCTCTTCGATCTTGGCAATACCGCGAATGACGGTGCGACCGCGGTTGAGCAGGGACGCGCACAGCAACCCGACGGAGGCGTTCTTCGATGATCGCACCTCGATGGTGCCGGTGAGATTGGCTCCGCCCTGAACCCGCAGGTGCTGCGGCCCGCCGCCACCCACAGAGATAAGTGGCGAGTCGAGGGCTTCGGCGATGCGGTTCACCATTTCAAGACTGAGGTTCTGATTGCCCGCTTCAATGCGATGCACCGCGCTTTGGCTGGTGCCCAACACGTCGGCAAGCTGCGTCTGTGTGAGGCCACGGTGCTTGCGGGCATCACGGATCAAGCCGCCGATCCGGTCCAGATAGGTTTCAGTCATTTGCAGTCACCCGGAGCACGATAACTCATATATGAGATACTTTTTGGTTAATTCACCGAGCTGATGAGTAATTGAGATAGATCGGATGCCGAAAATAATCGTTCGGTGACGGGCCACGACCTTAGCAGGCCCAACGGCCGCAGCCCAAGGGGGACTCCTAAAGTTGGCCCATGACCAAATTACGGCAGCGCAGCGAGCACCATGTTGAGCCTCGGATCACCTCATGACAGCGCACTTTGAGGTTGTCATCCTGGGCGCCGGCCCGGGCGGCTATGTCGCCGCTGTCCGCGCCGGCCAACTGGGTCTGAAGACTGCGATTATCGAGCTCAAGTACTGGGGCGGGGTGTGCAACAACGTCGGTTGCATCCCGACAAAGTCCCTGCTGCGGAACGCAGAGATCGCCCACATTTTCAACCACGAAGCTGATGTCTTCGGCATCAGTGGCGATGTGACGTTTGACTTCGGCGCGGCATGGAAACGCAGCCGAACCGCGGCTGATCGGATGGCCAAGGGCGTGCATTTCTTGATGAAGAAGAACAAGGTCACCGAGTTCGACGGCTGGGCCACCTTCACCGACGACCACACTTTCAGCGTCGAGGGACCGAACGGCGCCGAGACCGTGACCTTCGACAATGTGATCATTGCCGCCGGAGCGACGACGCGCCTGCTCCCCGGAACGTCGCTCAGCGAACGCGTGGTCACCTACGAGGAGCAGATCATGACCGACAGTCTTCCGGCGTCGATCATCATCGCTGGGGCAGGCGCAATCGGGGTCGAGTTCGCCTACATCATGGCCAACTACGGCGTACAGGTCACCCTCGTGGAGTTCCTTGATCGTGTTGTGCCACTGGAGGAGCCTGAGGTCTCCGCCGAGCTGGCCAAGGCGTACAAGAAGCTCGGGGTGGCGGTGCTCACCGGTACCAAGGTGGAAGCGATCGACGACTCAGGCGACAAGGTGAAGGTCACGGTGGCTCCCACGAAAGGCGGCGAAGGCCGGATCCTGGAGTCTGACAAGGTGCTGCAGGCGATTGGTTTCGCCCCGCGTACGGAGGGCTACGGTCTGGAAAACACCGGAGTCAAGCTCGACGATCGCGGTGCGGTCGAGATCGACGACTACATGCGAACCAACGTGCCGCACATTTACGCCATCGGCGACTGCACCGGCAAGTTGCTGCTGGCGCATACGGCCGAAGCCCAGGGAGTGGTCGCTGCAGAGACGATTGCAGGTGCGGAGACACTGCCGATTGACTACGACATGATTCCGCGGGCCACCTATTGCCAACCGCAGATCGGCTCGTTCGGGTACTCCGAGCAGCAGGCAAAGGACAAGGGCTACGACGTCAAGACGGCCAAGTTTCCCTTCAGCGCCAACGGCAAAGCGCACGGGC
>JBKPAB010000151.1:0-33225 GCA_046726195.1 Actinomycetota bacterium
GCGAAGAACACGGTCGCGGCGCCGGTGAGCACCGGGCCGAAGCCAGCCGGCATGAATGGGTCGTAGTTGGCAGTGTTGATGTAGAAGACTCCCAACCCGATGATGAAGAGGATGAGAGCGATCTTGATGGCGACGACAATCAGCTCGAAGCGGCCGAACGTCTTCGCGCCTCGACCCAGGATCCACGTCACGAGCAGGCAGATCAGGAGCGCGGGGATGTTGATGAGCCCGCCGTCCTCGGCGCTTGCGGTTATCGCGAGCGGAAGCTCGACCCCGAAGCCGTTGAGGAACGCCTCAAGATAGCCGGAGATGCCGATTGCGACCACGGCCACGATGGCTATGTACTCCAGAAGGAGGTCCCAGCCGATGAACCAGCCGACGACCTCACCGAGCGCAACGTAGCCGTACGTGTACGCCGAACCGGCTCTCGGGATCATTCCGGCGAACTCGGCGTAGGACAAAGCAGCAGCCGCCGAAGCCAAGCCGGCGATGAGGAAGGCAATCAGCACAGAGGGGCCCACGCCGGAGTTGTCTTGGTCACCATGAGCCACGAGCCCGGCGAGGGAAAAGATGCCGACGCCGATGATGCCGCCGACGCCGATCGCGGTGAGCTGCCAGAGCCCGAGCTGCCTGGCGAGGTGGCCTACGTGGCTCTCTTCCTCGACCTCCTCGATGTGGTCAACGGGGAGCTTTCGTAAGACCGAACGGGACTCGTATTCCTTCATGTGCGCACTTCCGTTCTGGCCGATTACCGTCCGTCGACCGGTTCCGGTCGTCATGGTTCCCACCGACACATGGGCAGCAGCGCTATAGAGCGGAGCCGTTTCTCCGGAGTAGCGTGTCGCCTACACACAACCCCATATGACGTCGCCACCGCCAGGAGGTAGCAATGGCTCATGGTTCGGAAGGTCAACTCGGGAAGGGTCTCAGGCAGCGGCACCTGGCCATGATCGCCATCGGGGGCGTAATCGGGGCGGGGCTTTTCGTCGGATCTGGCGCGGTTATTGCTGAGGTCGGTCCGGCCGCATTCCTCACCTATGCAATCACCGGTGTACTCATCGTCATGGTGATGCGGATGCTGGGGGAGATGGCCGCCGCGAATCCGGCCACTGGCTCCTTCGCCGACTACGCTCGCCAGTCACTCGGCGGGTGGGCTGGCTTCTCGGTGGGCTGGCTCTACTGGTACTTCTGGGTGATCGTCGTGGGGTTTGAGGCGGTCGCGGGGGCCGGCATCTTGCAGCGTTGGGTCCCGCTGCCCCTGTGGTTGCTCTCCTTGATCTTGATGCTGCTGATGACCGCCACGAACCTTTACTCGGTCCGCTCCTATGGGGAGTTCGAGTATTGGTTTGCTGGGGTAAAGGTGGTCACCATCGTGCTCTTCATCGTCCTTGGCTCGTTGTTCGTCCTTGGGCTGTGGCCGGGCAAGGATATGGACTTCTCTAACCTCACAGCACATGGTGGGTTGTTCCCGAACGGGATAGCTGCCTTGTTCTCCGGCATCGTGGTCGTGATCTTTTCGATGGTCGGAGCCGAGATCGCCACCATCGCGGCAGCAGAATCGGACGAGCCGGAGAAGGCGATCGTCAGGGCGACGAACTCGGTGGTGCTGCGCGTCACTGTGTTCTTCGTCGGCTCGATCTTCCTGCTCGCGACGATCTTGCCCTGGAACTCCGCCGAGCTTGGAGAGTCGCCGTACGTCGCCGCGCTCGAGCGAATGGGCGTTGGCTTTGCTGCCGAGGTCATGAACTTCGTCGTTTTGACAGCGGTGTTGTCCTGCCTTAACTCAGGGCTCTACACGGCCTCGCGCATGGTGTTCGTGCTTGCGGCGCGCAACGAAGCACCGGAGCGGCTGCTCACGCTCAACCGGAAGGGCGTGCCAGCCTGGGCGATCCTCTTCTCGACTGTGGTGGGTTTCCTTTGTGTCATCGCCGCAGCCGTCTCGCCCGACCGCGTCTTCCTCTTCCTACTTAACTCTTCCGGCGCGATCATCTTGTTCGTCTACCTGCTCATCTGCCTGTCTCAGCTGCGGATGCGACGCATGGTTCCGCCGGAACGGCTGGTCGTGAAGATGTGGTTCTACCCGGTGCTGACCATACTGACAGCCGCTGCCATCGTGGCGGTCCTGATTGCCATGGGCGTTGGCGCTGAGACCCGTTCCCAGCTGATCCTTAGCCTGCTCGCCTGGGCTGTGGTGCTCGTCGCGTACGCCGTGCGCCGGCGGGTCATTGGGGACGCGCATCTTACCGAACATGGCGTAGAGGCGGAGAAAACCGCCGATACCTGGATGCACGAGCACATCGCGGGCGCTGAGGTTGAGGTCGACGCCGCAGTCGGTGAGGGACCGTTGGATCCCGAGCTCATCCGCAGAGTTCGTGAGGAAGGCTATGCAAACGAGGCGCCCTGATCATTTGGCACTCGGCCGAGGCGCTGAGGCTCAGAACCACTGAGGATTGGTGGGCGCGGTCGAGCAGCAGCGAACCCAATCCACAGCGTATGCCGGGCACCTCGCCCACTTTCCACATTCCGAGTAGCGTGCCGCCCACGTGCGGATCCGGGCTGTCGCCCGGGTCGTGACGCACGATCAGCCGCGGCCGGATCCAATGCGGATGTATCCGTCATGATGTTCTCCTGGTGAAGTCCTAGATGATGTGAATCTCTGTGACAGGCGGCTGGGCGCCCTCGAATCGCACCGCGCTGAACGGGATCGGGTCTATGAACGACTCGCGCCCGAGATACAGGTCGCGCATCAGCTCACCGACGGCGGGAGCCTGTACGAACCCGTGTCCTGAGAAGCCGGTGGCATAGAAGACCCCGTCGAGGTGGTTTGCCTTACCGATCAGCGCGTTGTGGTCGGGGGTGTTCTCGTAAAGGCCGGCCCAGCCGGCCACCAGTGGGAGGTGCACGAGGGACGGTGCGATGATCTCGGCGGCCCGGTCGAACGCCGTTGTCCAATGGTAGGAGAACTCCCGGCAGAAGCCTGGCTCCTCGTCGGCATTCGAGATACCGAGCAGCATCGCGTTCCAATAGTTGTGGAAGTAGAGCGTCGTGGAGAGGTCGAGTGTGAACGGTACGGTTGGAAACGGCTTTGCCCTCTGCTCGGTGATGCCGATCTGTCGCCTCACCGGTTCGACCGGCAGGTACGCCCCGACCATTTCGCCGATCTTCTCCGACCACGCGCCCGCTGCGATGACCACTGCGTTCGCGGTGATCACCCCGCGACTCGTGTGTATCTCGTGTGCCGCTGTCGCAGACTTTTGAATGTCCAAAACCTCCGTGTGCTCGCAGAAAGCCACCCCGAGTTGTGTGGCAGCCTCGGTGTAAGCCTTGACGACTTTCAACGGCTCGGCAAAGCCGTCGCGCGGAGAGAACGAAGCCCCGAGGAGCGCCCCTTGCCGAAGCAGCGGATTGATGACTACGGATTCAGCTGGAGTCACCATGCGCGCCGAGCAGCCGAGACTGTTCTGGACACTAGTGGCGTTCTCCAGCGCAGCCAGTTCGGATCCATCGCGACAAAGGAACAGATATCCGACTTGTTGCAGCCCGATGTCGGTTCCGAATACCTCGTGGAACCGCTCGAAGGTCTCAAGGCTGCGCTGACCAAGCACGATGTTGCCAGGGTCGGAGAAGGTTGCCCGCACCCCGCCGAGCGGCTTGGCCGACGAGCCCGAACCCAAGGTGTCGCGCTCGATGACGACGATGTCGCGGACACCGGCCTCTGCGAGGTGGAAGGCGATGCTCGTGCCCATGACCCCACCCCCGATGATCACGACGTTGGCCCGCCGCGGGAGCGGGGCGTCCTCGTCGAAGATCAGAGGAACAACGTAGTCCGCGTCATCGACCATGGCCACTAGCGTCCGCAGGTAGTCACCGGCTGCGCCATCGTTCCCACGCAGCCTGTCGGGTTGTTCCCGCGGTATTGGCCCACTTGTGACCAGGAGCTTTCGTGTGCCAGGGTGCGGACGGCGACCCCTAGACACTCGCCGCCTAAACGAGTCGGTTCGAGCAGATAACCGAAGGCGGCCGGATCCTCACTTTGCGCGAGCAGGCGCAGGCTGGCCGCGGCGAGATCGGCCAACTCGCCTGGCGTCGCGCCAGCGAGATCGTCCCGACTCCACATACTGCAAGGTTTGTGGTGCTGCCTGATCTAGGTCAAGTGCGTGCGATATACGGCCTCATGCGTACCGTCTGGGGAGTCGAACCCGCGCCGCCAGGCCGAGCCAGGCCTGACGTAGTCGACGTGTTCGAATGGCCGGGACGCTGCGGGGTTGGTTATCGCAGGAACCTGTGCATGATGTGAAGGCCGACCAGCCCCCGATCAGGATGTCTGAACGCTTCCGGCACGGTGGCGAGGACCGTGAAGCCGAGCGACTCCCACAGGCGAACTGCGGGCTCATTGGTCTCCACGACGGCGTTGAACTGCATCGCCGCGTACCCACCCGACCGCCGGGTTTTGCCCATCCACCACGTTCGTGCGGCTGCTTCACTGGTGTCGGTCGGCCAGCAGCAGGTGTCGCCGGCGGCAAGGATCTGCTCCATGAATCCCCATATGGCGGCCCAATCCGAATCGACGACATCGCGGATCTCCATTTCGGCATCCTGACGGTTGCGCCAGGCCGAACGTTAGGGTTCAAGTCGTGATCAGGGTTTGCTTCGCTGGCGTCACCGGCTGGACAGCGCCGCCGATCGTGGCTGCGATCGACGCGGCGCATGACCTCAGCTTGACCTGTGGGGTGTCCCGGTCCGCTGCCGGCCGGACACTGGCCGATGCGACAGCGTCTGGAAGCGACGGGACCATCTACGCCTCGGTGTCGGAGGCGTTGCAGTCTGCGGAGGTCGATGTGCTCCTCGATTACACCAGCGCCGCGCAGTCCAAGCAGAACGTGTTGGCCGCGGTGCGAGCGGGGGTGCATGTCGTCGTCGGCTCGAGCGGGCTCACTGCCGGGGACTACTCCGAGCTCGACCGTCTCGCCCGCGATCGGGGTGTGGGTGTCGTTGCGGCAGGCAACTTCTCGATCATGGCCGCGATCTTGAAGCGGGCCGCTGGGCTGGCTGCCCAGCATCTGCAGCATTGGGAGATTCTCGATTATGCCAGCGCCGATAAGCCGGATGTGCCGAGCGGCACTTCGCGGGAACTCGCCGAGACCCTGGCCGAGGTCCGCATCCCACGGTCCGCGGTGCCGCTGTCGCAGTTGGATGGCCCGGTGGAGGCGCGCGGCACCGAGGTGGCAGGCAGCCGGATCCATTCGGTGCGGCTGCCCAGCTTCGTGGTGAGCACAGAGATCGTCTTCGCTGGGGCCGGGGAGCGGCTGGTGATGCGCCATGATCCGGGGGAAAGCCCGGATCCGTACGTGGGCGGCACGCTTCTTGCCATCCGGAAGGTCGGGGACGTCCCGGGCGTCCGCCGAGGATTGGACTCACTTATCGACTAATCGTGCCCGGCGCCCTGCAGCACCTCCTCGGTGAACACCCGGTAGCCGAACTCGGGAAGGTACCCGTGGATCTCGCGGGTGTCGAGGAGCGACATGAAGTCGAGGATGTCGCTGGTGACGACCTGTCCGGGGACGAGGATCGGGAAGCCTGGTGGGTACGGCGTAACGAACATCGCTGACACCACTTCTCGTCCCTCGGCGACCCGAGCAGCCAACTCGTCGGCGGGAAGATATTCACAGGCGCCTGTGACGTAGGCCAGGAAGTACGCGTCCCGCAGGTTGCCGTCGGGATTCTTGGCATCATGCCGGAACCGGTCGGCGAACCTGGTGAAGTTCGGCAGCGGCGGCGGGTTGCCGGTGAGGGAGGCGACCCGTCGGTTTCTCGCTGCTTTTCCCAGCGGGCCGAGCTGGGCTAGCTCCTCGTCGAGGTCCTCGGTGATCCTCAGCAGCACCTCGATGAGGTAGGCGATCGAGCTGCGGGTGGTACCGATGTTGGTCATGAACAGCACGCTGTTGCGGGAGGTCTTGTTGACCTGGATGCCGTACTTGTCCATCAGATAGCTGTGCTTGAACGTGTCGCCGTCGATGCCGGAGCGGCCGATCATCAGGGTGAGTCGGCAAGGGTCACGGACGAACTCGTCGGTCTTCCAGGCCTTCTCCATTTCGGAGAAGCCTCCGCGCAGCGGGTGGTCGATCCCCGATTGGCGGTAGCGGGCGGGGATCATCTGCGGGGTGCCGAGGAAGCTGAAGTATTTGCCGATCCGCGGGTGGTTGTCGACGGCGTCCATGAGGTTCATTGCGAGCTCGGCTTGCCGCTGGACGAGTTGGTAACCCTCGAGTTCGGCCTGGGCGCGTCCGACGTCGAGGGATGCCAGGATCTGGTAGTTGGGCGAGGTGGAGGTGTGGGTCATGTAGGCCTCGTCGAAGGCCTCCTCGTTCAGGTACTGGAAATCCTCGTCGAGCACATGGATCATTGACCCCTGCCGCAGCGAAGTCAGGGTCTTGTGCGTGGACTGCGTGGCGTACACGCGCAGCCGCACCCGATCGGGATCGGGCATGGCGGAGGTTCCGTCATCTTGGCTTGTGCGCGCTTCGGCGTACTCCCTGGCGTATTCGGGGCTGCGGTAGCGCCGCTGCAGCTTGCGTGCCGCAGCCATGGCGGTACGCCGGCGGTAGATCGGGTGGAAGCCGGCGAAGGCGAACCAGGCCTCGTCCCACAGGAAGACCAGGTCCGGCTTGATCGCCAGGCACTGGTTCATGACCCGTTCCACGTCGTAGACGATGCCGTCGAAGGTGCAGTTGGTGAGGGACAGCATCTTGACTTTGTGCAGCCGTCCGGCCGCCTGGTATTCGCGCAGGCATCCGGTGATGGTGGCCAGTGGGACGGCGCCGTACATGGAGTACTCATCGAGCGGATAAGAGTCCAGATAGGTGACCTGCGCACCGCCGAGCATCAGCGCGTAGTGGTGTGATTTGTGACAGTTCCGATCGACCAGCACTATGTCGCCGGGGGTGATGATTGACTGGACGACGATCTTGTTCGCCGTCGATGTCCCATTGGTCACGAAGAAGGTCTGGTCCGCGCCGAAGGCGCGAGCGGCCAGTTCCTGCGCTTTCTTGATCGGCCCGGACGGGTCGAGCAGGGAGTCCAGGCCACCAGAGGTCGCCGAGGTCTCCGCGAGGAACATGTTGAGCCCGTAGAAGTCGCTCATCTGCCGGATCCAGGGCGAGTTGACCACCGATTTGCCGCGCGAGATCGGCAGCGCGTGGAACACGCCGGTCGGCTGGCGGCTGTAGCTGGTCAGTGCGGTGAAGAACGGCATCTGATGCCGAGCAGTCACCCCACGCAGGATGGACAGGTGCATCTCCAGGAAGTCGTCGCGATGGAAGATCCGCTGGAACCGCCGTGTCATCTCCCCGGCCAACTGCTCAATCGAGACCTGCGCCACCAGATACAGGTCGATTTCTGGTCGGCGTTCGGCGATCTGCTTGCCCAGCTCAAGCATCCGGTCCGCGGAGGGGAGCGGTTGCACGACCTGCGGGTCGAAGTCTTCGATGAAGCGACGCAGGTCGTCGAGACGGTAATGCGAGACCACCCCAAATCCGGGCCGGATGACGCAGGCCTGGATCTCAGAGTTCAGCAGTACCGCAAGGAGCGCGTCCTCAAACGTCGGGACGAAGAGCAGCTCATAGCTGAAGGGATCTTCGGTTCGCCGTAGCTTGCGCAGCTCCTCGCGAAGCCGCGTGATGTCAGCCTCGGGCAGATCGTCCACGACCAGGACCTGAAACTCCGGCCTCCCGGCCGGTGCGGCACCTCGGAGTGCTGTCGCGGAAGCCTCGCCGGGCTCGGCGGTGATTGCCTGCTCGATGTTGCCGGAGATGACTCGGGTGACCGTGTCGGTCTTGCGCATCGCGGACTCGTAGTCCTCGATGTCGCACAGCAGCGCGATCTGCTCCAGCCGGCTGCGTCCGGGGTAGGCCCAATAGGTCTCCAGCGGGTCGAGCAGCCGGACCAGCTCTCTGGCCTCGTTCTGCAGCGCAGGACGCAACTCGTCGGGCGTACGGTCATCGGCCAGTCGTTTGGTGACGTCGGCAAGCGATGCCCAGGCGTCACCGCGCAGCCGCCACATGCTGGCATAGGCATGTAGCTTCGGAGTTCTCGACACATCCGGAGTCTCAAGATCGGACATGCAGTCCCTTTCTTCGGGCGTTCGCGCATCGCGCATGAAATCCGCCTATTTCGTCGTCACTCGCAGACGAAAAGCGCGTCTGCTCGTTCCTCCTCAGCACGCGGCGCGCGATTACCGACGCTCACGCCCGGATTTGCCGTCACTCCATGAACGGGTAGCGGTAGTCCGTCGCCGGGACGAAGGTCTCCTTGATCGTGCGCGGCGAGACCCAGCGCTGCAGGTTCAGGATCGATCCGGCCTTATCGTTGGTCCCGCTGCCGCGGGCACCACCGAACGGCTGCTGGCCCACGACGGCGCCGGTCGGCTTGTCGTTGATGTAGAAGTTGCCGGCAGCAAACCGGAGCACATCCAGCGCCTCGGCGATGACGGCACGGTCCTGGGCGATGATCGAGCCGGTCAGGCCGTACGGTCCCACGGCAGCCGACTCCCGTAGCACCGTGCCGTAGTCGGTGTCGTCGTAGACGAAGACGCCTAGGATCGGGCCGAAGTACTCGGTGGTAAACACCTCGTGATCGGGGTTGTCGGCCACCACGATGGTGGGACGTACGAAGTAGCCAACAGAATCGTCCGCTTCGCCGCCGGCCACGATCTCGACCCCCTCCTCGCCGCGCACCCGGTCAATGACAGCGCTCAGCTTCGCGAACGACCGGTTGTCGATGACGGCGCCCATGAAATTGTGGAAATCGGCTACGTCACCCATTGCCAGGTCGTCGACCTCGCTGACCAGGTCGTCGCGCATCCTGTTCCACAACGACCGGGGCACGTAGGCGCGGGAGGCGGCCGAGCACTTCTGACCTTGGTACTCGAAGGCACCCCGCACCAGGGCGGTGCGAAGGATGTCCAGATCGGCCGACGGGTGTGCCACAACGAAGTCTTTGCCGCCGGTCTCGCCGACCAGGCGCGGGTAGGCCCGGTAGGCACGCAGGTTCCCAGCGACCGCATCCCACAGCTTCCCAAAGGTCGCAGTGGATCCGGTGAAGTGGATGCCAGCGAGGTCGGGATCTGGCACGGCGACTTCGCTGACCGCCTGCCCGGTACCGGTGACCATGTTGATCACGCCGGGTGGCAGCCCGGCGTCCTCAAGCAGCTGCATCGTGTAGTGAGCAGCCAGCTGCTGTGTCACCGCCGGCTTCCACACCACGGTGTTGCCCATTAGCGCCGGAGCAGTTGAGAGGTTGCCGGCGATCGCGGTGAAGTTGAACGGCGTGATGGCGAGCACGAAGCCCTCCAACGGGCGGTGGTCCAGGCGGTTCCACACCCCGCTGACGCTGATCGGTTGCTCCTCAATGAGCTGCCGGGCGAAGTGGACGTTGAAACGCCAAAAGTCCGCGAGCTCACAAGGCGTGTCGATCTCGGCCTGGTAGCAGGTCTTGCTCTGGCCCAGCATTGTCGCGGCGTTCAGCGTGGTACGCCACGGACCGGCCAGCAGGTCGGCCGCCTTCAGGAGAATCGCGGCCCGGTCGTCGAACGACATGTGCTGCCACGCCGGCGCGGCGGTCTTCGCGGCGTCGACGGCCTGCCGAACGTCATCAGCTGTGGCATCTCGCATCGTGCCCAGCTGTGCCTTGTGGTTGTGCGGCTGGACGACATCGATGGGCTCGCCTCCACCCATTCGATGTTCGCCGTTTATCGTCAATGTCAACTCGACGTGCTCGGCCGACATCTCCTCAAGCCGGGAGATGAGCGCTTGTCTTTCCGGACTGGCCGGGGCGTAATCGTGTACTGGTTCGTTCACCGGCTGCGGGACGTTCGTCACAGCATCCATGCCGTCTCCTTTGAGGCTGCTGTCGAGAATGGGGTTTCACTTACCAATGAGCGAGCGCAGGAAGAACAGCAGGTTTGTGGGCTTCTCTGCCATCCGCCGCATCAGATAGGGGTACCAGGCCGAGCCGTACGGGATGTACACCCGTACCCGGTAGCCCTCCTTGGCCAGGCTCTCCTGCAGGTCGCGCCGCACGCCGTACAGCATCTGGATCTCGAAGTCCTGCTTACCAAAACCTGCTCGTGCCGCCACCTGCTCGGCGTGCTCGATGCAGCCGCTGTCGTGGGTGCCGAACGCCGGGAGGCTGCCGTGTTCGAACAGCCAGTCCGTCAGGTGCATGAACTGCGCGGTGACCTCTTTCTTTGACTGCAAGGCCTTGTCGAGCGGCTCCGCGTAGGCGCCCTTGACCAAGCGGATCCGGGGTTTGATCGCAGCCATCGCGTCTAGGTCGGTCGGCGTACGGCGCAGGTTGGCCTGGATGGCCAGACGAGTCTGGGGGTGTTTGTCGGCGGCCTCCCGGAAGACCTTCAACGTGGCGTCCACAAGCTCGCTCTGCTCCATGTCAACCTCAGCGGGAACCCCGAGCTCACTGGCCCGGTCCAAGATCATCGCCAGATTCTCAGCACACACGTCGGGGTCGATCACCAACCCGAGCTGCGACAGCTTCAGCGACACCGATGCGTCAAGCTGCTGCTCCGCGATCGCCGAAATCGCCTCCAGGTACTCCCTGCGCGCCTCGTTTGCACCGGCAAGATCCGCAACACCTTCACCGAGCAGATCCGAGATACCGCCGATGCCATGGGCGTTCAGTTCCTTTGCGACCGCTAGTGCGTCCTCCAGCTCATCCCCGGCGATGAAGCGGTGCACTATCGGCTGGAACAACTTGCTGTCGTGGATCGCGCGTTGCAGACGTGGACTCTCTGCGGCCCACAGCATTGGACGGTTGACCATGCCCGTACCTCCTGTGCGTGATGGCCGAACCATGCCGGCCCCAGCCGACTACGGGTGCCTAGCCCGTCCTCCCCACCCTTCGACGCAGGCTTCGCGCAACCCCTTTGATACGACACTACTTCCGACTTCACCGGAAGGTCCATGGCTGACTGTCACCCCTGGCACCTTCTGCGGAGGCCACCCCAGTGCGAGAGGCATTTAGATATAGGGACTCCTGGCCCGCCATGTCATGCAGGCGTTGCACCATCCCACTGGATGATGTAAGGATGGGAATCAGATGGTGACAGGAAGGTCGAGATTTGGCCGAGATAGAGAAGACCGAGAAGATCACGATCAACATCGGCCTAGTTGATCTAGGCCAAATCGACCTGCTCGTAAACGAAGGCTTCTACGCCAACCGTACGGACTTCATCCGCACCGCGATCCGACGCCAGCTCGAGACGAGGTCAGGTGCGGTCGACCAAACCGTGACACGGCGAACGCTCACCCTCGGCACCCAGCACTACAGCAGGCGCGACCTCGAAGAACTTCGCGCGGCCGGTCGCATGGTCGAACTGCGCGTGCTGGGGCTGGCGACGATCGACGATGACGTCTCACCCGAGCTCGCGCTGGCAACGATCGCCTACGTGGAGGTTCTCGGGGCCTTTCGCGCGCCACGGGCGGTCAAGGAAGCGCTCGCGCCCAGAACGATGTGAGCCACGGCAAGCAGCGGGCCGGATGCGGCCGACGCGGCGCGTCGAGATTCACGGGACAGGAGGACTTGATCATGAACGAGGCTAGGAATGCCACGATGGCCGAGGCACTGCGACTCACCCGCAGCGGGCGGCTGTCAGAGGCGACCCGCCTGCTCCAGCGAAGTCTCCGCACGACTCTTCCGCCCGCTGCCGCCGGCCTACTCGACAACCTGCAATTGCGGCTGCCGGCGCAACTGCCCGGTCACACTCCCTTGGTGCCGCCCGCCGGCTCGGGCGCCGCGGCAGCTGCTGCCAGCGCGCCCGGTGGCGAGATACGCCACCTGATATACGTCAGCCCCGCCGGTTCCCGAACCTACGACCTCTACATTCCCACCAGCTACGCCGGTCAGCCGGTCCCGCTCCTCGTGATGCTTCACGGCGGCACCCAGGACGCTACCGACTTCGCGGCTGGTACCCGGATGAATGACCTGGCTGAACGGCAAACGTTCATCGTCGCCTACCCCGAGCAGTCAAGCGCAGAGAACATCGGTAGGTACTGGAACTGGTTCCGGCCAGAGGACCAGCGACGTGATGCCGGTGAGCCGGCAATTCTCGCCGGGATCACCCGCCAGATCATGAGCGACTACGCCGTTGACCCGGCGCGGGTGTACGTCGCCGGATTCTCTTCCGGCGGAGCCATGGCCGCAGTCATGGCCGCCACCTATCCAGACCTGTACGCCGCAGTAGGCGTGCATAGCGGGCTCGCTTGTGGGGCCGCACACGACGTTCCATCGGCGTTCGCGGCGATGCAGAACGGTGGGTCAGCCGGTCGCACCATCAACATGCCGCTCATCGTCTTCCACGGCGACGGCGACAACATCGTCGCGCCCGTCAACGCCGACAGGCTCATTGCCTCCCGCCTCGCTGCGGTCGCAGGAACCGGCAGCGACGCGAGCCCGCGGGAGCCTAGGACGATCCTTGGTGGAGACGGTCTCGGCCACCGCCACAGCCGAACTGTGTACCGAGACTCGGACGACAATGTGGTCGCCGAGCAGTGGAGCGTTCATGGCGGATCGCACGCGTGGTCGGGCGGCAGTCCGGTGGGGTCATACACCGACGGGCAGGGCCCTGACGCGTCAGCGGAAATGCTCCGATTCTTCCATCTATTGCTACCGTCACGGCAGGAGCTGATCATGAACGCAGTCGGCCTTGATCCCGCCGGGGCCGAAACGGAACAGGAGGAGATCTAGTCGATGATCAAGAAGCCGAGGCTCGGCATCGTGGGCTTGGGCGTGCAGGGGTCCGCGTGCGCCGAACTGATCCCCGACGGGATGATCCCCAACATCGAGATCGGCGCCATCTGTGATGGGAACCCAGGGAGGCGGCAGGTCGCCGAGTCGAACTACCCCGCCGCTCCGTCCTACAGCGACTACTTGACCAGGTGGGCATCGAGGCGCTGCAGCGCGCACCGTACGCACAAGCAACTTGGTTGACCCAGAGTGCTTGGTATGTGGCCAGCGATATCCAGGTGCGAAAGCCGTCATTGGTCGGAAATTTGGCTCCTTGCTCGTCGTCGCGCGAGCCCATAGGCAAAACCATTCGTACCTCCTCTGGGGTACGTCAACTGACCACCTTGGGGTGACGCCAGGTCGGTCTGCGGAACCTAGCGTCAAATCTGCGAGATCGACGGCAGGACTCACGAGCACGGACATGACTACCCTTCAGCTCAACCGGGACCGCTCCCCCACCATCCGGAATAGCAGGCGCCGACGCCTTGTCCGTGTGTTGTCCCGACCTGGCTGGGTGGTGATGACGGTTCTCACGCTGACCGTGCTGCCCTTTGTGTGGCACTACCTCGCCTTCGACCCGTCCAGCTACTTCCCCGAGCAGCGGGAGACATACGTCCGCCGCGAGTTTGTGCTCGGGGTCCACGTGCTGAGCGGCATGCTGGCAATCACTATCGGACCGTTCCAGTTCGTCCGCCGGCTGCGGCGCCGATTCCTTATGGTCCATCGTGCGCTGGGCGTCGTCTACATTGCGGCCGCGACCGGGGTTGGCCTGTCCGGCTTGATCCTTGCCACAACTGCCTACGGCGGCCCTATGGCACGTGCTGGCTTCACCACCCAATCACTGGCCATCCTCTTCACGACCTGGACTGCCTTGCGCATGATCCTGGCCCGTCGCATCGGTGATCACCGGCGGTGGATGATTCTCAGCTTCTCGATCATGTTCGCAGGGGTCATGCTTCGGCTGATGTCTTTGACCTACAGCATCCTTAGCGACGCCGGGTTGGTCGGATTCTCGTTCGAGGAGGCGTACCGGGCCATTGCCTGGCTGGACTGGATGCCGAGCCTGCTGCTGGCGGCGTGGTTAACCCGCCGGCCATCGCGACGGCAAAGGTCTCTTGTCTAGTGCTGACACTCCCGATAGTGCTGTTCTAATGGCATCGTCGGAACTCCCCGACCGCGCACAGACCAGGGCGACCGTGCGATGCGTGACTAGCACGAAGGTTCACTCGCATCAGAACACTGCCGGCGTTCGTGATCGACGCGAGCCTGGCGATCATCTTTGTCGCTGCAACGGTGATCGAATGGGTCCGTACGCCGCTTCCGGGCGGTGCGAGTGTGGTGATTGCGGCCCTTCTCACCCTTGTCCTGGCCGCAAGCCTGTTGATCCGTCGGAAGGCGCCTCTGGTGGCAGTGCTGGTGGGTACCACAGCCTTAGCCTCGAATCCTTCCTGCATGTCGCTACCACCCTGTCCCCCCTTCCCACCCTGATAACCGCCTACTCCGTGGGTCTGTACGCCACGCGCACCCGGGCGAGCTGGGGTGCACTGGTGATCGCAGTCGGCGTCCTCCTCTACTTCGCCGGTACGCCTGGCTTCTCACGCTCCGATCCGGTTCAAGTGATCGCGGCGCTGGTGTCCTGGTTGGCGATGTGGGTGGTGGGCTACAGCTTCGCGCGGCGCCGTGAGGAGCAAGAGCACGCGCGGCAGGCGGTAGCGCGGCAGGTCGTGGCAGAGGAGCGCGCTCGGATGTCCCGGGAACTGCACGACCTAATCGGGCATACAGTGAACCTCCTCACCGTCCAGGCCGGTGCCGCCCGCTTAATGCTCGACAAGGACCCGACCAAGACCCGTGAGCTGCTGCAGACTATGGAGCAGACGGGTCGGGAAACTCTGACCGACCTTGACCACGTGCTGGCGTCCTTGCGAGCTGACGCAGACGGCCTCGGCCTCAGCGCAGCTGAATCGCCAGTGGCCCTAGGAGTGGCCCAACTCCCCGACCTGGTGGAGCGGTTCGCTGACTCGGGGATCGATGTCACGCTGACCGTCGACCCAGCGCTCGTCGTGCCTCCCACCCTGGACATCCCCATCTACCGAATTGTCCAGGAGGCGCTGACCAACGCGCTGAAGCACGCAGCGCCGTGTTCAGTTGCCGTCAGTGTTCAGGGCAACGGACGCTCAGTGATCATTGACGTCCGCGACACCGGTCCGGGTATCCATGAAGCGAATCCGGCTGGCCGCGGTCTGCTCGGTATCAAGGAGCGGGTATCGATACGAGGAGGCTCGCTGGAGTACGGCGGAGGTGAGCGAGGCGGCTTCGGCCTGCGAGCGTCCTGCCGTTGCCATGACTATCCGCGTGCTGCTGGCCGACGACGACGCCTTACTCTGCGCAGGCCTGGCGGTCGTGATCAGCACCGCATCTGATCTGATCTTGGTCGCCGAAGCCGCTGATGGCCTCCAGGCGGTCGAACTGGCGCAGCGGCTCGCACCCGACGTGATCTTGATGGATGTCAGAATGCCAGGTATCGATGGGATCGAGGCCACCCGACGGCTTACCACCACACAGCCGCAGACCAAGATCTTGATCTTGACTACGTTCCAGCACGACGAGTACGTCTGGGGCGCGCTTCGAGCGGGAGCGAGTGGCTTCCTGCTCAAACGAGCCTCACCCGAGAGGTTGCTCGACGCAATCCGCACGGTCGCCGCCGGTGAGGCCCTGCTCGACCCTGCGGTCACCCGAGACCTGATCGAGCGTTACATCGGCATAGCGAATGGAGGTGCGCCGGACCGGGTCGCAGACCCAAGTGCTCAGCGGACGCTCGCGCTTCTCACTCCCCGGGAACGGCAGGTCTTGTTGTTGGTCGGGCAGGGCCGCTCCAATGCTGAGATCGCCAAACTCCTCGTAATCGCCGATTCCACGGCCAAGACCCACGTCAAGCGAGTACTCGCCAAAATCAACGCGCGAGACCGCGCCCAGGCCGTGGTCTTCGCCTATCGCAGTGGACTAATCACCGCCTCGGACTGATCCCTCGAGCTGACCCCGTTCGATACTGTGGTGGTTGATCATGTACGTCTTTAGCGCCGAACTCTGGCGATACGACGGTCCGGGCGGCTGGTACTTCGTCAGTCTGCCGCCAGATCTGGCTGATGACATCCGCGCTAAGTTCGGCGCGCAAGCCGCCGGCTTCGGCTCAATCAAGGTGGAGGTCGCGGTCCAATCGACGAGGTGGACGACCTCACTATTCCCCGACAAGACCCGAGAAACTTATCTGTTGCCGATCAAGAAGTCGGTGCGGGTGTCGGAGAACCTCGAGGCGGGCGACCTGACAACAGTCAGCCTCTGGATCTGACTTGCGGTGAGGAAGATCTTCCACTTTCTCTTTGGCAACTGGTTCGCCAGGGCCAAGCCGAACTTGAACCGCTGCAGCGCATAGAAAGCACCGAATCCCCTAGCGGCAATACTGGCTGGTGTGAAGGCGCTCTGGGTATTGCCAGCCAGCCTGTTACTGGTGGCCTGCACGTCCGCCGAGCCGGCCACCACATCGAGGCCGGAGGCCTCATCACCCAGCCAACCGGCGGCGTCAGCGGCAACACCATCCGCGACGGCGGCTCGACCCAGCACTATTCCGCAGCCCAAGGCGACAAACACGCCCAAGCCGCATCCGATCTCGGTGCAGGCGTTGATCAACAAGAGGTACGACGGTCGCGACCTCAAGATCGGCCGGCTGCTTGCGGACTACCGTGCGTACAAGCGTTACATCGTTACCTATCGGGGTGACGGGCTCAAGATCTCAGGCGTGATGAACGTTCCCGACGGCAAAGGTCCGTTTCCGGTCCTGGTACTTAACCACGGCTACATCGATCCCGACATCTACTCACCTGGCCAAGGCATGCGGCGGGAACACGATTACCTAGCGCGGCACGGTTATGTGGTATTACACACCGACTATCGCGGTCATGCGTCGTCTGACGACGACAAGAACACCGATTACGAACTCCGGTTGCCATACGTGGTGGACACGATCAACGCGGTGAAGGCGGTCAAATCCTCGAAGTTGCCGTTCCTGGACAAAGATCGGGTCGGCTGGCTCGGCCGCTCAATGGGAGGCGGCGTCACGCTAACCGCACTCGTTGTGCAGCCGGGCCTGGTCGATGCGGCCGTTATCTATGCCTCCGTGAGCTCACTGGCGGCTGATAACTGGAAGCAGTTCTATCGACCATCCGAAGATCGAGCAAGGACCAACCGACGGATTGAGCGAACCTACGGGTTGCCGGACGACTCGCCCGAATTCTGGCGCGCGGCTTCGTCGCGGCCCTACTTCGATCGGGTCACCGAGCCGCTGCTGGTACATCACGGCACTCAAGACAACACTTGTCCGATGCGTTGGTCAGAGGCGACGGTTAAGGCGCTCAAGGCGGAGGGCAAAGACGTCACGTTCGTGAAATACCGCGGGGAGGGCCACACTTTCGACGGCCAATGGCAGCGCTCGATCGAGCGCACAGTCGATTTCTTCGATAAGCACCTGAACTAGAGTTAGCCAATGGCAGCCGCTACCGCACACGCGCCCGAGGTTGCGGGCACTGACCTCATCGAGCCTCACATCGGCTGGCGTGCCAGGCGTCGTAACGCACGGCAACTCCGGCTCCGCGATCAGACCAGCGCACGGCTCGCTGAGCTTGATCAAATCGCCTGCATCCTCACTGAAGCCGCAGATCTGGTACGCGCCAACTGGTTGCAAGACAACTGGTTCGCATACCGCGATGATGACGGACGCGCCCGGCCGGTGAACGCGTACAACGCCAATCAAATGACGGGCCGTCCCGTGGTGGGCGCCTGCCTGGTTGGCGCAATCGTCCAGGCCGGTGGTGGCCTGCCGCGCGTCCGAGCACAGTCCGTGCAACGTGCCCTGGATCTCACTTGGCACACCCTCTTCAAGACCCCGCCAGAACTGATCCGCCGGACCCCTGCACCGGAAGTGCGTACGCAGCACGTGCAAGACCTCACCCGATGGAACGACCACCCTCAGCGCACCGCAGGTCAGACGGAGGAACTGCTACGCCGCAGCGCCGCCGCCGCCAGGGCCGAAGCCGAGATGCACCAGCGGGGTGCCCACCACGAGGGAGTCGCGGTCAGGTAACTCCGCGACCCTGTGTTGACCACCCCTGGCTGGCACATATTCGCAGGCCACGGCCACAATGTAGGTACGGGGGTGATGGTTGGTGTCCAAGGTGACTTACGTGGTCGGAGGGATTCGAGATGCGGATTGTATGGAAAGGCACAATTTCCTTCGGCCTGGTGACGATCCCGGTTCGGTTGTATGTAGCCACTGAGAGCAAGAACGTTCCGTCCCACCAGGTTCACGTCAAAGATGGCGGGCGGGTGCAGTACAAGCGGGTCTGCTCAATCGACGGGGCCGAAGTGCCGTACGAGGAGATCGGCCGGGGCTATGAGTCAGCAACCGGAGAAATCGTCATGCTCAGCGAGGTCGATCTCGCCATGCTCCCGGCTAAGACGAAGCGCTCCATCGAGGTCGTCTCGTTCCTGCCTATTGCAGCCGTCGACCCGATCTACCTCGACCGGAGCTACTACGTGGAACCCGAGCCGCAGGGCGCAAAGGCGTACCGGCTGCTGCGCGACGCGCTCCGCAAGCAAGGCCGAGTAGCTGTCGCAAAGGTCACGCTCCGCAACCGCGAGATCGTCGCGTTGCTGCGGGTGCATGGTGATGTGCTGGTCCTGGCGACCATGCTGTGGCCCGACGAGGTCCGGGAGCCCCGGTTCCCCTTCATGGAACAAGAAGACGATTGGTCGACGCCGACCCAAGAACTGGCTATGGCCGAGGCCCTGATCAACTCGCTGTCAGATGAGGCACTGGATCCAGGCCGGTACCGCGACGTGCATCGGGAGACCCTGAGCGCCCTGGTTGATGCCAAGGCGACCGGCACCTTGACCGAGGGCGCGGCACCAGGCGCGGCACCGCCCGACCTGTTGAGCGCCCTGCGAGCCAGCATTGAAGCCGCCAAGCAACGCCGGTCAACCGGAAACGGTGAGCGACGACGCGCTGCCCCAAGCACCGACGCGGTCCAGACCGAGGCGAAGAAGAAGGGCAAGAAGGCGGCCCAGACCGGACGCGGCGCTGGCACACCTAAGAAGCGGGGCTGACATCGGCGAACGCCAGGCCCGCTCCCTCTATGCGCGCTGAGCCCTTCGACAGGCTCAGGACGGCGCTTGTCGAAGCGCAGGAGCCGGTGCCCTTCGACAGGCTTAGGGCACATACCGCTCTCCCTGGCAGAAACCTGGGTTAACTCAGTTTGCTGACGCTTCACACAGGTTGCAGAGTGTGTGAGGCGGCCGCAAGCTGAGTTAACTCAGGTTTCCGCAACACGCCGAGGCAATACCGAGTTCTGACGGTCCCGCCTGATACCACAAGGACATGAGCAGTTGTCAGGACTGCGGTCTGGAGATCGATCACTGCCACGGCACATTGGTCGTGCACAGTGACCGCACCGTGGACTGCACCGATGCCGCCTGCGAGCTCCCAGATCTACTGCGGCACCCGTTGATCATCGACTGCGCTACGGTGCTCGGCGGCTGCTGCGCGGCCGAGGAGGATGCGGACCTCGCGCTGGCATCCTGAGCCCGGTTTGCGCCAGGCGCCATCGGCCACGTTAGATTGGCACCCGGATGACTGTGCAGATGACCGGGGGCGGGCTGGACGAGATCGTCCGTGGGCTCTACTTACTCCCCCCAACTGATTTCGTTGCCGCCCGGAACGAGTTGGTGCGGCGGGCCAGGGCTGCCGGCAACCGCGAGGTCGCCGAACACCTGCAGCAACTTCGCCGCCCCACGCGCAGCGCCTGGCTGGTGAACGTCTTGGCCAGCGACACCGCGGCAATGCAGCGGCTATCGGCTCTGGGTCGCCAGTTGCGCGATGCCCAGACGGGGCTGGCCGGTGCAGAGTTGCGTAACCTCGCCGAGCAGCGCCGGAGGTTGATCAACGAACTGCTGGATCGGGCGGAGGACCACGCCGCTGCGGCGGGCATACGGCTGACTCCTACCGTGCTGTCGGAGGTCGAAGCGACGCTGCAGGCCGCGCTTGTCGACCTCGCCGGTGCGTTGACCATTCGCAATGGCCATCTGGTGCGACCGCTTTCGCACAGCGGCTTCGGGCCGCGGCCACGATTCCGGGCCACACAGATCTCCTCGGCTGCAGAACTGCGGCCTGTTGAGGTACTGGCCACGACATCTGCTGAGAGCGAGAGCGCTCCGGTTGAGGATGAGTTGGCGGCCCGGCGGCGTACGGTGGCCAATCGCAGAGCCGTCGAGCTTGTCGTGGTGACCGACCGTATGTCGGCTGCAGCCGACGATGAACGTCCAGCACCTGACGAGGCGAGCGAAGCAGTTCGCAACCTGCGTCGCGCCGAGGAGAACCTTGCCCTCGCTGAGGCTGCGCACTGGCAATCCGAGTTCGACCTCGCAGACGCCGAAGCGGCCGTAGAGGCCGCCGACGACATGGTGAGCACGCTTGACGCCAAACGGATGGAAGCGCGCCGGGACAAAGTCACCGCTCAGCGGCATCTCGCCGAGGCGCTGACGCGGCAACGTGACGCGGTAAACGCGCTGGCCGACGCCCGTCGGCAGCTCGACGCCGCGCGGCAGGAAGCAGGCAGAGAGTAGCCGAACCGCTACGCCGAGGCGTCCGGGCGAGACGGGTTCTCGGTCCGTACGTTGATGTCGCCGAACAGAGTCAGCGCGCGAATCCGAACTGTGGGTGTGCCGGCCGGAGCGTTACTTGTTGACTGCTCGACTCTTCCAAGCAAAGGCGTCGCCACTAGCGCTACCTGCACTTTCGGTGGTACCACGACTGTGACCTCGCCCAGGTACGCCCATATCCTGATGTCCAGCCCCTCGGCCGGGATGAGCGCATCGCGCAGGTCAATCTCGGCGTTCCCGCCTAGGGCCCCAGATCGTAACTGCTGCGGCACCTCACCCCGTGGTCGCAGTGAAACGCTGCGCAAGACTCCACGGGTCCGCTGCTTGCCGGCCTGGACGAGGGCGCCTTCGGCTTTGGGGGCAGGGAGCCGATCTGCAGGAGGAACGTCAGCGGTGAGCTCCTCCAGCTCAGCCACATAGCGCGCCGCCAAGACCTGCGATACGCGCTCGCTGTGCTGCTCAGTCGTCAGCCGGCCGTCGACCAGAGCCTCCCGGAGCGCTCGGAGCGCTTCATCTCGATCTTCATCCGAAGCAAGCCACCGGGACCGTTGATCATCCCCGGCCATGTTGCTCAGGATATAGCTAGGCCGTTGTCACCCGATGAATTCAGGCGCAGTGGCGAGTCTCATCTGCAGCACACATAACCGGCTATCAACTGAGGAGCACATTGTGACGACGACCGATTGGACAACCGACATCAAGGGTGCCGGTCAGTACGCCGAGGTCAATGGCCTCAATCTCTACCTCGAGACGTTCGGAACCGGACGGCCGCTGATCTTGCTGCACGGCGGGCTCGGTTCGGGCGAGATGTTCGGGCCGATTCTTCCCACGCTCGCAGAACATCACCAGGTCATCGCCGTGGATCTGCAAGGCCACGGCCGCACCGCCGACATTGATCGACCGATCGACATCCGGCTTATGGCCGACGACATCGCCGCGCTCATCGACCACCTTGGGCTGGAAAAGCCGGACCTTGTCGGCTATTCACTCGGCGGCGGGGTCGCACTCCTTACAGCAGTGAAGTACCCGGAGAAGGTACGTCGGCTCGTCGCCGCATCAGCGCACGCCTGGCGCCAGGCGATTCCGCCCGAGATGCTCGCCCAGCAGGCTCAAGTGAACGCGGGCGCCGCTGAGTCCTTGAAAGGCACGCCGATGTACGAGCTCTACCAGCGGGTCGCGCCGCGCCCGGAGGACTTCCCGCGGCTGCTGGACAAGATTGGCGAGTCAATGGCCCACGACTTCGACTACAGCGAAGAGATTCGCGGCCTCCAGGTACCGACACTCTTAGTGGCAGCCGACGCCGACATGGCACCGCCTAGCCACTACGTCGAGATGTTCAAGCTGCTTGACGGCGGCCTCCGGGATGGCGGCTGGATGGGCGAGGGCCGGCCAAAAGGTGGGCACGCCCTTGCGATCTTGCCGGGCCTGACCCACTACAACCTAGCTGTCTCGCCACTCTTCGCCGCAGTCACTCTCGATTTCCTCGACGATCAGCGGAGCTAAGGCCGCGCCCTTAGGGTGACGCGGCAGCGGTTCTCACCCGGTTCCAGACGGGCATCGAGCAGATCAGGTGCGACGGAGTTAACGAACCCGGAGAGCAGGGAGTAGTTCAGCCGACAGACCAGCTCGGTATGGCCGGCTGCAAGAGCGTGGAACGGACAGTTAGCCATGACCACAAAGTGATTACTGCGGCGCGGCTCGTAGCCGTGCTCAGTAAGGATGCGGACGGCGAGGTCGCGTGCCTCATCTGCGGCAGTCGGCCGCTCGGTTGCGGCGCCGATCGCTGCTCCGTGGGCGGCTGCGACGTTGTTGATGGCGACAAAAATTGGCGTGCCGGTACGCGCCGAGTCGGCGATTGCGTCGGCCATGATGTGGCCGGCGAGTTGGTAGTCTCGGGCCGGAAGCGTAACCGCGAACTCGACACTTCCTCGGCGGTAGCGTTTGGCGGGACGCCCCGCACCGGGCCCGGTGCGTCCGGTCAGCCGGACATAGTCGGCTTCCAGCAACCCTGCCGCCTCCAGGCGATCGAGATGGAACTTCGCCTTGTGACGAGCTACGCCAACCGCCTGCGCCGCCTGGTCACGGGTCACGGGTTCAGCCCGGGAGCACACGAACTGGTACAGCTGGCGGCGTACCGGGTCCGCGAGCGTGCCGATGCCTGTCACGTTCCGGTCGAAGCTCACCACGTCGCACCTTCCATTACGGACAGATATCTTGACGATAGACAATCGAGGGTCTAACGTCGACTTCAGTATCCGATAGAGGTCAGCTTGACCGAAAGAGGACTGTCAGATGTCGATCGCTGCGCTTGTCACCTGGATTATCACCGCCGGGTTCGGATTCTTCATGCTGGTCCGCTGGGCTACTCGAGGCGGGCTGCGCAAGGTAGAGGGAGCCGGGACTCACCTTCCGCCAGCCCGCGTGTTCACCCATTTCGGACTGGCAGCCGCTGGGCTGATCGTGTGGATCATCTATCTGGTCACTGGCAACACGGCGCTGGCCTGGATCGCAGTTGCCGACCTTGTCGTGGTTGCCAGCATCGGCCTAGTCATGGCCAGGCAGTGGGCGAAGGACGGCAGAGCCGCGATGGCTGCCGCGACGGCTAGCGCCACTCCCGGCGCCGTACGGTCCGGTGCGGGCGTTGACCTGGCCGAACAGCACATCCCACGTCCGCCGGTCGTCATTCACGGGCTCTTCGCGGTTAGCACCCTTGTCCTGGTGCTCCTTACCGCACTTGGCCTCGGCCCGAGCTGACCCGGCATTTACAGCCCCCCACCGGTTGCCGCAAGATCGTCTTGAGTTTTTCCGGTGCGGTCTTTCGCGGATCGCCGAGATAGATCTCATGATGACGACCGTTGAATGTCAAGTTATGTTGCGGCATATATTCGTAATGAAGGTATTTGAGTTTTGGCGCCTCGTCATCGTACGATCCCGTGTGCAAAAGTTGCAGCGATCGACCTTCGTGATACCGCTCAAAGCGAACCTTCGACAACGCCGGTAGCTCTTTCTTGGCCGCTGTGGCAGCAACAGCCTCCGAGACCATGTGCGGATGGTCTTGGCCGGCCGGTTCGGCATGGCGTCTGCGATCCACTCTGGCTGCATGATCATCATCGTCCACTGGTACTCAGACTTTCGGGCATTCTCGAAGGCGGCAGGGTCCTCAGCACTCCACAGCCCCTCAAGCGGTGGAACACCGTAGTCTCTGGCCAGCCGCTTCCTGCTCATGAATTTGATGGTGTACGCGACGCCATACAGCGCAGCAACAGCATCGCTATAGTCCTGCGCGGTGTTTGGATCACCTTTGCCGTCAACCATCAAAAATTCATGGCTGGGACATCGATCAGCTCCCAGTCCTTGTTTTTGGGACCGAATAGCTGGCTCAGCTCCTTCTTAAAATCAACCTTCTCCACCATTTCGGTAATACTCTCCAGATGACTTTCGTCTCATGACACTACGAGGCATTCGACGCCCGGTAGTTCACCAAAGCGGGCGTTGAGATCGCTGGTGAGAATGGTGCGTCCGGTCGCTACGGCAGTCGCCGCGATGATCAGATCATGGGCTCCGCGCCGCTTACCACTGCGATGTACGTAGGCAAGCAGCCGACCGTGCGTCTCGGCTGTAGTCAGGTCGTAAGGTTCGACAGGAAGCGTCTCGAGCACCCGTAGCAGAAACTCACCGCACGCTGCACGATCAGCCGGTCCGGCAAGCTCGATCCCCGTTCGCAGCTCGGCCACCGTGACAGCGGCGATAACCAGATCATCATCGTCAGCAATGACCTCGGCGAGTTGAGCATGGGCCCGCTCGGAAGCGATCAAGATCCCAGTGTCGAGGATCAGTCTCCGGGCCATGTCGGCACCTCAGAAATGACCGACTCCCGCGCTGCGCGTACGTCTGCGGCAAACTCCTCGTCTATCTCGGCGTTTTCCAATAGGGCGAGCACCGCACTGCCGTTGGCTGCTTGCGCAGGACCGATGGTCGCGATTCGCCGCCCACCTCGAGTTACAACTATGGTGCCGCCACGCTCAGCCTCGTCCAGCAGCGCAGCGAAGGAACGGCTTGCCTCGGTCGCAGTCATGATCTTCACATGATTAGAATATCAGATTATCAGATTTTTTTTCCCGAACAGGGTCGCACGCGAGAAATGGCGTGAGAGTCGGACCCTCCGCGTATGGGAAGCGTGACGGCGGCTTGGCGTCACCCTGGCACAGTTGTCCGACAGCAAGCGTGTGGACCGGAATTGTACAGACCGACGCCTGAAATGGCTGATGTGTTGTTAGCCGTGCTGACGATGCTGGCGTTCGCCCCTCCTGATACTCGCTGTCCGCGCGGGTCCACGCCTATGAGCGCTGAGAACATCGTGGGTTTGTGGGCGCGATTCTGGTGACTGTATTCCTGGTTGTGCCACCCCGTGAAGAAGGCATCAAGATTCCGCCCGGCGCCGTCAATATGCTGTGAAGACAGGCGTCATCGGTGGACATCGGAGATCTACTAATCAGGTGTCCATTCACTGCTTCCCTCAGGGGTTACGGTCGGTGTGAGCGTTCTCTGCGAAGGGCCTAAGCGGTTGTTCCTGGGGCGGCCAATGCGCAGTAGCCAGCTCTCAGAAACCCTGTTGCCGAAGAAGCTGGCGATGCCTGTCTTCTGCAGCGACCCGCTGTCCTCGGTGGCCTATGCCACCGAAGAGATTCTGCTCATCCTGAGCCTGGGCGGGCTCGCATTTCTCCACCTCGCTTGGTATGTCGCAGCCGTCATTGTCGCCCTTCTTGCAGTGGTGATCGCCTCCTACCGTCAGACCTGCCGGGCGTACCCGAACGGCGGCGGCGCCTACACCGTCGCCCGCGCCAACCTCGGGGAGTCGGCCGGACTTGCAGCCGCGAGCGCCCTTTTGGTCGACTACGTGCTGACCGTCGCGGTATCCGTCGTCGCCGGAGTCGCAGCGATCACATCGGCTGTTCCAGAACTATCCAGCCACGCCGTCTCTTTGTCGGTTGGTTTTGTTGTGCTGCTCACTCTCATGAACCTGCGCGGCGTCAAAGAGTCAGGGAAGGCGTTTGCCGTCCCTACCTACGGCTTTCTGCTCGGCATTTACGTCATGTTCGCGGTCGCCGCCTACCGGCTGATGTCCGGGGAGCACCTGGTGGCACCCACTGCCGGCCTGCCCATCTACCCCGAGCACTCCTATGTAGGCCTAGCTGTGATCTTTTTGGCGATGCGGGCATTCGCCTCCGGCTGCACCGCGCTGACCGGCGTGGAAGCGATCAGCAACGGCGTGCCCGCGTTCCAGAAGCCGAAGGCGAAGAACGCCGCCGACACCCTGGCCATCATGGGCTTCTTCTCGATCACCATGTTCGTCGGCATCACGGTGCTTGCGCTGACATTTAATGTCCATGTGGCCGAGAGCCCCGCCGACCTGGGACTGCCCGCCGACACACCCACCCAGACCGCGCTTGCTCAGATCGCCCAAACAGTCTTCGGCACCGGTCCGCTCTTCTATTACCTGCAGGCCGCCACGGCTGCCATCCTGATCCTGGCCGCCAACACCGCCTTCAACGGCTTTCCGCTGCTGGCCTCCCTGCTCGCGACCGACCGGTTCCTGCCCCGTCAGCTGCACAACCGCGGCGACCGCCTCGTCTACAGCAACGGCATAATCCTGCTTGCGCTGTTCGCGATCGCCCTGATCGTCGCGTTCAACGCCAATGTCAGCTCGATCATCCAGCTGTACATCATTGGGGTCTTCGTCTCGTTCACCCTCTCCCAACTCGGCATGGTCCGACACTGGCAACGCGAACTGACCAGCGGCAATTCGAGTAGCTCCCGAACGAGGATCCGTCGCTCACAAGCGATCAACGGCATCGGAGCTACCTTCACCGCCATCGTTCTGATCATTGTTCTGATCACGAAATTCACCCACGGAGCCTGGATCGTCACCATCGCCATGCCGCTGCTTTTCGTCACGATGCAAGGCATCCGGCGCCACTACGACCGCGTCACCGCCGAAATAACACCAACGCCTGCCGGGGTGAGCCTGCCCAGCCGCATCCACGCAATCGTACCGGTCAGCCGGCTAGTTCTGCCCACCCTGCAAGCCCTCGCCTTCGCACGCGCCACCCACCCCAGCACATTGACCGCGATCACCGTTCAGGTCGACCAGCAAGAAACACAGGCGCTCGCTGACGAATGGCGAGCACGCGAGATTCCCGTCGAGCTGAAAATTATCAACTCGCCCTACCGCGAGGTCATCACTCCGATCGTTGACTACATCCGCGACATTCACCGGGACAGCCCCCGAGACGCCGTCTGCGTGTTCATCCCCGAATACGTCGTCGGCCACTGGTGGGAGCACCTGCTGCACAACCAAAGCGCGCTACGTCTGAAAGCACGACTCCTCTTCACCCCGGGCGTCATGGTCGCCAACGTCCCCTACCACCTGAACAGTTCACACAACTTCGTCACCAGCGGCGCACCTTTCTCGAGTGAGGGCAGCGACGTGGCGCGGGCACGATCAACGTCCTATTCAGGCTGATCGGCGCTTCATTCACTGACGAGAATGGGACTGCGGACGATGTCAGCGACCCGGACGAGGGGATCGCTGCCAGGAGGAGGTGCTGTGGCGACAGGGCAACTGCGGGTCTACTTCGGCGCCGCCCCGGGGGTCGGGAAGACGTACAAGATGCTCGAGGAAGGCCGAAGCCGGCTTGAGCGTGGCACCGATGTCGTCATCGGCTTTGTGGAAGGGCACGGCCGCAAGCACGCCGAAGAACTCACTGAGGGAATCGAGGTGGTTCCCCGAGCCAAGGTGGCCTACCGCGACACCACCCTGGAGGAAATGGACCTTGCGGCGGTCCTGACACGGCACCCCCAAGTTGCCCTGGTCGACGAGCTAGCACATACCAACGCCCCCGGCTCGCCGAACGAGAAGCGATGGCAAGACATCGAGGAGCTTCTCAATGCTGGGATCACCGTGATCACGACACTGAACGTGCAACACCTGGAGTCGCTCAACGATGTCGTTTATGAGATCACCGGTATACGGCAGCGCGAGACCGTACCAGATGCCGTGGTACGCCAGGCGCAGCAGATTGAGCTGGTCGACATGGCTCCGGAGGCGCTGCGCCGCCGGCTGGCGCACGGCAACGTCTACGCACCGGAGAAGATCGACGCCGCCCTCGGCAACTACTTCCGAGTTGGGAATCTCACCGCGCTACGCGAGCTGGCGCTGCTGTGGGTCGCCGGCAAGGTCGACGAGCAACTCGACAAGTACCGCGCTGATCACAACATCGCCTCCCACTGGGACACCCGGGAGCGGGTTGTCGTGGCGCTGACCGGTGGGCCCGAGGGCGACACTCTGATCCGCCGCGCCGCGCGCATTGCCGCCCGCACCAAGGGGGCCGACCTGCTTGCCGTACACGTTGCGAGTAGTGACGGCCTCAGTGGCGGAGACCCTGCCCACCTGGCGCGTCAGCGGGTGATGGTCGAAGACCTCGGAGGCACCTACCACCAGGTTGTGGGGACCGATATCCCCGAAGCCCTGCTGGCGTTCGCACGCGGCGTCAACGCCACGCAGTTGGTGCTAGGTGCCAGCCGCCGGGGTCGCTGGGCGCAGCTACTCTCCTCGGGGGTCGGCGTCACCACGACCGCAGAGTCGGGGGCAATCGATGTGCACCTGGTGACTCACGAGGCGACTGCGCAGCCCTGGCGAGCTGGTCGAGGTCTGCCCTGGCGGAGGCGGCCGGGCGGTTTGAGTCTTGGTCGCCGCGCTGCAGGATTCATCTTGAGCATTGCCGCATTGCCGTTGCTCACCTGGTTGCTACTCGCACTCGAGAGCGATGTATCCCTGTCCACCGACATCGTGGCGTTCCTTTTACTGGTCGTGGCCGTCGCGCTCGTGGGCGGCCTCTCCCCAGCGCTGCTGGCCGCCGTGGGGGGCTTCCTCCTTCTGAACTATTTCTTCACACCACCAGCGCACACGTTCAGTGTCGCTAAGCGGGAGGATCTTGTCGCGCTCTTTGCATTCCTCGTCGTGGCGGCCTCGCTCAGCACTGTCGTTGATATCGCCGCCAGACGCACCCGAGAAGCGTCTCGGGCCGGAGCTGAGGCGGCCACCTTGTTCACTCTGGCTGGCAGTGTGTTACGCGGTTCCCGGCCGCTGCCGGCGCTTCTGGAGCAGGTCCGCGAGACCTTCGCCCTGGACGCCGTAACTCTCCTGGAGCGCCGCCCAGATGCCCTTGCTGGGCCAGACCTGGACCACACGGATGAGGCCTGGACTGTGGTTGCCGGCGTCGGCTCACCCGTCTGCCTGACACCAGGCCAGGGCGATGCCGAGGTGCACGTCGACGATACGTACACGCTGGTCCTGTCTGGGCACCCATTGGCCGCCCAGGATCGCCGGGTCTTGGAGGCCTTCGCAGCACAGGCCACCATCGCCCTGCGCCAGGAGCGTCTCGAGGAGGCGGCCGCCACCGCCGGCTCGCTTGCCGAGGTTGACCGGGTACGCACCGCGCTGCTTAATGCGGTGAGCCACGACCTCCGCACCCCGCTGTCGTCGGCAAAGGCGGCGGTAGGAACCCTGCGAATGTCGGATCTCCCGCTGAGTGAGAAGGACCGGGCCGAGCTGCTTGACACCGCCGAGGAGTCGTTGGACCGGCTGAGCGGCCTTGTCGAGAACCTGCTCGACATGAGCCGGCTGCAAGCTGGGGCGATGGCGCTGGTCATCCAGCCGATCGACGTCGGCGATGTGATCTCCGCTGCCCTCACCAGCCTGGGGCCCGCCGCTTCTGAGGTGATCATCCGCGTCCCCGAGGAAACGCCGGAGGTGCAGGCTGACCCCGCTTTGCTGGAACGGGCCGTCGCCAATCTGGTGCAGAATGCCGTACGCCACAGCCCACCAGGCGCGACTCCGCAGATCACCGCCAGCGCCCATGGCACGGCTGTCGAGATTCGGGTTATCGACCGCGGCCCAGGCGTACCCGAAACTGACTGGGACCAGATCTTCCAGCCGTTCCAACGACTCGGGGATCGGGACAACACCAGTGGCGTCGGCCTCGGTCTGGCTCTAGCGCGCGGGCTCGTCGAGGCCATGTCGGGAACCCTCAGTCCCGAGCAGACGCCCGGCAGTGGCTTGACCATGACCATCTCGCTTCCCGCCGCGACTCGACCCAGTGAAGCTGCCGACTTCGCGGAACCTTCAGCAGCCGATCCGCGCAATGAGCCAGTGGAAACGGCGAGCGAGCGGCTATGACTCGGCTACTGGTAGTGGATGACGAGCCGCAGATCTTGCGCGCCTTGCGGATCAACCTGCGCGCTCGACAGTACGACGTGGTGACTGCCGGGACCGGCCGTGGGGCTCTCGAGGCAGCCGCGGACGCACATCCGGACATGATCATCCTCGATCTCGGCCTGCCTGACATAGACGGCGTGGATGTCATCCGCTCACTTCGGAAGTGGACCCAAGTGCCCATCGTGATCCTCTCCGGACGGATGAATAGCGCGGCCAAGGTTGACGCTCTTGATGCCGGTGCCGATGACTACGTCACCAAGCCCTTCAGTGTTGAGGAGCTCCTGGCGCGAATTCGGGCTGTCACCAGACGCACCACCGAGCCCGAGCTGGTGGAACCCGTCCAGCTCGGACGGTGGACCGTTGACCTCAGCGACCACGTGATCTACGAGACGCTCTCCGCGACCGTCGGCGCCGCTGACGCGCAAGGGGAATTGATCACGCAGACGGCGCCACCGGTAGGTCAAGTGCATCTCACCCCGACCGAGTGGCAGCTCCTGCAAGCATTGGTCCGGCATCCCGGTCGGCTGGTGAGCCAGCGGCAGCTGCTGCAAGAAGTCTGGGGGCCGACGTACCTGGACCAGACCCATTACCTGCGCCAGTACGTCAAGGCACTTCGACACAAGTTGGAGGATGATCCGACGCGGCCTCGCCACCTCATCACCGAGCCCGGGATGGGTTACCGTTTCCAGCCCTAGCAGCACACCTCGTCGGAGGTCTCAGGACTTCGAGGTCTTCGTCTCAACTGGCAGGGATCCTGCGGCGAGGTGGGCCAGTAAGGCGGCAACCTGTCGTTGCTCCGGCTGTGGCCGTGCGACATGGGATGCCGCGGTGACGGCGAGGTAAGCCGGAGGCGAACCAGGGCGAGGCACCGGGATCGCGATGACATCGTCGGTCGGCAGCCCTTCCCTGTCGACATCGATGATCCGCCCGGCTCGGGTGACGCTGCCGTCGCCGTGCAGCACCGTGTCGGGCAGACGCCCCTCGTCGAGCACGAGACGAGAGCTATCTGCGTCCAGCACGGCGCGCACCGTGTCCGAAATCGTCGCGAGTGTTGCTGCATGCGCCTCTGGCGCGATCGGTTCGGCGGCTTGCGAGAGCGCGGTCAAGTAGTCGCTCCGCCTAACGGCTGCGGCGCGCTGACGACCGCCCCACCAGCTGAGTTGCTCGATTGCAGCGCCAACCAGGACAAGCAGCAGGACGGTCAGGATGTCTTGGGTGTCAAAGATTCGAAAGCTGTAGAACGGCTCGGTCCAGAAATAGTCATACGCCAGCCCGGTCGTCACAGCGGCAACCAAGCCAGCCGGACGCAGCCCAGCAGCAGAAACCATCGCGACGGCCAGCACGAGCAGCAAGGTCACATGGTTCTCATGGAGTTGTGGGCGCGCCAGAGTCAGTAGGCTGGCGACGACCGGCCCGAGAAACACCGCCGCAAGCCAGACGGCAATGCGCTGCCGTTGGGTCAAGATCACGACTCAAGTCTGCGTTCGGCGTGCCCTGCTCAACAGGTTCCTTTACGCAGGTACTACACGTCTCACCCGGCGAAAACTGGGTTAACCCAGGTTTCAGTCGCTCCATACACGTTGTGCGACCTATGTGAGGCGGCCGGAAGTTGGGTTAACTCAGGTTGCCGTCTCCGGCCTCAGCCCTTCCGCTTCGGCAGGCCGTCTAGGAGCAAGGTCAATCCAGCACCCAGCAGCCAGACATCTTTGGCGAGGCCGATGCCTTCCTGCGTGGGTCTGATGCTTCCAGGTTGTCGCATGCCCGGCGTCTTCAGGTACAGCTGCACCAACCCTGCCGAGAATCCGGCTAGTGCGGCGCCAACCAGGGCCGAAGGCACGAACGGGATCAGCAGCGCTGCACCAAGTGCGATCTCGCCAGTGGACAAGATCTTGGCGAACTGCTCGGGCGGAATTCTTTTCAGGGGCGGGATCGCGCTGGACGCCATCCCGTGTACGCCTTCGGCAGCCTGGCCTTCAAGCCCCTGCTTCGACAGGCCAGAGTTCAGGATGTACGCGCCGGTGGCGACGCGAAGCGGTAGGTGGGCCAGCTTCATTCAGCACTCCTTGTGGTGGGCATTGGCAGGCCGGCGATAATCCGGCGGATCTCCGGGAGGACACCCACATAGATCTGATGCCCGCCTGGATGCGGCAGTTCTACCACCTCGGCTCCTCGCTCCCGCAACTGCCCTGCCAACTGTTGCGTCGCTCCCGTTTTGATCAAGGGATCTCGATCACCGTTGGAGATAATCACCAGCGTTCCGGTGAGATCAGCAGCCGGCGGTTCGGCGTACGGAACCATGGCTGCCAGCAGCACCGCTCCAGCCAGCAGTCCAGGCCGCCGCAGCAGCATTGCCGAGGCGATGTTGGCTCCGTTGGAGAATCCGACGGCAACCAGCGAGCGGCCCTCGAGCCCGTACGCGGCGCTGGCCGTCACCACGAATTCCGCGAGATCATCGGCCCGACGACGAAGATCATCTTCATCGAACACTCCCTCGCTCAGCCGCCGGAAGAACCTCGGCATCCCGTTCTCCAGCACCGTCCCGCGTACCGACAAGACCGCCGCACTCGGCGACAGCCGATCCCGTAGCGGCAGCAGGTCGTGCTCGTTGCCGCCGGTGCCGTGCAAGAGCAGCAGCGGCGGTCCCGTCGCACCCTGGTCGGCAGGCAGGAAGACGTGCCGCCGATCAAGGCCGGTCTCGGCGTTCACGGGATGTCCATGTCGAGCTGCAGCGGTGGCAGGGCGGCGGCGATCTGTTCGCGGTTGGGTTCCAGCCACGGCGGCAGCTTGAGGCTGCGGCCCAGTTCGAGCAGCGGCTCGTCGACCGCGAAGCCGGGCGCGTCGGTCGCGATTTCGAACAACACACCTCCCGGCTCGCGGAAGTAGATCGAGGTGAAGTACTGCCTATCGATGATCTGGGTCACTTGAACACCGCGCGCCACGAGCTCCTGCCGCCACAGCGTCTGCGTCGCCAGGTCTGGCGCGCGGAAGGCGACGTGGTGGACCGTGCCGCCGGCCTGCCAGCCGCGGTCGCGTACGCCGGCAAAAACATCGACCAACGCTCCGGTGCTGCCCCCGGCCATGCCAAACCGGGATCTGTCCCGCTCTTCACCGGTCAGCTTCATTCCAAGCAGATCGGTCAACATCGTGGCCGACGGGTCGAGTTGCCGCTCGGACAAGGCGATCGCATGCAAGCCACGAATTGCCTGATCGGCGGGGATGTCGGCCACCCCATCCCAACCGGAGCGATGATCACTATCCGACGCCACCAGATCGATCACCAGGCCGTCAAGATCACGAAAAGTGAGGACCTCCTCTTGGTCACGCGTCCGTGGTGGGTCGGAGTCGATGCCCAGCTTCCTGAACCTCTCGTCCCACCAGCCGAGGGCCGCTCCTGGCACGCTGAATGCCGTCGTCGTCGTCATTCCGGCACCTTGGCGGCCCTGCGG
>JBKPAB010000152.1:0-16721 GCA_046726195.1 Actinomycetota bacterium
CAGTGACCGTGCCACGGAAGGGTACCCGGAACCAAAAGATCCCGACAAGAGCCACCAGCGACACCTGGAGCGTAGCGAGCAGCACGTAAGGGGTGACCTTGCCGATCAGGTACTCCCCGCGAGTGATTGGGGTGACGAACATCTGCTCCAATGTGCCGCTCTCCCGCTCTCGGACCACAGCCTGGGACATGATCGCCATCACAGAGAGCATCAGGATGGCCGCCACCAGCCCGGGGATCATCGTGTTGACCGTTCGGAGCGAGGGGTTGAACAGCACGCGTACTCGAGCGTCGATCCCGGGACCCGATAGTGCGAGACCCTGCTGCGTAATCCGATCCGCGTTCATCCGGGCAACGATCTGGGCGGCGTAGCTGCCGCTGACAGCGGATGTCCTGCTGTCGGATCCGTCGACCACGATGCCGACCGGTGCGATCTCGCCGCGGTCCAAGCGTGCCTGGGTGCCCTCAGGGATGACGATTGCAACCCTGACCTCACCACGATCCAGCAACGGCTGCAGCTCGGTCTCGCTCTGCGGATTCGCCTCGATGGTGAAGTAGCCGGAGCCTGAGAAATGGGCGGCCAGCTGTCGGGATGTCGCCGTCTTGTCAAGATCAACCACGGCGGTCGCAAGATTGCGTACGTCGGCGGAGACCACGTACCCGAAGAAGATCAATTGCACGATCGGCATGATGAAGATCAAACGCAGCAGCAGTGGGTCGCGGCGGAGCTGGAGGAACTCCTTCCACATGATCAGCCTGATGCGGTGCAAGCTCATGTCGACCTCCTGCGGTAGAGCACAGAGGACGCGAGCAGCACCAACAGCGCGTACCCGGCCAGGGCGGCCAGCTGCGGCCACAGCTCAGTGAATCCGGCGCCCTTGAGAAACACCCCGCGGGTGATGGCCACCATGTACCGGCCAGGAAATGCATAGCTGAGCCATTGCAACGGGACCGGGATGGAGTCGAGAGGGAACGCGAAGCCAGAGAGCAGGAAGGCGGGCAGGAATGCGATCAGCAGCCCGCTGAGGTTCGCGGTCTCCAGGCTTGGCGCGACCGCTGAGATGATCAAGCCCATACCGAGCGCGGCGAACACGAAAACCACAGACGACGCGGCCAAGAAACCCGCGCTCCCGCGTAACGGCAGGCCGAACACCCAGATGCTGATCAAGGCGATCACCAGCATGTCCGCGAAAGCCAGCAGGGTCCACGGGAGCAGCTTGCCGACCATCAACTCACCTCGGCGCAAGGGACTGACCAGCATCTGCTCGGCGGTGCCCTGCTCGCGCTCGCGGACCAGTGTGACGGCGGTCTGTTGCACGGTGACGATCATGATGATCACCACCAGCAGTCCCGGGATAAGGAAGTTCGACGACTTGCCTTCCGGGTTGTACCAGGTGCGCAGCCGTGGCTCAATCGAGCCGGCCTGAGCGGGATTCACGCCCCGCTGGTCGGCCCACTCGGCCAACACTTGTTGACTGTAAGTGGCGTTCAGCGCGGTTGCGTACGCCCGTGCGAGCTGTGCGGAGTTCGGCTCACTGCCGTCTGTCAAAACTGCAACCTGTGCCTTCTCCCCACTGTCGAGGCTGCGGCCAAAGCCGGGTGGCACGATCACCGCGATCCGCACCTTGTTCTGATCGAAGAATCGATCCACCTGAGCGAGATCATCCGCCGATCCGAGGATGTTGAAGAACTCCGACGACCGGTAGGTCTGCAGATACTGGCGGCTCGCCGGGGTGTTGTCTTGGTCGAGCACGACAGTCGGAACTCTCTTGACGTCGAAGCTGATCGCGTACGCGAACAACAGCAGCTGGAGGACCGGCACGATCAGGACGATCGCTAGGATCCGGGGGTCACGCAGCAGATGCTTGAATTCCTTACCGGCGATCGCGCCGACCCGGGTCAACGCAGCCCTCATGGCCGGGCGACCTCACTGCGGGGCTCGAACTCGGTCAAGAATGCGAACGCGGCTTCCATGTCCACACGCGCTGGTCGTATTGCCGAAGCCGTGAGGTTGGCAGCGAGCAGCCGGGACGTCAGTTCCGGGTGAGCGCTACCGTCTCCAGTCCAGAGCAAACGGACCACATCGCCATACAGGTGTGCCGACAGGACGTCCGGTGTGCCGGCTAATGCAGCCAGAACCGCTCTGGGGTGCGATGTCGCCAGTTCGAACAGCGTTCCTGGCACCACCTTCTTGATCTCAGCTGGTGATCCCTCACGGCTGATCCGCCCGGCACTCAGAAAAGCCAGGTAGGTGCAACGCTCGGCCTCGTCCATGTAGGGCGTGGCCACGAGCACGGTCTTGCCCTCGCGGTGTAACCCCGCGAGGATGCGCCAGAATTCTCGGCGCGAAACCGGGTCGACGCCCGTTGTCGGCTCATCGAGCAGCAGCAGGTCTGGCTGATGCATCAGCGTGGTCGCCAACATGAGCTTCTGCTTCATCCCGCCCGAAAGAGTCCTGGCCCGCCTGTCGGCGAACTCGGCCAGACCCATTGCGGACATGAGTTGGGACGCTCGGCGACTGCGTTCGGCCCGACCGACCCCGCGAAGGGCGGCGAAGAAGTTGAGATTTTCCTCGACACTGAGGTCGGGGTAGGAGGAGAAGTTCTGTGACATGTAACCGATCCAAGGGGTCACTTGATCAGGTGCACGTATGACCGAGTTCCCGAAGATCATCGCGTCTCCGGTGTCGGGGGCCAGCACTGTGGCCAGCATCCTGATCAGAGTCGACTTTCCGGCGCCGTCGGGTCCAAGCAGGCCGAAGATCGTCCCCGCCGGGATAGTCAGATCCACCCGGTCGACGGCACGGTTCGTCCCGAACGAACGGCCCAGCCCAAGCGCCTGGACGGCGGGTGCGTCGGCATTCATGGGAAAGTCACATCGACTGGCATGCCGGCTTTGAGAGTGCCCGATGTTTCACTGATACGCACTCGGACCTCGAAGACGAGCTTGGTCCGCTGGTCTTTTGTCTCCACGTTGTTGGGCGTGAACTCCGCCTCAGATGCGACGAAGCTGACGGTGCCTGGGTAGGGCTCGGTGGGGGAGTCGGCGGTCACGGTGACCTGCTGGCCGACCTTCACGTTGCCAATCTCAGTCTCGGGGACGAATACGCGAGCGAAGGGGGTGTTGGGATCGCTCAGTGTGACCAGGGTCATTCCGGGACCAGCGTTTTGGCCCGCGTTGGTTGTGACCGTTACCACCACACCGCTGTGCGGAGCGGTCACTGTGGCATATCCAAGCTGCACTTTTGCCAAATCCACTGCCGCCCTGGCCTGATTAAGCCGGGCTCTGGCTGCTGCCACATCGGCGTCTGTACCGTCCTCTTCGGCGTTGGTCAATGCCGCCCGCGCAGCCTTTACGCCCTGCTGCGCTTGATCGACCTGCAGCTTTAGTGCCGACTGATCCAAGACGACCAGAGTTTGGCCCTGTTTCACCACATCGCCTTCCGAAACGGCGACCTTGGTCACACTTCCTGCGATCACCGAGGCAACCTGGTATTGCTGCGCCTCGACTGCACCACTTGCGTACAGGCCGCTCGCCTCCGTGGCCTGAGCCGAGCGCCACCAGTAGTAGTAGCCACCGGCGGCGAGGGCCAGCGCCAGCAAGATCAGCAGTGGGATCAGCGCGCGCCTTCGATTGTGTTCTGCCATCGCCTCACCTGCTCGTGGTACCGGATGAGCAGCTATGGCCATTGGTCGCCGGTGATATTTCGATATCCACTGGTGCACCGGGGGGCAACGGCTGCGGCTGTCCTGATGATCTTGTCAGCGTCAGACGAACGGGTATCGCCCGGGTTAAGTGCACCTCGTCCGTGGCGAACGTGGTCGGCGGGTAGTCCGCTCGATCACCGATCAAGGTGATCATCGCGTCCATCGGCTGCCCGTTCATCCAGTCGGCGTACACCAAAGCCTGAGCGCCCAAGCAGGTCTGAGCCACTTGGGCCGGTGAAAGCCACGTCGTAAGGGAGCTGGCTGCAGCCTGGCGGATCGTGGCGATGGTCGTGCCCGGGGCTACAACCTCGCCGACCGTGGCTGCATGAACCAACACACCGGACGCCGGTGCGGTCACCGTCGCCAGGAGTTTCTGGTTCTCAGCGACGTCAATGCCGACCGTCGCAGCATCTGCCGCCACTACGGCCAGCTTGCGGGTGCGACGAAGCTCGGCGCGCGCATCGATGATCTTGGATCGCGCCTTGCGCAGTCTCGTCCGTTGGGTTCGGGCTTGGGCCAAGCCTTCGTCGATCTGGCGTATCGATCGCTCGAGCTTCGGGATTCCGTTGCGCAGCCTGGTTGTCGCAGTGATCAACTGGGCATCGGCCTGTGCCAGCTGGTTGAGCCCGCTCTTCAGTTGTGTCCTCGCCTGCTGCAGCTCGGCGATTGTGGCGAGAAGCTTGTCCCGGTTGGGCGAGGTTGGACTCGTCCTGGGCACTGGTGTGTTGGAGCGCTGCGAAGACAGCTGTGCGAGGCCCTCGCGCACCTCAACAAGCCGCTCATCGACCTCAGCAAGCCGGCTGCCCAGCTGCTGCCGTTGGCGCTGCAGCTCCACACGCTTGGCCTCCAGTTGAGGGAGCTGGCGTCGAGCCTGGGCCAGCTGGACGGACAGTGTGGTGTGGGCGATCCTGAGCTGGCGGATTGCCTTGTTGATCTTCCTCAAGGCGGAATTAATATCGCGTTGCCTGTCGAACGTCTCCTCGATCGCGCTGTCGAGCACTGGCACCTGGCTAGCCGCGACCTTCGCGTCGGCGCGGGCAACAGCTAGGTTGGCGTCTAACGCCTCCGACTCGAGGCGTACCAGCACCTGGCCCACCTGAACCTGATCACCCTCAGGCACCTCCACGGTCGCGACACGGTTCCAGCTCGCAATGGGTGCTGCGGCGGGCTCAGGGCGACTCGCTTCGACTGGGTGGCTGGCGGTAGTCCCGCCGGGAGGATCGGCGAATCCGGCGTTGAGGTCCAATTCAGGGATCTGAATGTGGGGCGCTTGGACCGTCACCAACTCATCGTCAACGTTGCCGGAAACCAGAATCCGATCACCGGCCTCGGCACAGCCGAACAAGCCGACCACGAGGCACGCGGCCAGGCAGCAGACAGTGGCAGTGTGCCGGAAAGGTTGGCGCGCCTGACGACCGGGCATGGACGTCCTTAATTCATCGGTTGATGAATTCCACACATTATATGTCGTCATGTCGTGGGGAACTGCGGGAAATACGCTGGCTCAAGGGCTTAATTTTGCACGCTGACGGCTGGCCCGCCGGCTTCGCCTCCTTGAAGGGAGGAAAGAGCGTGAGGCTTTACCTGGACACCGCTGATCGCAGTGCGGCGGAATCGTTGCTGGCAACGGGCTTGTTCCGCGGCATCACGACAAATCCGACGATCCTGCAACGGGCGGCCAAAGGTGTTGCTGACATCGAGGACATCTATCGATGGGCAATTGACGCCGGCGCCGAGGAGGTTTTCTTTCAGGCCTGGGGCGACGATGCTGCCACATTGACCGAGCGGGGCCAGTGGCTGGGTGATCTAGGCCCGGAAGTAGTCGTCAAGTTCGTCGCAACACGTGCCGGTGCGACAGCCTGTGCTGCGTTGGCCGCTCGAGGCACGCCTACCCTGCTCACCGCCATCTATGACCCAGGTCAGGCAATTGTTGCTGCTGCGGCCGGAGCCACCTACATCGCGCCCTACCTAGGACGGCTCAACGATGCAGGCCGTCAAGGGATTGCGGAAGTGATCGTCATGCATGAAGTGCTCGTCGCCACTGGCAGTACGACGAAGGTGCTGTTGGCCAGCATTCGAAGCGTTCCCGACATGGTGGCGCTCGCCCGCCATGGAATCGACAGTTTCACCATGGCCCCAGCGGTGGCGGAACAATTCTTCACAGACCCCACGACCGCTGATGCCGCGCGCACCTTTGAACAAGCAGTTCGGGAGACTTCTGCATGATTGCCAGTCCCGAGGACCCAGCGGTGGTTGTGGCTGGGGATGCCCTGGTCGACCTGACTCCCACCACGACCGTGCGAGGCCACCGCGCGTACGAGCCGCATCCTGGCGGCTCGTGCCTCAACATTGCCGTGGGGTTGGCGCGTCTCGGCGTACCCACTGCGTTCCTCGCCAGGCTGTCCAGAGATGCCTTCGGGGATCTGCTGCGCGCGCATCTAGCAGCCTCAGGTGTCCAGCCAAGCTACCTGATCGAGACCGACGATCTGACCACATTGGCTGCGGTCCATCTGCGCGACGGTCAGGCGACGTACTCCTTCCATACCGAAGGTGCGGCAGATCGCGGATTGCTGCCGGAGCATTTGATCACCCCGCTGCCCCCTGGAGCGGCTCTGCACGTTGGGTCGATTGCCCTCGTCCTCGAGCCGGTCGCCTCCACACTCGATGGGCTGTTGCGGCGGGAGTCCGGGCGCAGGGTGGTAAGCCTGGATCCCAACGTACGGCCTGGGTTGATCCCTGATCGCGAGAGGTACCTGCGGCGCTTTCAGGGCTGGATGGCCCACGTCGACATCCTGAAGCTGAGTGAGGAAGATCTGTCCTGGTTGTACCCGGACCGTCCGCAACATGAGGTCGTAGCGGCCTGGCACGCCGCCGGTGTCGCGCTCGTTGTGGTCACCCATGGACAGAAGGGTGCTGCCGCCAGCACCTCATTGGCATCGGCCAGCGCGACAGCTCCCGCAGTCTCGGTCGTCGACACTGTCGGTGCCGGGGACGCATTCATGTCTGGCGCTCTCGCCCACCTTTACGAGCGCGGCTTGCTTAACCGAGATGCCTTGCGGACGCTGGATGTCGAGGGCCTCACCGAGATGCTGCAGGCAGCGTGCCGGGTTGCGGCGGACACGTGTACCCGCGCCGGAGCTGAGCCGCCGCGGCGTCACGATCTTGAGATGCACTCGGTGGGTGGCCCGCGAGAGGTCACGCTCGCCCTGACCGACCTCGTGGAGCGCGCCCGTGCGCTGGCTGTGCGGGGTCAGCGACACCTGCTGGGCATCACAGGGGCGCCCGGCGCCGGGAAAAGCAAAGTCGCCCAGGACATCGTCGACAAGCTCGGCGCCGATCTGGCTGTGCTCATCCCTATGGATGGGTTCCACCTCAGCAACCAAACCTTGATCGCGTGGGGACGGCGGGGCCGGAAAGGCGCCTGGGACACCTTCGACGCAGACGGTTATGTCCACCTGCTCCGCAGACTTCGGAATCAAGAGGAGGAGATTGTGCACGCTCCCGACTTCGACCGGGGCATCGACGAGTCCATCGGCTCTGCGCTGCCGGTTCGCCGAGGAGTGCCACTTGTGGTGACTGAGGGCAACTATCTGCTAAGCGACTTGGGCGGCTGGGTCGGCGTTGCATCGCTGTTGGACGAGTGCTGGTACCTGGAGGCTGACGATTCGACCCGCCTGCAGCGGTTGACGTACCGGCATCAACAGCACGGAATGAGCCACGAACAGGCTGCCGCTTGGGCTCGCACCACCGACCAGGACAACGCCGATCTGATTGTGCGCAGTCGGGCTCGAGCTGATCTTGTGATCGTGGTGACCGGCTCATGAAGGCCGTCCGTTACGACGCGCCCGGCAACTTCGCCGTCACTGAGGTTCCCCTCCCGTCCGTAGGCCCGCTGGAGGTCCGTATCAAGATCCATCAGACCGGTGTTTGCGGCACCGATCTTCACCTGCACCACGGCACTTATATCGGGGTCTATCCACTGACTCCGGGACACGAGACGATCGGCGAGATCGATGAAGTCGGAACCAATGTCAATCGCTTTCGCTCAGGGCAGCGCGTGACAGTGAATCCGAACATCTATTGCCGCGAGTGCGCGTATTGCCTGGCTGGGCGGCTTGGCCTGTGTGCCAATACCCAGGGCATGGGCGTCCACAGGCCGGGTTACTTCGCCGAATACGTGAGCGCCGACCACCGGCAGGTCTTTCCGGTGGACGGTCTTGACCCCGACACGGCAGTGTTCGCAGAACCCACAGCCTGCGCCATGCATGGTCTCGAAACCCTCGACCTGCGTCCGGGCGGGAGCGCGCTGGTGATCGGGGCGGGCCCTACCGGGTTGCTGCTGGCACAACTCATTGCCAGCGGCGGAGCCACATCGGTTACCGTCGCGGACATCGTGCCGTTCAAACTGGAGACCGCGCGGGCGCTCGGCGCGGACTCCGCTGTCTCAATGACCAGGAACGCCGCCGAGAACATTGACCTGCTCCGCAAGGCTTCACCAAGTGGCGATGGCTACGACACCGTGGTCGAAGCCACCGGCGTGACCGCCGTCGGCGACATCTGCGTTCCGCTCACCCGGAACGGCGGCACGGTTCTCATTTACGGCGTCACGCGACCTGACGAGCGGCTGGCGGTAAGTCCATTCGAGCTCTTCCGCCGCGAGCTCACGATCAAGGGCTCGTACGCGGAGATGACCTCATTCGCCGCTGCGATTGGCGCATTGCGCACCGGGCGCGTACGCACTGAAGGGATCATCACCCACCGCTTCCCGCTGGAGGACTACGGAAAGGCGCTGCAGGCACTCTCCAGTGACCCAACCGCACACAAAGTGGTCATCGTCGTCGACGAAGGACTGTAGCCATCGGATCAGTTCACCATCGCTGCCGCCGCCGTTGCTCTACACGCGTTGCCTTCGCGATGCATACGTTGCAATGTGTGCATCGCGAGGGGAACGCACGTGCACGTGAGTTCCTGCGCCAAGGCGTAGGCCAGTGTTACAGGATGACCGACTGGCCGTGTCGGAGGAGATGCACGCTGGTGGTTGGAGCCAAGCGGGCGACGTGGCCGGCGAAGGCCACGGCCGGCAGATCGATCAGGTCGGCGCGCTGCCGCAGGCCGATGGGCCACCACGTTCCCCAGTGCACGGGAACGGCATGAGCTGGGTGAACCCGGCTGACCACCTGAGCCGCCTGCCGGGCGTCGAGATGGCCGATGCCGAGGGACGGACCCCAGCCGCCGACTGGTATCAGGGCGATGTCGACGTCCGACACCTCATCCAACGCAAGGTGTGGACCCGTGTCCCCCGGGTACCAGCACCGGCGGGAGCCCGCAACGAGATAGCCAAGCGCCGGTCCACGATGAGGGCTCCCAGGGAGCCGACGGCCGTCATGATCGGCGGCCAGGACACGTATCTCTAGGCCACCGAGCTCCAGGAGGTCACCCGGCTCGACCTCACTGAGCTTGGGACCACGAGCGGTGACTGGCTTGAGCAGGCGCCATGAGCCTGCTGGGGCGATGAGAGCAGCCGATGCTGGGATTAGCCGGAGTGACGGCAAGTGAGCGTGGTCGGCGTGTAAGTGGGAGATCAGGACCACCTCCGCATGCGCCGCATCTGAAGGCGGAACCGGACCTCTGACTCGCCGGAGATGGCCCACGCGAGCGGTCAGGACGGGGTCGAACAAGACGGTGGTGTCGCCATCCTTCCACTTGCTGGTGCTATGCCCCCACCATGTGAGTGTGCCCATCGGATTCGAGTCTGACCCGCCTGGCAAAAGGCGAGACGTTAGGTCAGGGAGCGCGCGTGGTTGAGGTGCCCGAACAATCGACGGCTCAGCAGCGGACCGGCCTGCGCCTGGGCGATATTGCCCGGCTGGTGGCGGTGTGGCTGGTCTCGTCGGCCGCATTGGCATTGGCCGGTGCTCTGCTGCCGAACCTTACGGCCCAGGCGGCGTGGGCGTACTTCGCCGCCACAGCAATTGCGGGCCTGCTCGGGCTGGTCTTCCGGCCGGTGTTTGTCCTTGTGGCGGCACGTATCGGTTGGCTTGCAGTGGTGCTTGCCGGTCTGGTCGGGCAGGCGTTGCTGGTTTACGCCGCAATTTGGATCGTGCCGCAGATCAGTGCCACGTTTTGGTCGGCGTTCTGGGCGTCGTGGATCGTCGCCGGATTTGCCACTGCCGCGGCCTGGCTGGGAAGTGCCGGTACCGATGACGCGTTCACGGTTTCGCTACTGCGGCGCCGAGTCAAAGGTGCTCCCATCGCCGATCCCGACGTAGACGGCGTCGTGTTCGTCCAGCTAGACGGCGTCGCCTTCCCGGTCCTACGGTGGGCCATTCAGGCGGGACGAGTCCAGATCATGCGGCGCTGGGTGACCTCAGGGGCCTATCTGCTTCGAGAGTGGACGGCGCAGCTACCGTGCACCACGCCAGCCAGTCAGCTAGGGATCCTGCACGGCACGGTAGCGGGGGTCCCAGCCTTTCGGTGGTACGACCGCGAGCTGGGTCGAGTCCTGATCGCGAACCGGCCTGACGATGCCGCGGTCATCGAGCAACGCGCGACAACTGGGGCTGGGTTGCTTGCCGACGACGGGCTCGCCCTGGGCAACCTCTTCACCGGTGATGCGCCCCGCGCCGTCCTTACGATGAGCCACCTTGGCGTCGCCCGCGGGTCGCCGGTGGCACGACAGACGTTCGCCTGGTTCGTCACCAATCCCAACGGGTTTACCCGCGGGGTGGTACGGACTATCGCCGAAGTGGCCAAGGAACGCTGGCAAGCCGCCCGACAGGTTCGCCTTGACGTCTTGCCGCGAGTGCACCGGGGATGGACTTACGCCGGCCTGCGCGCCGCCACCAATGTCCTGCAACGTGATCTCAACACCGCGGTCATCGCTGAGGAGATGCGCAAGGGAACGAAGAGCATTTATGTCGACTATGTCGATTACGACGAGATTGCCCACCACGCGGGCATGTTCCGCCCCGAGTCGCTGGCGGCTCTCGACGGTTTGGACAGGGTGCTCGGAACGCTGGAGCGGCTGTCTGCCCGAGCTGCCCGGCGCTATCACATCGTGGTGCTCTCTGACCATGGTCAGTCCCAGGGCCAGACCTTCCGCGACCGCTTCGGCGCAGACCTCGGCCAGGTGTGCACTGAGCTCATGAAGGAGGAAGTGGCGTCCCTTGACGCTTCGGTCGAAGACTGGGGACGAGCGGACTCCCTCGCCGAAGATCTGGCCGGCACCGGAGTTACCGGCAGGGCTGCCCGGCGGGCCGCGGCCGCCACTAGCCGACACGTCGACCAGGGCGCCGAAGCCGCATCCAGCGCCCCCATCTCGGTTTTGGGCTCAGGAAACCTCGGGCTGCTGTACGTGCACTCGCCCGCCCGGCTGACTCTGGAGGATCTCAACGAACGCTGGCCCGGCCTCATACCAGGCCTGTGTGCACATCAGGGTATTGGTTTCGTTGCCGGACTGGACTCTGCAGGTGTGCCGTGGGTCTTAGGTGAGAACGGCCGCATCCGGCTTGACATCGGCGAGGTGACCGGACAAAACCCGCTTGAACCGTACGGCGACCATGCAGCCCGGATGCTGCGGCGCGCCGTCGTGATGCCGGAGGCCCCAGACCTGTACATCAACAGCCGGGTCCGGGACGTCACACTCGACATCTCGGCATTCGAACCACTCGTCGGTGCCCACGGGGGCCTGGGCGGATGGCAGGATCGTGCGGTCCTGCTCACGCCACGGGCGCTCGCGCACGTCCTACCCGCCGAACACATCGAAGGCGCCGATCGTCTCCACGGTGTGCTAGTGGCGATGCTCCGTGCGGTGGGCCAGCGCAAGACGGTGCCAGACCGTACGGACCCGGCAGGTTCAGGCGAGCAGCGACGCGACGAGGACCATCGGCAGCGAGACCAGTGAGGCGACCGAGGTGGCGACAGTCAGGGTCTTGAGGCTGCCTTTGGTGGACAGGCCGAGCAATGCCTTGAACATCCAGAAGAAGTTGCTGTTGACCTGTAGCGCGAACAGTGCACCTGACGCGATGGCAAGTCCGACTACTACCGGGGCCACATTGAGGGAGCCGAGGATCGGTGCGAGGATGCCGGCCGCAGTGATGGCGGCGACCGACACCGATCCGATCGCCAAGTGCAGCACTGCTGCGATGAACCACGCCAGCAGGATGGTTACGAGCACGGGTGCGCCTACATCGGCCGAAAAGAGCCCGCCAAGCACCTCGTCCAGGTTTGTCTCGCCGATCACCGCGCCCAGCGAGCCGCCGACGCCGGTGATCAGCAGGATCTCGCCAGTGGTGTGGAAGCCCTCGTCCATCGTCTCGCGGGTGCTCTCGAGGCCTGCCGTGGCGCGGAAGATCAGGTAGGCACCTAGGAGGCCGACGAAGAGAGCAAGGTTGGCGTTGCCGAGGAACGCGATGAAGGAGTTGGAGAAGTCGAAGAGCTCCGCAAAGGCGCCGAAGGCGATCATGAGCAAGGGCACCAGGATCGGTAGCAGCAACACCCCCAGCGGCAGCGAGCGGGCCGCCTCCGGCGCACCCATATGGGCGTGGTGCCTCACGGCGGAGGAGGGACCGCCGCCTTGGGCACCCGCTTCACCACCGACGGCATGCGTCTCGCCGCCGACGGCACCGGCCTCGGCGCGAGCAACAGCCAGCTCGTGGGCCTCCTCCAGGGCCATCGCCTCGTCGACATCTTCGTCGGTCTCCGGTTTCCAAAGCCGGCCGCGCAGTAGCAGGCGCATGATGATGGTGGTGACGATCGCAGTGACCGGACCGATCACAATCCCGAAAAGCAGCCACCTACCGAGAGGCACGCCGAGCAACCCGGCGATGGATATCGCAGCCAGGCCGGGTATGACGAACACGTAGCCAGCGAAGATGCCGGCGCCGAGAGCGGAGGCCATCATCGGGAGTCCGTTGCGCTCGATGTACGGCGGCCGAGCGGGCCACCGGAGAGGCCAGCACCACCTGCACGTCAACGTATATGGACGGGAGGATCGTGGAATGCAGCAGCGAAAGCGCGTACGGCAGTCGGGTGGCGCCGATCACGCGTACGAACACATCCAGCAATCTGTGGAACGCTCCGGCCGAGTGCAGGAACGCTCCGATCAAGACACCGAAGCCGATGAGCAGCCCAACTTCCGCCATGATCTCGCCGAAGCCCATGGCGATCGCCTCAATGGTTCCGGTGAAGCCAACCCCGGCAGCTATGCCGAGGTAGAGCGAGGCGAGAAGCAGCGAGATGAGTGGGTCGACTTTAAGCCAGATGATGAGACCGACGGCTATAACGATCGCGATGGCGGTATGGAGAGCAACCACGGACGGGCTCCTGCGTTGTGAGCTACGAGATGCGAGGACCAACAGACCGGCGCGTGCAAAGTCGTGCTAGCCACAGCCTAGGGCTGGGCGGTCGATCTGGTGAAGGGGACTCGGTTCTCCAGGTCAGATCGGTTCGAATTGAGGGTATTCGGGTCGCCACATGGCTTGGTGGATCTGTTTGACGGGGTCGGTGAGCGGCAGTTCGGCCAAGCCTTGTTCAGTGGCGGTCTCGGCCACCGCGATGGCGACGGCGGCCGAGACTGTTCGCAGGTCGGTGACAGGTGGGAGCAGCGCCGCGCCTGGGCCGGTCGGGTCGGCGAATGCGGCGACGGCGTCTGCGGCCGCGGCGATCATGGCGTCGTTGATGCGCCGGGCCCGGACGACTGCGACGCCCAGGCCGAGGCCGGGGAAGACCAGCGCGTTGTTGGATTGGGCGATGGTGTAGGTCTGCCCGCCGTAGTCGACGGGTGGGAAAGGGCTGCCGGTGGCCACCAGCGCCCGCCCATCGGTCCATCGGATCAGATCTGCTGGGACCGCCTCGGCTTTCGAGGTTGGGTTGGACAGCGGCATGATGATCGGCCGATCCACGGTTGCTGCCAGGTGCCGCACGATCTGCTCAGTAAATGCGCCGGATTGGGTTGAGGTGCCGATCAGCATGCTCGGATTTGCATTCGTCACCACATCGGCAAGGGTGACTTGGTCGGCGTCGTGTCGCGGCCAGGTAGCAATCTCCGCCGCTGGGCGGGCGTACGGCTGTTGGAAGTCCAGTAACGCAGTGTCGTTGTCGGTGATCAGCCCGCGGCGATCCAGGGTCCAGAACCTACCCGTGGCCTCCTGTTCGGAAAGTCCCTCGCGGATCATAGCCTCGCGCATCATGTCGGCGATGCCGATGCCGGCAGTGCCGGCACCATGGATGACCACCCGCTGGTCACGCATCCGGCTTCCGGTGGCCTTCACTGCGGCGAACGCGGCAGCCAGTACCACGGCCGCGGTGCCCTGCATGTCGTCGTTGAACGTGCACACCTGGGATGCGTACTTGTTGAGGATGCGGCGAGCGTTGCTGGCGCCGAAGTCCTCCCAGTGCAACATGGCGTGCGGGAACAGCTTGGTTGTCGCCGTGACATAAGCCTCAATGAGGTCGTCATAACGCTGATCCCGCACCCGGGCGTGTCGATTGCCGATGTACATCTCGTCGTTGAGTAGGCGCAGGTTGTCGGTGCCCATGTCCAACACCACCGGGATCACCCGGCGCGGGTGCACCCCCGCCGCAGCGGTATAGACGGCCAGCTTGCCGATGGAGATGTCGATGCCGCCGACCCCCTGGTCGCCGATGCCAAGGATGCCTTCGGAGTCGGTCGCCACAAGCAAGTCCACATCCTCGAGGCCGTAGTTGCGCAGCGACTCCTCGACATCCTCGGGGTGGTTGACCGACAGGTACACCCCGCGCGGGCGCCGGTACTCGTGGCTGTACCGTTCGATCGCTTTCCCAACCGTAGGCGTGTAGACGATCGGCAGCATCTCCTGCAAATGCTCGGCCAGCAACCGGTAAAACAGCACCTCGTTGCGGTCTCGTATGTTGGCCAGAAACACGTTCTTGGCCAGATCACCGGGCTGGCGGAGGTATTGGGCGTATACGCGCCGCAGCTGCCTCTCCATCGTCGATACCCCGCTAGGCAACAGGCCTTGCAAACCCAAAGCCCGGCGCTGCTCAATGGTGAACGCGGTGCCGCGATTGAGCATTGGGTTGGTCAATACGGATCTGCCGCGTGCCCGGATCCGGATGGGATAGCCCTCCGCCGCCGGGCCAAGTTCATATGGCGCTTCATACACCGCATCCACCTCCGGTCAACATCTTTCCTTACCAAGAGCTCGAGAATGAGTGGCCACCGGCTGGTGGGGCTGGATCTGGCTCCCGGTCCTGGTCCGCCGTTACAGCCATCCTTTGCGTTTGAAGGTGATGAACAGAACCAAGGCCAAGGTGATGATGATCAGCGTCGAGGCAATGAAGCCCGCCGTCGTTCCAGAGCCCGGGTAGGACACGTTTTGACCAAAAAAGCCTGTCACCGCAGTAGGCACGGCGACGATCGCCACCCAGGCGGTGATTCGGCGCATGTTCTCGTTTTGTTGGACTCCGATAGATGCTGATTTCTCGGCAGCGATCGTCAGATGCGTCGAGGTCCGCGTCTGGTAGAACTCAATAACGCCGTGAAGGAACTCCCGCTGCCCGTCAGCCATAGTCTTGATGACGTCGAACTGATCTGCGATATCAGCAAACAGTGGGGGTGCAGCATCAGGTAGGAAGCGGACAAGTCGTGCCATCCGCCCGTAGCTTGCGCTGCTGTGCGTGGCCATCGTGCGAACCGCGAGGAGCACATACCACGCCTGAAACAGCTCCTCCAGAAACGCTTCTGGATCCTCCAGGTCGCCACCGAACATCACCCGCTGCTCAAGCAGGCCTGACTCTCTAGCGAGGTCGGCAATCAAATCTGCCTCGCGTCGGATCATGGCCGAAACGAGCCCATGCGACAACTCGAACGCCGAGCTCAGATGCAGTTGTCTCCGTTCAAGCCGGCGGAGGGTGGCTTTGGTGTCCAGGAGAGCAACTTCCGGCGCCACGGCTGGATTCAGTGGGCCGTGGACCGTGACCAGGTAGTTCTGGCCGACCAACTGATCAAGCTCGACATAGTGCACATGGCCGCCCTTGCCGATCTTCGGTGCGTGAAGAACAGAAAACACGTAGTCGGGGTAGATGTGAACTTTGGACACGTGATTGCGTTCGGTGCAGTCCCGGACTGCAATCGGATGGAAGCCGAACACCCCTGATAACACATTCACCGCCTGCTCGTCACAGACCGGGATGTCTACCCAGACAACAGCGTCCCGACGTTCGAGCAGGCGTGGGAGATCCTCAATCGCGTGGCGCTCGACACCTTCATCGCAGACAAGCAGGACTTCCATCCGCTCACCGCCCTTCCGCGTCATGAGGCAGGCTACGCTCGCGTACCCCGCGCGTCGGCGCAGGAACTCACGTGCACGTTCGTTCCTCTCGCGATGCACGCGTTGCACAACGTGTGCATCGCGAGAGCAACGCGTGTAGAGCAACGGATGCGGCGCGCTCACCTTCGACGCGGAACTGCCGCCTATTGCGACGGCCTGACAACCGCCGCTGATCCGCCGCCCCGGCGGACCGGCTCCGCCACCGCGACCACCTGTCCGTTGCGCAGGAACTCCACGCCGGTCGCCGCCCCGATCTCGGGGTTCGGGGCGAACACATGGCCCAGCGCCATCAGCTCAGCAGCCTCCGGGGACGCCAAGAACGCCGGCTCTGCCACAACCGCCGCCGTATTCCGCTGACTGGCGCGCGGGGCCGCGATGGTCTCGGGCAGCGTCATCTCGAGGTCAATCCGGTTGAGGAGGATCTGGAGCACGGTCGTGATGATCATCGAGCCGCCCGGCGAACCCGTGGCCAGGAAGGGCTTGCCGTCGCTGAGCAGGATCGTCGGTGCCATCGAGCTCCGCGGCCGCTTGCCCGGCGCTGGCATGTTCGGATCGTCCGCAGTGCCCTGGGTTGGGGTGAAGTTGAAGTCGGTCAGCTCGTTGTTGAGCAGGAACCCACGGCCCGGCACGACCATGGCGTTGCCACCGATCTGCTCGATTGTCAGCGTGTACTCCACGACGTTGCCCCATCGGTCAGCGACCGT
>JBKPAB010000153.1:0-5823 GCA_046726195.1 Actinomycetota bacterium
GCCGGGCGTAGGAAGCGCCCGGCCGAGCCGAGCCCGAATTGACCAAGACAATCTGGCAGGCCCGATCGCCATGCGCCACCGCGAAGCGGGCTGCCAAGGCGCCACCGAGGGAGATCCCGACCAAGATGGGCGGCTGGGCGCATGTTCGCTCGATCAGGGCGTCGAGCCAATCGACCACCGCGGGGGCGTCCAGCCGGTTTGCCCGCACCGCTGGTTGGCCGAGACCCGGCAAGTCGGGAGCGACGACCCAATGGGTCGCCACGAGGTGTGGGACGACCTGCGCCCAATGCGCTGCGAAGCCACCCTGCCCGTGCAGCAGCACGATCGGAGCTCCGTCGCCGCCCTGAATCAACCAGGTAGATACACCGGCGAGGTGGAGCCAACGCTCGGTGACGGGTATGCCCTCGAGGAACCGAGTGAGTCCGACGGGGCTCGACTTCGAGCCGTCGGTGTTGCCGTTCACAGACATCCGGTTCCGCCCCCTCGGGTAGGGCGATTATCGGCTCCGGACCGGGTCGTTCGCCACTCCCAGCAACGGTCACCAGACAGCCGACGTGCCGAGCAGCCGCCCCCGCTACCCCGGCGTCCACCCGAGGGGTGCGCAACGTCCGAAGAAGGCGGGCGGTGGCAGCATCAAATGCAGCGGTTGCGGCCACGAGCTCCGCACAGCTGGTTCATCCCCGGGATCACACCAGCTGGCGGCAGTCGTCGAGACCGCCAGGTGGCCGCAGGCGGGTCGATGCTCCTATGGTCTGGCAAGTAGTTGTTCTGGCTTCCTTGCTGGCGTCGCCAGATTGAGTGTGTTGTAGATCTCGCGGGCAGCGTAGCGCTTGAGACAGCGGATGATTTCTGGCTTGGCTAGCCCTTCATGGGTTCGTCTCTCGACGTATGCGCGGGTGCGAGCGTCGTGTCGCATGCGGCCGAGAACGACTACGTAGAGGGCGTTGTTTGCGCTGCGGTCACCGCCGCGGTTGAGCCGGTGACGATGAGTTCGGCCGCTGCTGGCGGGGATTGGTGCGGCTCCGCACAGGTGAACGAATGCGGCTTCGGATTTGAGGCGGTCGGCGTTGTCGCCGATGCTGATGAGCACTTGACCGGCGACCTCGGACCCGACACCGGGTAGGTCGAGCAGCGCAGGAGCGACCTCCGCAGCCGTGCACAGTGGGCGATGATCAACGGCGTCGAGAGGTGACGTAGTTGCTGACGGAACCCAGCTTGGGCGCCTCTAGCGCAAGCCACCACGGTGAGCGGTCCAGCTCTGAACCTGCCTCAGTCATGGTTCCGCCAACTCTCGAGACCATCCTGCGGAGCGACATTACGCCCGGCGCCGCAGCATTAGGCCTCAGGCTGCGGAACGCTCCAGTGCTAGGCCGAGGATCATTCAGCGCGATCGTCCTCACCTCGGAGACCGGCGACGGTCCACAGTGTGCAGATGAGACCCATGAAAGAGTCGGCCCAGCCGATCAGCAGGGCTGAGTGACGAGCGGCCAGGGCCACCCGGGCGCAGGAACTTTCGGCGATGACGCGGCAGTTGCCCTTGATCTCCTTGAGCTCGTGGAACTTGCTTGGCACGACTGCGACGACGAAGTGAGCCCACCGGAAGAAGTCATCGACAACATCTGGATCGTGTCCGAAGGAGAGCCTCCCGAATCTCGTTAGGGCGGCACGCCTGGCTGTCGAGGACAGTCGAGACCTGCGCATGAGCGCCGACACCCTCACGCACCGCGCGCTCAATTGCAGGTCGCGAAGAACTAGCAAATGAAGCGGACAGTGAACGCCTCGAACGAGCCGCCGGTGAACCCAGATCCGTTTGGCGTTCCTCGAGAGCGATTTATCGGGAAGAACCATCGCTAAGCGGACAGCCCGCAGCCATTCGGTGAGCAGCAAGGTGGCGTCGTCGGACAGGAACGCGGCCGCGGCTGGATTTCCGGTGCTCAAGGCTTGCCCTACGTCGCTGAGGAAGCTGAGCAGCATCGCATCGTTGATCATGGCCGCAGCGCAGCCCATCGCCCAGTTCGTACGTCATGGTCGCTGATGAGTCGTAGCTGACGGCCCGCGTCGTTGCAGCAACTCGAAGACAAACACTGGCAAGGCCAGAGTCATCAGCCCCACCGCGGTATCCATCCAGATCATGTACCCGTCACCGAAGGCAAGATAGTGCTCGGCCAGCGCGATGGAGTCTGCCAGCACGATGAGCGGAGCGACGACGACCAGTAGCAGCACACCGTAGATGAGCGGTGCGCGTCGGCTGTGTGCTGCCAGCCGTCGATAGCGCAAGAGGATCAAGATCATCAGGACGGTTCCGACCGCCAGGAAGAGCACCGTGGTCGACATCAGCGCCAGCGGTGGCAGCGTGTAGAGCGTGGATTTCCAGATACCTAGCCTGCCCAGGACAACGTTCAGCAGGATGATCGAGATGGGAAAACTCACCGCAGCGGTAGCGGCTCGCCGTCGATCCGTCTTGTGGGCGCCGCCAACCCAAGCAACTACCGCCACGGACGTAACGACGGCGCCGGCGAGTAGCACCGCACCACCGAGCGTCGACCGAGCGAACACGGTGAATGGTGAGTCGGTCAGCACCTCACTCATCCTCCAGAGTTCATGCTAGTGGCTCGTCATCGCACATGATCATGTTCGTGTCGGAGGATGCGCTGCTGTAAGTCTTCGCCCTCAACCGGAGCCACGGCTCTGTCAATTTAGCCAGGAGCCCCACAAACCGGACCGTGACTACGACGGCCACCGGCGAAACGATCACATTCCTTGAATGTCCACAGCCGAAACAGGCGGCCGTCCGAGTAGTCGCCGAGATCACGCTTGGAAGCTACGTCAGCCGCCGGAGCCGCAGCGCCATCGCCTCGACCCACAAGACGGTCACGGCGAAGTATCCGTTACCCCGGGGTAGTCGCGACCTCAGAGCGAACACGAGGACGAACAGGAAGGAGAAGGCCGCAACAGCGGCGATCACGGAGAAGGCCGAGTGGCCGCGCCAAGCGACGTTGCGGCGTAGCGCAACAGCGATCGCGACCGTTTCGGACATGCCGAACAAGACGATGCAGACGAACACGACTCCGCAGAGGAACCCCGCCGAGGTGACCGGCTCTCCGAACGGCGGACCGTCCTCGGGGAAGGCCGCCAGCATCCACCGATCGCCCAGGGGGTTTCCTGAGACTCATGGCCGATCTAGTTACACGTCTGCCACTTGTACCCCGCCGAAGTGACGATTAGCCTCTCGTCCTTCAAACCCGCCAAGCGTTCCATGTGTGACACACGTTCCCGCGCGAGCGCGTCCCACTAGCCGGTCGGCTTCCGGCACGTACGGCGGTCGGATGCCGGCGATCACCAACGGGGGAACAGCCGACCGGCTCGGAGGCCGGTGGGTTCCCGAGCTCAGGGACGCCGTGCTGCCACCACGATGAAGCCCGCCGGGAGCCCGATTCCCGACTCGTTCTGGCGATGCGCGTAGTCCGCCGTCAAGGCAGACTCCACCACGGCCCGGCCCATGTTGGGCTGGCCTTCCAGCAACGTCTGCACCGGTCCAGACGCCATGGTCATCTTTGCCGCTGCCGGCGGATCTGGCGGCAGATAAAGAGTTCGGTTGTCAACCGTCGTCTCGATGTCAGCCCACCCAGCCGCGTTGAGCACCTCGCGGATTGTCTCGGGTCGACCCAGGCTGAAGAGAATTCCCTCAGGCGGAAAGCCTTGGCACTCCGCGCCGAGCCGGTGGAGCGTCGTGGTGGCCACCGTATATGGAATGCCGACAGTCCCGTGGCGTACAGCTGCGACCACACCGTCACGATGAGCCGGCCACCCGGACGCATGGCCTCGCAGAGGTTTCGAAAGGCCGCCACCGGATCAGTGAAGAACATCACACCGAATCGGGAGATCACGGCGTCAGGTTCTGGGAGAGAAGTAACTCGCTGCGTCGCCGACGATCCATTCGATCTCGGAAGCCATTATGCGCTGTCGGGCGGCGGCGATCATCGGCGGCGCGATGTCGATACCGGTCACCGAACCGCCGGGGCGGACCGCCTCCCAGGCTTGGCCGGTGGTGGGTCCAGAGCCGACGCCGACATCGAGCACGCACTCGCCCGGCTGCAGGGTGGCTCGATCAAACAGCGCATCTGAGACCGGTTGCAGCTGCTTCTCGCGCGCGTCAGCGTTAGCCAACCAGGCCCGCCCGCTCCGCGTCCCAGGCTGGCTGTCCGCCCCGCCGGGCTGAGGGTGGAGTCGACAGTAGACGTTCCTTGGCTCATGGTTCCTCCTCGATCCGCCCATTTGTGAATGCGAGTCCAGATTTGCATGCAATTGCGTGCGAGTCATCACAAGACTCTGGTGCGGGGTCGAGGCGGGAGCCGTACCGTCAAGGCTCATGGGCAGCTGGGACCTGCGCGTGATCGACCCGCACGACGAGCATCCCCTGCGGGAGGCTCGGGAGCTCGCATCTGCCAATTGCCTCTTCGCCGGAGCACCTGGCGGACTTGCGTCGCCTGCCAAATCCCAATCTTGCCGGACGGCAGCGGTACTCGATCTTGGTCAGGTCGTTGGCGATCTCCGCGAGGGTGTGACCATCGGCCGCGAGGTCGCGGACCCTGGCGATCGTCGACTCCGGCGCTGATCCCGCGTAGCACGACGTCCTGCCCGCTGGGAGATTCACCCATTACAGAGCGACGAGGGGTGCCATGGGCGACGAAACGCTCCTCCGGGGTTGATCACCATCAAGGCGGCGCGGCTGATCAAGAATGCGACGACGAGAACGCCCTCGGCGATCATCTGCTGCACGTCGCTTCGCCAATCGGGAAGGCCTGGCGGATGACTTCGGCTGCCTGACGCGCCCTCGGGCCCTATCCCGGGAGCCAGCCAGCGGCGGGTCGTGATCGATGAACCAACGTCTGTCAGGTCACCATTTGTGAACAGGGCGGTGATGAAGTCCTCGACGATCTGCTGGTTGCTGGTGCTGGTCATGTCGCCAAGGTGGGCTGCCCGCGAACGCTCCACCATCCCTCCAAGGTGGGATGTTTTCGGCGCGGATAGGAGGAGGATGGCGGTTGGATGCAAGCCGCGCGGCGCGCAAATGATCTGGTGAGCCGCTGCCGCGCAGGACTACGCGGCACAGCGCTTCAGGCCGGGGGTCTGTAGCCACGTAGGGAATCACTCGTACTGCTCGGCTCATGGGGGTACTTGGCAGCCAGCGCAAACGGTTCAGCTGTCAACATCGTTTCATGGCCGAGGAGTTCGTGACGGAACGCTGACCGAAAGATTTACGGTGGCTCGCACGAACTTCGGATAAATCGCACCACTACCCGACTTTTATTTGAGCGGGAGCTCCGGGCGCAGAACCATGATCGCTGGCGGCAGGGCTTCAGATCTGCTAGCCGGCATCGTTAGGGGAGGATCGACGGTTCGGGGCCGGACTAAGACCGTTTGCAGTGCGGAGCGCTGGCTGATCAGTGTTGCCCGGTTCGCGCGCCTCCAAGGCGGCAACGTCGGGTGCCGAGGAAACCATATCCGCGACGCCTGGTCTTTCGCCGCTCTGGGAGTTCTCGCCGAGCTTGGCAGCAGCTAACTGAGTCGCGGAAAGGGCCGAGCTGAGGCCGGTGTTGTGCTCCAAGAACCGCAGCAGCTCCACCGGGAAGGGCAGCACAAGCGTTGAGTTCTTCTCGGCGGCCACCTCGACAATGGTCTCTAGCAGCCGCAACTGGAGGGCGCCCGGCGTATCAGCCATCGTGGAGGCAGCCTGAGCCAGCCGGTCGGAGGCCTGGAGCTCGCCCTCGGCGGAGATGACGCGAGCGCGTCGCTCCCGCTCTGCCTCTGCCTGACGTGACA
>JBKPAB010000154.1:0-7773 GCA_046726195.1 Actinomycetota bacterium
TAGGCCGCCAGCGGAACCTCCGCCGTGCCGACCAGATAAAGATCATCTTCTTCGAGGTGGTAGACGTCCTGCGCGGCCTGGCCCAAGAAACCGGTACCCTCCATTGCCTGCGGCTTGACGAGTGAGGGCGGGATGAAGGGAATGAAGCCGTTCCCGATCGCGGTCTGCATCGCCAGGTTGATCAAGGCCAGTTCGAGTTCGGCGCCGGGACCGGTGAGGTAGTAGAAGCGAGACCCGGACACCTTGGCGCCACGTTCCACATCGATGGCGCCGAGCAGCTGGCCGAGCTCCAGATGATCTTTGGGCCGGAAGCCCTCAGTGGCAAAATCGCGCGGCGTACCAAGGGTTTCCAGTACGACGTAGTCGTCCTCGCCGCCGAGCGGGACATCTTCAAAGACCAGGTTCCCGACCTGCCGCAGCATCTGGTCGAAGGCGAAGCTGATCTCGTTTTGGGCAGCCTCTGCCTTCTTCACCATGTCAGCCAGTTCCTTGGTACGGCTCAACAGGGCAGCGCGCTGCTCACCTGCTGCCTGCGCCACCTGCTTTCCAAGCGCCTTCTGCTCGGCCCGAAGCTCCTCAAATTGCGCAATTGCATTGCGACGCGCCTCGTCTGCCTTGATTAGGTCGTCCACCAGAGACTCCGACTCGCCGCGGGCGCGCTGCGAGGCCCGTACCCGATCCGGATCGAGGCGGAGCACCTTGACATCAATCACCGGGCAAGCCTAACCACCCGGTATAGGTTTCTCTGCTTTGTTTTGCTCTGCTCGCGCGGCGCCCCTGGAAGGGATGATGATGCAGTTATGGTCCGTCGCCCCCCGAGCCGATCGTCGTTACTGATCGCGATCTCGTTGCTGGTGGCTTTCGTCATCTGGACCTGGCTCACGTTCACCTCACCGGCTTTCGCGGCCTTTGATCAACGTACGTCGGCGCCGCCGCTGGATCCGAGCTCCAGAGCCGCAGAGATCGGCGCGGCTTTCGCCCTTGCGACCTGGCCGGGCTTTGAGTACGCCGCGCTGGCCGCAATCGCCTTGTGGGCGTCGCGGCGCCGATTGCGTCAGCTCGCCGTGGCGCTGATCTTGGTGATCACTTTCGCTTGGGGCGGTGTCGCGGCCCTCAAGCTGGCTTTCCAGCGATCGCGACCGGAGCAGGCACTTGATCTGCTCACCGCAACCGGCTACTCCTACCCATCCGGCCACATGGTTGGCGCCGTTGCACTGTCGATCGCTGTGGGAGCAACTTTCGCCGTGACAAGGCAGTCCGTGAGAGCCCGGATCCTCTGGCAGGTGGGCTCCGGGCTCCTGGTTCTCGCCGTAGCGTTCGACCGCTGGCTGGTCAGTGGGCACTACATCACCGACATTGTGGGCGGCGCATTGTGGGGAGCGTTCGCTGCGACGACCGCACTGCTTGTGGCGGGGGTCAAGGTGCCGATCCCGCACGAGCTTGTCGGCGAGATCGTCCGCGGCCGGGCTGCCGCGGAGGAGATTCCAGCCGCGCCGTCACGGCGTGCGGCGGTCATCTACAACCCCGCCAAAGTCACCGACTGGGTCACCTTCCGGCGGCATGTGGAATACGAGCTGAAGAGTCGCGGCTGGGATCGGGCGCTGTGGCTGGAGACCACGAGCGAGGACCCCGGGCGGGCAATGACCGAACAGGCCGTACGCGAGAAAGTCGACTTGGTGCTGGGCGCAGGAGGTGACGGCACAATCCGCGTGATCTGTTCCGAGCTTGCCAACACCGAGATTCCCTTCGGCCTGATCCCTGCCGGCACAGGCAATCTGCTGGCTCGTAATATCGGCATCCCGCTAGATGAGGTGGCGGCGCTTGGCGTCGCCTTCGACGGTGCCGACAAGGCGGTGGATCTGGTTCGCCTCCAGATCGACGATCAGCCGCCTGATCATTTCGTGGTGATGGCAGGCATCGGTCTCGACGCGGTGATCATGGAGCGCGCAGACGCGAAGATGAAGAAGGCCGTCGGCTCAGCTGCCTACTTCGTCTCAGCGGCGCAAAACGCAAACCATCCCGCCATGCACGCCACCATCGCGGTTGATGATCAACCGGCTTTCAAGCGTCGCGCGCACCTGATCGTGGTCGGAAATGTCGGTTTCCTGATGGCCAACATCCAGCTGATTCCAGGTGCGCGGGCCGACGACGGAATGCTCGACGTGCTCGTCGCTTCTCCGCGTACGCTGAGCGATTGGGTCCGGCTGACCACCCGCGTTTTGACGCGCCGCAGGCAGCCCGACGACCAGCTGGATCGGCTCCGGGGACGTAAGGTCACCATCACGGTTGAGGAGCGTGATCAGGTTCAGCTTGACGGCGACACCGTCGGGGAATGCAACACGTTAATCGCTGAGGTAGTGCCAGGCGCGCTGCGGCTGCGAGTACCAAGATCAGCGCAGCAGCCCACGGCTGTCGACGGCGAGGTCAGCTCCGCGACGCGCTCCGGGCGTGTTCAGATGCGTGGGTCAGCCGCGGAGCTTCCGCAGCCAAGTCGCGGCGGCGGCGTACTCCTCGTTAGAGGTGCCTTCCCGGATGATCGGCTCAGTTAGGTCGGCCCGGGGATAGCTGCCGAGGAAAACCACATCGCGGCAGACCCGATGCAGCCCCATCATGGCTTCGGCCATACGGGCGTCGTCGATGTGACCCTCGGCGTCAACGCTGAAGCAGTAGTCACCAAGGCTCTTCTTGGTCGGGCGCGACTCGATCCGGCACAGGTTCACACCTCGGCTGGCGAACTGTTCGAGGATCTCGAGGAGCGCACCTGGATGGTCATCGCGCATGAACAAGACCAGTGTGGTCTTGTCGGCACCGGTGGCTGGGCCGACTGGTTCGGGCCGCGAAACCAGCACAAATCGGGTGACCGCGTCCGGATTGTCGGCAATGTCTTTGGCGAGGGGGACCAGGCCATGTAGTTCGCCGGCAATCTGCGCGCAGATCGCCGCATCGAACCGCGAGCCCGGATCGGCCACTTCTGCCGCTGCCGCCGCGGTTGAGCCACCCTCGGTGACGATCGCATGAGGCAAGTTCAGGGCCAGCCAGTCCCGGCACTGTGCTGCCGCATGGGGATGAGTGAGCACCCGGCGTACGTCGTGGAGTTGCGTCGGGTTGCGTGCAAAAAGGGTGAACTGCACCGGGAGCAACACTTCGCGGATGATCCTCAGTGGTTTCCCGTTTGACAGACTGTCCAGCGTCGCCGTCACTCCACCTTCGACCGAGTTCTCGATCGGCACCAATGCGGCGGCAACCTCACCATCGCGTACGGCCTGGAGAGTTTGCGCAACTGTCGGGTACGGGGTCGGCTCCTCGGGTAACGCGGGCAGCGTCAGCAGCGCTTGGTGGGTGAAGGTTCCAACCGGCCCGTAATAGCCGTAGCGGGTGGGTGGGACTGCGAGCACCGGCTCAGGTTATCTCTGCGCGAAGCTGCAGCCTGACCATTTCTCACCGGGAATCATGCTGTCGACCTACGAGACACGTCCTGGCATGCCAGCGACTGGCTGTACCCAGGTTCTCCACGCTGTACATGGCATGCACGCCAAGTACAGCGTGAACGTCCCACGCAGCGTGGGATGTTGACAGACTGGCTCCGTGGCGGTCTCTGAGAGCTTCATTGCCGGGATGCCGAAGGCCGAGCTGCACGTCCATCATGTTGGATCGGCCTCGCTTCGTGTCGTCGCTGAGTTGGCGGCACGGCATCCCGGAAATGTGCCGAGTGATCTGGAAGAGCTAAGACGATTCTTCGTTTTCGACGACTTCCCGCACTTCATCCGGAACTATCTCTCGGTCGTCGACCTGATCAAGACCGCCGAGGATGTCCGGCTGCTGACCTATGGAGTCGCTGCCGCTATGGCGACGCAGCAAATCCGGTACGCCGAGCTGACGGTGACCCCATACATCTCGATCACCGATGACTTGCCTGCCGAGGCCTTCCTGGAGGCTATCGAAGACGCCCGGCTGGCAGCGGCTCGTGATCTTGGTCTGGAACTGCGGTGGATCTTCGACATCCCGGCTGATTTCGGGCTGCCGGCAGCCGAGTTGACGGCATCGGTCGCCCTTGATCACGAGGTGCCGGGACTGATCGGCTTTGGGCTCGGCGGATCGGAGCGCGGGTTTCCCCGCGCCATGTTTCGTGATCAGTTCGACCGAGCCCGGGCGGCCGGGCTGCACAGTGTGCCGCACGCTGGCGAGACCACTGGGCCCGAGACCATCTGGGAGGCCCTGGAGAGCCTGGGCGCAGAGCGTATCGAACATGGCATCGCCGCTGCGAACGACCAGCGCCTGCTGGAATACCTGGTGCTGCACAAGATCGCGCTGGATGTCTGCCCGACATCCAATGTCGCATTACGAGTCGTGCCCGACCTTGATCATCATCCGATCCGCGAGCTGGTGGCCGCCGGAGTCACGGTGACCGTCAACACCGACGATCCACCGATGTTTGGCACAGATCTCAACACCGAGTACGCGATCGCGGCAAGGTTGCTGAATCTCGATGAACCCGGCCTGACCGAGTTGGCCCTCGCAGCTGTCGACGCATCCTTCGCCAGCCCCGAAACCAAGGCCGCGCTGCGTGCCGAGATCAGCTCTTACGCCGCGACGCCAACTCCTTGACCGGGACCGGAGTCTGAGAACGCGCTGCCTTTGACGGCGAGCTGCGGGGCGCCGCCTTGCTGGGCGCTGCAGGCGGTCCGGAGACCGTGGCCGATACTTCGGCAGGCGGTGCCTTCGATTTCTTGAATGGGAAAAGCTCGGGACGATCGGGTTGTCGCCACCACAAGATCACCGCGAGAACCATCGCCAGCTGCACGATGGGCGAGACCGTATCCCGCATCCGCGTGGCGGTGAAGTCCAGGGCTGGACCAAGATCAATCGCGCGGCCCGGCACGTACGCCAGCGACAATGCGGTGCCCCTGATCACCATGATCTTGTCCAGCTTGCTGGCGGCCAGCACCGCGAGCGGCATCCAGGCGAGCAGGTCATACCAGGAGAGCGTGTACATCGAGGTGATCAGCCACGCGACCGACAAGACCAACGCGGTTCGCAGGGCAATGGTGAGCGGATCGCGGCGTAGGTCAGCATCTTTGTCCAGCCCCGGAGCCGCGGTCCAAGGAACTACCCGGGAAAGCATCCAGGCGATCACGATCAAGCCGATATAGGAGATGACGCCGACAATGAGCTTGGCGTTGAGCCCGGTCACGAAGACATCGAGGAAACGATAGAACGGATTGGCCCAAGACCCCACCGAGACGTAACCACCGTTGCGCAGCGCCTGGAGGAACGCGGTGGGATACCAAAGCACGTAGGCCAAACCCATCGGGACCGCGGTCCCAAGGCAGAGCAGCAGCGCCTTCTTCGGCTCGCGTCGATACGCCCACAACATGGCAAGACCCCAGAGTCCGATGCTCACCTTGGCGCACCCGGCAAGCCCGATGCCGAGGCCGGCGACGAAGGGGTTCTTGCGCATGAAAAGCAGGCCGCCGACTGCGAACATGACCGCCAGCGGCTCGTTGTGCGCACCCGCGACGACAGCCCAGATCAGCAACGGATTCGCGATTGTCAACAGAGCAGCGCGCCCCTGGCGACGTGGGTCGCCGTGCGCCAGCATCACCACACCGGCGCAGGCCAGGATGAAAGGCACGACCGAGAACACCTGCAGCCAGAACACGATGTCGTGCATGTTCTCCCCGCCGAGCTTGTTGGCCACGAGCTGCGTCCAGGAGGTAATCGGGCCGTACACGCTCGGGGTGTCCTGCCATGGCCGTTCGGTCCAGCGCAGCACGGGATCGAACTGGCCTCGGAACACTTCAGCCGGCGTGATCTCGTACGGGTCCCGCCCGATCGCCTGCAGCCGACCGTAGGCCGCATACATCAACACGTCGGCCGAGGTCATCGGCGGCACGCACGCGGTGAGCAGGCTGAGGATGGTGCCAAGCGCGAACAGCTTCTTGTGTTTGGGTTTCCAACCGTCAGCCATCGCTCGCAGGCCGACCCACAATCCGAGAGCGCCCAGGCAGATCGCGCACCAGATCAAAATCGAAACGAACCACTCGTTGGGCATCACCAGGCCGGCGGGGAGGTACCAGGGCGGCAGGTAGGAGTCCCGCGGACCGAGTGTCAAGGTGACCGCGGAGGGACCGAGGAACCCGGCAAGCAGGGTCAGCGATGTGGCACCGACAATGCCGAATAGGGCGAATTGGTGGTTGCGATGCCAGACCCCGGGACGATATCGGGGTTGCGGCGGCTTGGCGGGGTTCCCACCCCGGCGCTTGTGCTTGGTCGCCGTCATCGATTCATGCCTGCTTACCTCGGAGTCGTTTGAACACGCCAGTGACGCCGCCAGAGTCTTTCAGATCCTTGAGTCCGGCCTGCACCAGTCCGCGGGCGGCCAGCGCACGAGTGACATCACGCAGCTGAGCTGCCCGATGCAGCTGCGCGCCGATATCGCGGCCGGTCGCTCGATGCTGCAGCTCAATCTCGAGCTCCACGACCCGCAGGCCAGCGCGTAACACGTCGATAGTCATACCCACTTCCAGCCCCCAACCAGCGGCCAGCGGGCTGGCGAGTTCGAAGGCCCGCCGAGTGATGCAGCGCTGGCCGGACAGCGGTGCCTTTGGAGTCCAACCGGTCAGCTCGGCGATCCCCCGCCGCGCGGTGTTGACGACCAAACCGAAACCCCCGGGTGCGCCACCCTCGGCGGTGAGCTGAGCCGGCAGCACCGCAATCGTGAGGTCGGCTTCGCCTTTGATCACCGGAGAAATCAGGGGCGCGCAGTTGGCGGCGGATTCGGCAAGATCAGCGTCGAGCAGCAGCAGGGTCCCGGCTTCGGGAAGTTTGTCGCGCTGTTCGATGACGCCGAGACCGTTCACCGCCGACTCCACCGCCGCCGCTTTGCCACGGTTGCGGGCATGGGACACGATGATCGCTCCAGCACCGGCGGCCTGCTGCGCCGTACGATCACTGCTGCCGTCATCGCAGACGATCACGATCTTGACCCCCGGAAGATCTCTTGCTGCGGTTACGGTTGCGGCGATTCGTTGCTCCTCGTCCTTGGCCGGAATGACACACGCCACACGGGACAGGTCGGAGCTCACCCCGCCAAGGCTAGCTGGGCAACCGGGTCCTGCCGGGGCCGTTTTGGGAATCGGTAATCTCCCAGTCATGTCCACGGAGGTGGTGACTGCGCCGGGAGTTTCATCCGAGGTTGGCAGGTTGCGGACGGTGCTACTGCATCGTCCTGGCAACGAGTTGAAGCGGTTGACGCCACGCAACAACGACGCCCTGCTCTTCGACGGGCTGCCGTGGGTCGACCGCGCACAGCAGGAGCACGACGGTTTTGCCGATACGCTGCGCAGTCACGGGGTTGAGGTCCTCTATCTGGGCAAGCTGCTGATCGAGACGTTGGCCGACCCGGTGGCGCGGGCGAAGGCTATCGATGACGTGCTCGCCGACATTCGGCTGGGCGCCACGCTACGGCGCTTTCTGCTGGGTTACCTTGCTGATCTTGCGCCGTCCGAACTCGCTGAGATCTTGATGGCAGGCCTGCGCAACGACGAAGTACGGGGCACCGGGAGTCTGGTTGCCGCGCTCTACCGGCCGGAGGAGTTCTTGATCGATCCCTTGCCGAATCTGCTGTTTACCCGCGATTCGAGTGTCTGGATCGGCGACCGGGTCGCGATCACCTCCTTGGCGATGCCCGCGCGCCGGCGAGAAACTCAGCTCACCGACTTGATCTACGCCTGCCACCCACGTTTCAGCGGAATCGAAAGGATTCACGGCTGG
>JBKPAB010000155.1:0-5326 GCA_046726195.1 Actinomycetota bacterium
AAGCCGCGCCAGGCCCAGGCTGCGATCAAGGATTTGGAAGAGCAGCAAAGGGCGCGGAGCAAGCGGTTTCAAAGAGATGCCATCGATCGCACACTGACCGAGCTGACCGGCTTCTACCGCGATGTGCTGAGCATCCAGACCGGCTCAGGGGCGTCGTTGATCAATGAGGATCTGAGGCCGCAGATTGTGGTGCTCGCGCGCAAGTCGACACCTGAGTCCACGCTGCGTCGGATCGACGCACTGCTTAATTGCCGTACCGCGCTGGAAGGCAACGTTGCACCGCTGCTCGCGGTTGAGGCGGCGCTGATCGGTCTGGTCGAAGGATGACGTCCGCGATGACGTGCGGCCTGCCGAGCCGTAATGCGGGGGCGCAGTGTAGTCCTTTTTCTGCCGGAATGTTTGGGGTTCATTTTCTTCGACTTATTTAGTAACCTGATCCACACAGGTTGCCGGAGGGGACGAACCCCCGAGCGTCCTCTCCGACAACCTCCCAGGGTCTGGCCATATCACAAGGCCAGGCCTCTTCCATTTGCGGCACGTTCCTGCCACGTCAACATCCCACGCTGCGTGGGATGTTGGCGCTGTACCTGGCGTGCATGCCATGTACAGCGTGAACAAGCTGGGTACAGCAGGGTCGCGGAGTTACCCAAGGCCAGCCGCCGCGGGCAAAGATCACAATTTGGTATCACAAGGTGTTGCGCTCGGCAGAAGTTTCGCTCTACGGTGGGTAGCGGCTCGTTTCCGTTTCGTTATCAAACACGCGCGGGAGCGGAACGCCAGGGGGAAGACCCAGGGGCATCCGATGTGCCACTGGGATCGCGCGTCCGTTCGCCGAGCTCCGCTGGACGGCGCCTTGCCGGGATTGCCCCGGGCGAAGCGGAGGTGGAGGAACCAGCGGATTCCCTCACGTCAGGAATGAGGGAGTCCCGGGGGTGAAGCGCTCACGGCGGTGTGACACTCACACCGCGTGAGCGCGGCCGGAGGTGGCCGAACCCCGGTTCCACGCAGGCTTACTCGGGGAAGGGATTCATTCCTGCGTTGACATCCACCATCATCAAGCGCGCCGCTGGCGTGGGTGCTGCGTTACCTCTCTCCTGCCGGATTGGGTTTACCGGCGCCGTACCTGCCGAGGCAGCGACGACGAGCGTGTGGGACCGCGTCGCCAAATGCGAGAGCGCCGGCAACTGGAAGATCAACACCGGCAACGGTTACTACGGTGGCCTGCAGTTCGCCGCAGGCACCTGGAGGGCGTACGGAGGAAAGAGGTACGCCGGCCAGGCACACCTGGCAACCAAGGCTGAACTGATCGCGATCGCCCGTCGGGTGCTAGCAGGCCAAGGTCGGAGTGCTTGGCCGACCTGCAGCCGACGTGCGGGGCTGACCGAGTCGAACGGGAGGGCATCGGCCAATGCGACGCCGGCAACCAATCCCGGCGCGTCGAAAATCCAGAAGGTGAGCGACTCGAAGAAGAAGATCGCCAAGAAGTCGACTCATAAGAAGTACAGTGCTAATGCCAGCGGCAAGACCGTTCGCGTGAAGCGAGGCGACGCGCTCAACAAGATCGCCAAGCGGTACCACGTGAAGGGGGCTGGAAGGGCTTGTGGAAGCTCAACAAGAAGACGATCAAGAACCCGAACTTGATCTACATTGGCCAGGTAATCAAGATCAAGTAGACCTGACTGGCGCGGGTGGGACCCTGCCCCCCAGTATGCCCACCCGTGGAAGCCCGGCAGACCCGCATCTGCCGGGCTTCCGGTTTATAGCCGGGCGCAGCGCACACAAGGAGGAATTCGGCCTTATTCTGTGGCCATGCCGCGGGTCATGGCTGTGTCGTTCGAACGTTACGGTCGGCTGTATTACCTCGATCCGGGCGAGCACGACTACCAGGTCGGGGATCGCGTCCTGGTGCCCACGGACTCCGGACCGGAGGTCGCCGAGTGCGTGTGGGCACCTGAGTGGGTTGATGAGGATGGGTTCTCTGGGCTGCCAGTCTGCGCCGGCCTCGCTGGTCCCGAACACTTGGAGCGAGATGGGACCAACCGCCGCCGACGTGCCGAGGCAAAGCTCGTCGCCAAGAAGTTGATCAAGCGGAATCAGCTGCCGATGAAGGTCGTCGCCGTCGACTTCGTTGATTCCGGCATCGATTTCGATCAGCTGGTGGTGATCTACTTCACGGCTCCCCATCGGGTCGATTTTCGGGCGCTCGTCAGCGACCTGGCGCGCACTCTTCAGTCTCGGATCGATCTGCGTCAGATCGGTTCGCGGGATGCCGCCCGGCTCGTCGGCGGATTGGGCAATTGCGGTCGCGACTTGTGCTGTGCCACCTTCTTGAAGGACTTCGAGCCAGTCAGCCTGCGGATGGCCAAGGTGCAAGACCTCCCGCCGAATCCACTGAAGATCTCGGGCGCTTGCGGCAGGCTGATGTGCTGTCTGAAGTACGAGCACCCGCTCTACACCGAGTTCGCGCGTACGGCGCCGGCGATAGGGGAGCAGGTCGCGCTGGAGGATGGCGATGGCGTGGTCGTCGGCCACCAGGTGCCGGTCGACTCGGTCGTCATCCGGATGAGCGCGAACGGCGCAACGCGCAGCTGCTCGCTCGCTGCGGCCTGTGGTGCTCGCCAGCTCTTCGCTTCCCGCAGCTCATCGGTGTCGGAACAGCGCCCGCTGCGCAAAGCCCGCCTGAGGCGGCGGCGATCCGACGACGAGGAAGTCTGAAGTCGCTGTTGTTGATCTTGGCCGCGCGGCTGACGGGATTGCCGCCGCGTAGGCTCTTGCTATGGTGTGGGCCGCTCGCCGCTGGCGCCTGCTGCTGGGCGTAACGCTGGCGGGGTTACTGGCTCTGCTGGGTGCGTGCTCGGCTAACCCGCAGGTACCAGACACCGGACCATCCGCGGTGACCTCACCGGCGCCGGCCGCCAGCTCAAGCGCCGAGGTGCCGCAAGGGCGGCCGCTGCAGCCAGTTCCGCCGGTGACACCCGAGGGCTTCACCGAGCCACCACCCGGCAACGGAATGGCGCGTTACGAGAAACAGCGGCTCGACTGGGATTCCTGCGGCCATGGCATCTTCTGCAGCAAGATGCTGGTGCCGCTGGATTACGCCAATCCTGACGGCACTGCCATCACACTTCTCGTCGCCAAGCGCTCGGCCACGGGTAGCAAGAAGCTCGGCAGTCTGATCATCAATCCCGGCGGTCCGGGCGGCTCGGGAGTGTGGTACGTCGGCTACTTCAACGCGGCCGGTCTGGAGAACTATGACATCGTCGGCTGGGATCCCCGGGGGGTCGGTGAGTCAACGCCAGTGACCTGCTTCGGACGAGACGATCTTGACCATTACTTCTCGATGGACAGCTCACCCGATAATGCTGATGAGCTAAAGGCCAGGATCGACATGCAGATCGCCTTCGGCCGATCCTGCCTAAATCAATCCGGTGCGTTGCTGGAACATGTCTCGACGATGGAGACCGTGCGCGATCTTGATCTGCTGCGGCACCTGCTAGGCGATCCCAAGATCAACTATTTTGGCTCATCGTACGGTACCAAGATCGGCGCGCTTTATGCGGAGATGCTCCCACATCGAGTGGGGAAGATGGTTCTCGATGGTGCAGTCGACATCAATTCCAGATCCAAGATCAGTCAGGTTGATGGATTTGAGCGTGCATTGCGCCACTTCGCGACATGGTGTGCGGGTACCGATTGTCGACTGGGGTCGCAGCGTGATGATGTGCTGTCGGTGATCAAGGAGTTCCTCGATCGGCTTGATCAGGAGCCAATGTCTGTTTCGGGTGGGCGTATGCTCAGCCAGCAGCAGGGTGTCGAGGCCGTCTTTTACGCCATGTACGGCGGGACGGAGAGCTGGGCAATGCTGCGGGATGCACTTACCGCCGCGATCTTCGATGGGGATGGTGCCGGGATGCTGCAGCTGGCAGATGCCTCGGATCGGCGCGATCGCGATGGTAGTTATGGCCAGCTCAACTATGCATTTCCTGCCATCCGCTGCCTCGACAGCCAAGAAAACAGCGTGCGCGCAGCGCAGCAGCGGTTGACCAAACAGTCCCGCAGCGCGCCAGTGCTGGGCCGCCTGAATGGTCCCGACTTGGTATGCCCGCTGTGGCCAGTCAAGCCCGCACCCAAGCAGCCCAGGGTCGACGCCGCCGGAGCGCCGCCGATCGTCGTCATTGGTACCACCGGCGATCCGGCCACACCCTACGAGTACGCCGAGTTGATGGCTCGCGAGCTCAAGCCCGCGGTGTTCGTGACGTTCAACGGCGAAGGACACCTGGCGTACGGGCAGAGCGGCTGCGTCAGAGCTCTGGTTGCCGCGTACCTGGTGCGAAATGAGGTGCCGCGCGATGGGATCCGATGCTGATATCGCGTGAATCATTTGGACTTCGCCAGGCGTTATGCCGCTGGATATAGTTGGCGATCGTGCCGAGCCCGCCGGCACGATGCACCCGCCGCCTTAGCTCAGCCGGCAGAGCGACGCACTCGTAATGCGTAGGTCATCGGTTCGATTCCGATAGGCGGCTCCAGGCGTTATCCCTAGTCAACGTTCACTTTTCGCCAAGGCGCCGCCATCATCGTCCAGTCCCTCGTCCGGCCGTGCCCCCGTGGCGCCCCCGAGTCGCTGGGCCGCGTCCCACAAATTGCGGTCAATCATGTGCCCGTACAGGTCCATCGTCATGGCAGCTGTGGCGTGCCCCAGTACTCGCTGAACCACTTTCGGATCAGCGCCAGATGCGAGCCACACCGAAGCCGCCGTGTGGCGCAGATCGTGAACGCGCAGCTCGGGCCGCCCAATGGTCGCCTTCGCCTCACGCCAGCTGACCGACCGCTGCCAGTTGGTTTCCCGCAGCGGGCCGCCCTCCGGCGCGGCGAAGAGCCATTCATCCGGGCTCTTGCCAGTGCTCCACCGATCCACGATGGGCACCACCGCCGGCACCAGCGGGACAGTGCGAGCGCGCTTGTTTTTCAAGGTGTCGACGTACAACTCACCGCCCCCGTTGCTTGCGAGAACGGCCCGTGACAATCGCAGCCCCGGGCCGGGCACCATCACCCGGTCGCCCACCTGGAGGCCGGCCAGCTCACCCCACCGAAGGCCTTGCATCGCGAGTACGTAGATCAGCTCCGCGTAAGGGCCTCGGCACGCTTGGGCCAAAGCCACCACTTCATCGAGGTTGAGGAACCTCCCCTCCCGCCGCGCCTGCCCCCCGGTCGGAGATTTCGCCGCAGCGGCAGCATTCACCGTCACTCGGCCGTCCGCCACCGCAAACGACAGGAGAGATCGGAGGGTGGCCAGGGCTCGCGTCGCCGTCGACCGAGTCAGGCC
>JBKPAB010000156.1:0-7790 GCA_046726195.1 Actinomycetota bacterium
GGAGCCCATCGCCGCCGTGGCGCCCTCGACGGTCTCCTCGTCGCGCCACGGCCGAACGGCTGGGTAGAGAACGAACAACACAGCAGCGATCGCGAAGGCTGTGGCGCCGAGTCGGACACGCGCGGACGACGTGGACATGACCTACCTGGTCTCCTGGAGCGCAGCCGGTGGAAGACATCTCGTGCTACCCGCGTCCCGGGTTGGCTTGTTGGTCTCGGTGGCTTGCCGTTTCGACCTGCGAGGCGCGCGCGCCACGCCAGGCCATGTTAGCGACACCTGAGAATGAAAGGGTCAACAAAATGGCTGTCAAGCTCTGTGCGATCATCGAGGAGATCGCACACCCTTGGTCGGCCATGGAAGCGCGAGCGTCACGGAGCGGGTCTACCGGCAGGAACTGCGTCCAGTTATCACACGCGGGGCCGCGCGCCATCAACGAGCTCTTCGATGGCGACGCCAAACGATAGGCCGACATTTTTGGCCGACATGTCAATCGATCGCCAAACGCGCACACACGGTGGCAAACGGCTAGCTGAATAGGGCCTTCTTCCTTAGGCAACCGACAGCCGCACGCTCGTGTCGTGTTCCGTCTGAGCCTCTTTTTTACAAACCCCGAAGCCGTGGTGCGGCCAGTCTCAGGGAAGGTCCCTCACTGACGGTTTGGTTCGTTCATCGATGGCGCGGAGAGATGTCTGGCCGCTTTGGCAGATGACCAATGAACTGCCTGCCGGCTGTTGTCCGGTGGCCCTGCTTGCGGCCATCTTCTACTACGCCTGGACTGGCCAAGGCAACCGCAGAGGTTAGAGCCGGCCGCTTTGTAGTCAGCGCAGGAGTTCTTGCTCAGGTATGCCGAAGAACGCTCGTTCCGGCCCCATTGAGAGGCCTCGGAAGCCTCACCCCAGCCCAGCTGCCCGTCATTGAAATGGCGGGCGCCGCGCTTTCTGGTGAGCCGGCGCACCAACGACCAGCGACCCGAAGATCCGGTGGAAGCGACCTTGAGCGCATCAGCTCGCCTTGCGAGCGGTGTGGCGCGACGAAAGCGCAACTGGCAGCCGACTTGGCAGCACTCACTCATGCGGCGGTCGATGTGATCCGGAAGCCGTCCTCGCTCTGTAGAGCGCAGGCACTCGCCGCGCAGAAGCCAACGCGACGACCAGCGACGAACGGCCCGGTCAGGGCTGTGAGCCGCTCGCGGGATCAGCGACTGGACCACCGTCGACCGCAAGATTTCGCGCGAATCCAGGTTGTATCGGATCGATCGCGCCAAGATCTATACTTTTCAGCGATTCCGTGCAATAGATCTTGGGGCCGCAACAGGGGAGGGCTCTAGTCGGGTGGCGGCACGAGGTGTGGGCCGGCTGGAGTTTGTCTTGATCACTCATCCGTGAACGCCTCGTCCTCCATGACCTTGTGCGCTCCATCAAGCTGCCTTTTGCCTGTTCGATGAAGGCACGAGAGCGCCAGCCCGTCCGGGAGGATCAGTGATGGCCGCTCGGACGCCAATGGCAAGGCCGCCGCCATGAACCGCAAAAAGCTCCGCCGGTCCATGCAGTGACGGGGCAACTACTCGTTACCCTTTGTTTACCTGCTGGTGGCACTATCCCGCGATGGAACCCATGGGTCGGGTGCTCGGACCAGCGAGCACCAATTTCAACGATTATCTGGGCACCGTCGCAGCAGATGACGCCGAGGCGGTCATTCATGAACCAAGCCTTTATGAGCTTGCACACCTTGATCGGGACCGCTACACCATCCTGGCAGTCGACGTAAGAGTCGAGGGTCGCACCACAGCAACTGTCTATGCCGTCGACCGAGTGGAGCATCCGGACGCACGACCTAGCGAAATCGCGGAGCGGGACCAAGGTCAAGACGTTCCGGTTGTGCCGTTCGACCTCCCTGAAGCGAGTGCGGAAGAGTTCATCAGGCACGCCTTCAGCAGGATCTCGGTCCGACTAGTGACACAGCCTCTCCACAACCGCGCCCTCGTTGTCACCGAACCGGGAACGTAGGACAACCGCCAACAGTAAGGCCGAAGGTACTTCTGCTAAGTGAGTCCACAAGTCCCCGGGACCGCTTACTCGCTCCACCGACGGTCAAAGCGGTGGACCCGGCCTGGCCTGAAGGGACCCGGGCCTGGGGTCTTTTAGTACGGCCGCACGCTTGAGCACGAGGGGCCGTGCTGGATGCGGCTCCCATCGGGACGGACCCGGCCACGCATCCGGGATCGGCCGTAGAAGTACGTAGGGCAGGCCTGGTAATGAGCCCGTGTCGTAGCCACCTTCCCCGTTGTTCTCCAGTAGAGACAGCGTTACCCCTAGCTCGGAGCTGTCGTAGATCACCCCGTCCTCGGACAACCTGGAGCGCAGTTCGTCCTCGGTTTCGCATCTACTCCTACGGCCATTGCCTGGCTTCAAAGCCCGAACCATCGCCTTCGCCAGTGCATATATCGGGCTGCTCATCGGCGCGGGATCTGAACAAGTACGGCTCATCCCTCGGTTCAGCGGTGATCTCACAGCCTGCCTCGCGGCACCACCGGTAGGCAGTTTCAAGATCGTCAACCCCCAGCCCAATGGCAACGCCAAGCCCCCGCGGCCAGCCCTAATCATGGCCTCGCGAGGCGTCGGCCAAACGGCATCCCGACCAATGCGTCATCGATCAGCATGGCCCCTTCGCGCTGCAACATCACCTTTACCGAGACGTCGTCCGATCTAGGAATAGATCCCACATCGGTGAAGCCCAGCCCTCGGTCGAAGTCAGCCGCACGAGTCACATCGTCAACGCGCAAGCGACGCGGGACGAGCCCAGATCACGTCTCAGACGGGCTACCAGGACGGTTACAGCCGGATGCGGGAGGTCACGATTCCGCAGCTGTGGCAGCTGCTCAATAACCCCACCCACGACCTCGTCAGCGGATGCCGCTACGAGTCGACTGGCATTGTGGTCCGGGACGAATCCTGGAAACAGCTTCGCCTCGGTGTGGAGGCGGTCGAAAGCTTCGACGCCGACTGAGGCTATCCCGCAGCAACGGTGACATCCAGGTCGCGGTCGGCCACCAACCCTCCGACCCGCTGTCCGCAGGCGACGTCGGCTCCCAGGCCGTCGCGATCGCCAGGATCTGCTGCACCTGGCCGATATCAAGGTGCTGCACAGCCAAGACCTCGCCGTCGCCGAGGAACTCGACTGGCTCCTCGGCCTCGGCCCCATTGCCCAGGACCTAGTCACCGGCTGGGCGATGCAGGGCAAAGGCCGTGCGCTGTGGTGTGTCGGGGAGCAGCGGTACAAGATGCAGACCGTGCTGCACCCCGCCGAGCAATCCCTCACCTACACCAACCAGGCATCCAACCCGCCGGCTGAGAACGAGTGTGAAGAAGCTCCTGGCACTGGCCGCACTCTTGCTCGCGGTGATCATGCTGGCGCTGCTAGCAATCGCACTCGTCGTGGTCGGCATCCTCGCGCCTGCCGCGGTCAGCGTCATTGATTGCGGCGCCGACCTGGCTCCCACTCGATTGCCTTAGCTCGTTCAGGGTGGCGCTGTGGACGTTGAGCGTGCGGCACAGTTGTACGCCGAAGGCTGGACCTTGAGCCAGATCGGCGCAGAGCTGGGCGTTCGATGGAACGTGGTCCACGATCATCTCCGTCGCGCCGGTGCCACCATGCGTCCGGTCGGCGCCCTACTCACCCAGCCTCCACCCAAGAGATCCTCGACCTGCGGGATCAAGGTCTGACTGGACTGAAGTGGCAAACGGGTCGACATGACTGTTTCTGGGGCATGGAGCCGCTATCGGAGGGCCCAGCCGCCGAGGCCACAACGGCTGGGCAGATTGCAGCAGGTTTTCGCAGAGGCGCTGGCGCTTGACCAAAACCTTGTGGTTGGCGTTCGAGCAACCGTCATTGATCATCTCGGGCGCGCCCCCACAAGAGCTGAGCTGAACGCTGCGCGACGGGCGGCGCATAGTTTCGCCTCGACCGGTTGTGCCCGGGTGCTCTGCGTGCCGGGTGCCGATGCCGATGACGCTTCAGGTGATCGCAGCTACCTGGTGTTGGCCAAGCCGAATGTGATCATGAACGACATCCGTCTCCGAGGACTGGGGGTTGCAGGCGGCCACGCCGCCGGTCGCAAGAGTCCGCACAATCACGCGCGAGCCGTTCGGAACCTTAGACGGTCGCTCAGGAATGCCGCGGTAGGTGCGGGGCTAATCCAAGCCGAGGGCTTGGATAACAAATCGGCTGCCGAGCTCGCGGCAGGTCTGGCGGATACGCTCGCCGAGCTTCACCGGCTTGGCACCGCCTCAATCGACGCGTCAATCGGGACGGGGAACGTCAGGCAGGCATTTCGCCCGGCAGTAATTGATCTCGAGGCCACTCAAGCATGATCAGTTAGGTAGCCGCTGCCTTCGACACACCATGCCTCATTGATCATGACTGATGAATCAGCCGGTCGCGGGACATTCGTTTTCGCAATTCCTTAACTAAGGGCAGTCGGCGGGACGTCGCCCGAGACCGACTCCGAGGATTGACCGCCTGCATGGGTCCTGATCCTTCTGGTGAGTGAGGTGATGTTATGAGTCAGCGGTCACGCCGGCAAGATCCGTACCCGTACCCGTGGACATGGGAGATGCCGCTCGCCGTCAGCCTGTCCGTATTGGTCTTGATCAGCTTTGGTGTGCATCTGGGTCGAGCGGTCGCGAACGTGCTTGCACGTTGCCACTGGAGGTTTCTTGGTCGCGTCGATCTGTTCAAAAGCTTGCCGACTGTTCTGCGCGGAGACGCCGGAGCTGGTCTTGTTGATCTTCACGAGCCGTCAGCATCGCCGTCGAGCTTCTAGTGTGTGTTACCGCAACGGAGCTGATCTTGCTTACCGCTGGGACGAATGAGGGGCGTTGCGACCTCGAGTTAGGCGGAGAGGCTCCTCGGTGTCACACGGCTCAGACGAAGCCGCAAAATTGTTCGACCCGATCTTTAGGAAAGCGTCGGTATGGGGTTAGGAGATGATCTTCAATGCATCCGATGTTGGATGGCGTCTGGGCCGGGCCCATGAACCGCGGGGCGGGGAGTTGTGGGTTCCGTGGGATCGTACTGCGGGTGTGATCGGTCCGCAGGGCAGCGGGAAGACACTTGATCTTCTCATTCCGGCTTTGTTAAGCGCGTCGGGCGCTGCCTTGGCAACTCTGACCAAGGTGGATGATCTTCTTCTGAGTTTTCCCGTCCGATCTCGCGATGGTCGGCCATGTCTGGTGCTCGATCCGTTTGGCCTAGCCCGGGGGTTGCCGGAGCTGATGTGGGATCCGATCGCGGGCTGTGTCGATCCGATGGTGGCCGAACGTCGCGCTAAGGCGTTTACCGCTGGCACGATCAAGGCTGCATTGGGCGGCGGGTATGGCGATGATGCTGTCCGGTTCTATGCCGCCGAGGCAGCAAAGGTCATCCAGGCGTTCTTCCACGCAGCAGCCCTCACTGGGCGCAGCCTGGACGATGTGCTGCGTTGGGTGGCGAATCCGACCACCGCTGGCGAGCCGACCGAGATCCTGTTGCAGCATCCCCATGCCGCGCCGTATTGGCTGGGACTGCTGCACGGCGCGTTGCATGGTGATGATCGCACCGCCGGCAACACGATCACGACTGTCCAGCAGGCGATGAGCCTGTTCTTCCAAGAAGGCATCCGCAGCCGCTGCGTGCCAAGTGCTGGTCGACCAGCCACCGATTTAGCTGATGTGATTCGCCGCGGCGGCACTGTCTACCTGTTGGGTCGAGAAGACCCCTACGCGTCCGCATCGCCGCTGATGACCGCGGTGGCCGAACAGGTCTTAGACACCGCCCTTGGGTCGGCGAACACGTCGCCGTGGGGCCGGCTGTGCCCACCGCTGCTGGCTTGCCTCGATGAACTGCCTTCGACGGCGCCGCTGCCGACAGTGCAGACCCGGATGGCGAATGAACGCGCGCTTGGCATTTCGTTCATTTATGCAGCCCAGACCTGGCGGCAGCTGGCCGCGATCTTCGGCGAGCACCAGGCCCGCGCGTTGTTCGGATTGACCAACGTCTTGGTGATGTTCGGCGGCTCCAAAGATGGAGCGTTCAACCAGGAGATCTCCGACCTGGTCGGGCAGGTCCGGGTCGCCCGACGCACCTGGCAGACCGGCGCAATGGCCGGACGCACCTTTTCCGGCGACGATATTGCCATCCTCCGCCCCGAGGAGATCCGCCAACTCCCGGAACGCCAGGCGCTGGTACTCGCCGAGAACGGCAAACCCATCATCGCTCGGCTGGCTCGCTGCATCGACGGCAAAGCCGGCCGCCGACTCGTGGCACGCCAGCACCAGCTGCGTGCGAGGCTCGCCGAAAGATCGCTCGGTTTGCCCACGACTGAGACGCGGGCTGCCGCCGCCCTCGCCGAAGCACGACATCGCGGAATCGCTGCTGAGCCGGAGGCCCAGCTGTGACCGCCGCGGTTAAGCTGAATGCCCAGTCGAGTGTGCTCATTCAGCCTTTCCCAGTGCCGGGAAGGTTGGTGCAACTGGCATATCGAGAACTCGAGCTCGCTAGCAACGGTGCACAAGATCAACTCCTGACTCTGAGGGACCTGCGGGACCTGCCGCGACCATGGGACCCTGCCAGCTGCGAGACACCGCAACTGCGCAAAGAGGTCTGGTCCTGGCTGGAGGCTGTGGTCACCTTGCTGAACCACGAATACGTCTGGGACGTTGCCGACGTCATCCCGCCGTGCTGGCCACAGCATCCCCACCTGGTGCACGAGATCGCGGTTCTCGCAGACCAACGCCGCCGCGCCGGCCTCGGTCTCACCAGTGACGCATTAGAGGAATGGCACCGATACAGCCTGCCGTCGTTCACAGAACGAATGAAGACGCGACTGCGCAACCACTGTCAAGAAGATCACCAATCCTGGCCCGCCAAAGGCCGCCACACTCGCCACATCGCCGAAGCCTCTTGCCACCGACGGATGCATGCCTATGCCGCCGACTTGGGTGGTCTGAAGTCGCTGCATCGTCAGACTCAGTTGCCGCGGCTAGGAGTCGTTGATCTTGACACCGGGGAGAACAAGGACCTCTAGCGACACTCTCCCGGAGCAGAAACGCTCGCGGGTTGCTGCCTCCCAGCCTCTTGCTTGCAAAGTAGCGGAGCGGGCCTCGTTGAGCGCCCTAGCCAATCCGAACAGGCGCACCGAACCGCTCGCTCGCACGTGCTGCGGTTGCAACGGCAGGTTCGCTAGCTGTGTGACCCCCGTGCAAAGGCTGCGGCACTGTGCCCGCTTTCCAAATCCGCAAACCGAGGTTCACAAAGAGTCCGCTGTGCAGTCATCCACACTCCCGATGCGATGCGGCCAACGCTCGCGGATGGGACAAACGAGGGCAACTGAGACCAAAACTGAGACCCGGGATGTCGCCATCCCTCCTGACTTCAGAAAGTAACGGTTTGGAGCCGGTGACGCTTCGCAGGTGGCCCGAGCCGGGCATTACGCGAACCGGGACCTAGGCGAGCGACTCGCACCGCCGTTAGCGCTCTGAGCGTCGAAGCGCCTTCTTCGACGACGAAGAGGCTGCTTGCCGGACACCAGCCAAGCAACCTCAGCGGACCTGATTCCTGCTGCATGTATGGACGCGACCGAAGGTCCAAGGGCCACCGTCGACTACGCTCGTCCGTCATGATCGCGGCGCTGGGAGACCGCGTCCTGTCGATCGGGGCGGACTCCGCCGACTCGTCGGAGCTGCGCTTCCGCAAACGGCTGCTCGTCGGGATCGCGCTCTTCATCCTGCCAATTGGGTTCCTCTGGGGCTGCC
>JBKPAB010000157.1:0-34424 GCA_046726195.1 Actinomycetota bacterium
CGAGTAGTGCCGTGCTCACGGTGGAGTCGCCTAGCCGTCCGGATGGCCTCAGCACTCTCGCCGTACGAGGCGCCGGCACCGCCGTGGTTGTGGATGTCCAGCAACCCCGGGGTGAGGACATGGCCCGTGCCATCAAAAACACCCGTGCCGTCGCGGACGAGTTCATGCCAGGTGCTGCCGCTCCCCGTCGCGAGGACGCGACCGTCTCCGAAGGCGACGAAAGCGTCGGCGCGGTCGATACCCGAGCTGATCAGCCGGACGGAGTGGATGACGGCGGAGGCGGCGCCCACAGCCCTGGACAATACGCTGGAGGTGAATTCCAGTCGGCTGAGGGCAGGAAGGTTATGGAATCCGTGCCAGGAGGGGAGCTGACAGACGAGCCTGCTCGACCCTCATGGCACGTGTCAAATGAGATCGCCGCTCAGCCGTCGGCGTGGGGGCGGGCCACCGAGCTTGGCCCAAGCGAGCGTGTCCGTCATGCACTTCCCGAACGTGGACAACGAGTCGCCATTATCGGATGCGGCACCTCATACTTCATGGCCCAGAGCTTCGCGATTCTGCGGGAACGTTCAGGGCATGGCGAAACCGACGTTTTTCCCGCATCAGAATTCCCGGCGCGCCGGCCCTATGACGTCCTCGTCTCGCTGACCCGCAGCGGCACGACAACAGAAGTGCTGCGATTACTGGAATTGCTGCCGAACGGGACGCGTACGGTCGCGATCACCGCCGACCCGAACAGCCCGGTCGTGAAGCTGGCGGATGATCATGTGGTTTTGGATTTCGCCGATGAGAAGTCGATTGTTCAGACGCGGTTTGCCACGACGTGCCTGGCATTGTGGCGGGCCTGGCTCGCTGAAGACCTCAGCGCTGTTATCGAACAGGGGCGATCCGCGTTGACCGACCCGTTGCCACCGCGCGCGCTTGACTCGACCCAGTTCACCTTCCTGGGTAGCGGTATGTCGGTCGGCATCGCGAACGAGGCCGCGTTGAAGCTGCGCGAGGCCTCCCAGTCGTGGACGGAGTCCTACCCGGCAATGGAGTTTCGGCATGGTCCTATCAGTGTGGTCGGCCGAGCCTCGACGGTGTGGGTGTTTGGCACACCTCCTCCTGGGCTTCTGGACGACCTCCAGGTCACCGGTGCACACGTGGAAAGCAGCGGTCTTGACCCGATGGCGGACCTGATCAGGGCGCAGCGGCTGGCGGTGGCGCTCGCCGAGGCCAAAGGGCTCAACCCCGACGAGCCCCAGCACCTCACACGGTCTGTCGTACTTTCCTGACAAATGACCGCGATGCGCTGGAGGAAGGATCTGGATGCCGGGCAGCGTGATCTTGTCCTGGGAGTCGATGTCGGCGGTACCACCGTGAAGGCTGCGCTGCTCGATTCTGACGGGCTCGAACATGGGCACAGTGAACGCACAACGCCCAGACACCTCGGGCCGGACGCGGTCATCGAAACAATCGTTGGCGCCATCGTCGAGCTGCGAGAGCAGGTACCGGCAGCCGCGCGGCTGCGCGCGGTGGGCCTGGTGGTTCCGGGGGTCGTGAACGCGCAGCAAGGGATCGCCGTCTATGCCGCGAACATCGGCTGGCGGCAGCTGCCTTTACGCCAGATCGTGGCGGAGGCAGTTGGCCTGCCGGTGGTCTTCGACCATGACGTACGCGCCGCTGGGCTGGCCGAGCTGGAAACGGGTGCTGGGCGCGGATTGCAGGAAGTCCTTTTCGTAGCCTTGGGCACAGGTGTGGCGGCGGCCGTGATCACCAGAGGTCAGGTGTCAGCCGGCGCTACGGGCAGGGCAGGTGAGCTCGGCCACCTCCCGGTGTTTCCGGGAGGAGAGTGGTGCGCCTGCGGGCAACGCGGATGCACTGAGACTTATGCCAGCGGGGCCGCGCTTTCACGCCGATATTCGGCTGCCAGCGGCATCAGAGACGTTCCCGCCGAAGACGTCATCAGCCGAGCTGCAGCCGGCGATCCCGTGGCCGATGCCATTTTCAACGATGCCATCACTGCCCTGGGCCGGGCCCTGGTGCACTACGTGCTTCTCATGGACCCGGAACTGATCATCATAGGTGGTGGCATGGCGGCCGCCGGCGCGACGCTGATCCAACCGCTCACTCGCGAGGTACAAGCCGGCCTCGCCTGGCGACCGGCCCCGACGATCTCGGGTGGAAAGTACGCCGGCGACGCCGGATATCGGGGAGCTGGGTTACTGGCGTGGCGCTCGCTGGAAGAAGCAGGGTGACTCTTCAATGGGGCATGGTCGCAAAGCTCATCCGCCGGTGGGCGCCCGACGCGCGGTGAGGTAAAGCTCGACGAGCTGTTGAGTGGTGGTAGAGTCCTGCGGCTCCTTGTCGTCACGCCAGCGCCCGGTGAAACGGGGAAACCGCATCGATAGCCCAGCATCGTCCTTGAGCCGCCCCCAACCGGCGGTGTGGTTGGGCGACAATGTGAGCTCGGCGACGAGCACCTCCACCACCATGCTGGGTTCAAACCACACATCGGCCGGTACTCGCGAGTCCACTCTGGCCGGCCGCTCAGCCCGGATCATGGGCGCCAATCTTGCCGGCAACGCGGCTAGCTCGGTGTCGGAGAACCCGGTACCACACCGGCCGACGGTCTGGTAGAGCTCACTGTCCGGGTCGTACGCCGCTAGCAGCACCGCGCCGTACATACCCCGCCGCCGGCCGCGCCCGGCGTATGCGCCGACCACGACGAGGTCGACGGTGTCGGCCAGCTCGGTGCGGTAGTCACGTTTGAGCTTGATCCACAACCAGCCGCGGGCGCCTGCCTGGTAGATCGCGTCCGGGCCAGTCGACTTGCATACCAGACCTTCAGATCCGTCGGCCACGGCCTGCTCGAACGCGGTCTCCAGTGTGGGGGCCGTGGTGACCTCTAGCGCCGTGGTCAGCCGGAGCCGGTCGGACAAAGTGACCGCCTCGGCGAGCCGGGCCCGGCGGTCCAGATAGGGCATGCGGGTGAGATCCTCCCCATCGGCGTACAGCAACTCAAAGCAGAACAGCCCGACCGGCACATCCCTTGCGGCCTCTGCGATTCCATACTTGCGGCGCCGGAACATGACCTCCTGGAACGGCCGCAGCTCGCCAGCCGCGGCGTCGTACGCCACCACCTCACCCTCCAGGATCGCCTCGCGCGGACCCAGCCCTGCCTGCAGCAAGTCCACTACGTCGGGGAACTGGCTGCTCACCCGCTCCTGCCGCCTGGTAAACAACTCGATCGCGCCATCAGCGGTGCGATGCGCCTGCACCCGCATGCCGTCGTATTTGTACTCCGCCATACAGGGCGCACCCAGCCGGGCGAGAATCTCATCGGCATCGGAAAGTCGCTGAGCCAGCATGACCCGTACCGGGTTGCCGGGCCGTACCCGCAGCTCCTGCACCGCGGCCAGTCCGCCGGACGCCAAGGTGGCGGCGACGAGGCCGAGATCACAACAGATGTTGTACGCCCGCTCCAACACCGGCCGGTCCTTTCGGTTGCCGGTGTACACCTGCGCCAATGCGTCCAGAATCGTCGGCGTGCCGATCCCAAGCCGTAGATTGCCGGTCACTAAACGCAGCAGGTAGCGCGCCTCCAGCGGGGTGGCCGCTGCCAGTAGGCCAGCCAGCAAATCGAGCTTGCGGCCCTGCGAGCCAGGCCCTTCGGCGCGTGCGATCTCGTGCAGCGTGTCAACCACTCCGGCTACTAGCAGAGTCGGTTCGCGGTTTCCGGCTCTGGTCGCCAATAACTGCTCGGCGGCCTGGCCGAGGTCACCCGCATCGCGCACCGCCGCGACAACGTCTGGCGGCTCGACGCTGGCCGCGGTCGCGACAGCGCGCAGCGCGAGCTTCTCGGCCAGACCCAGGTCCACAGCGGCAAATTCCGGCGCCACCAGCCCCTGGCACAGGTAACAGACGTTTGGCAGTAGCTCCTGCGGAGTCTGTGCCAGCAGTGATGCCAGCCGGTCGATCAACATCAGCCGACCTGAAGCCTGCTCCAGATCGCGGTAAGCCTCGGCTACAACCTCGTACTTCACTCCGCCATCTTCGCCCCTGCTCGAGGCGAAGCTCCTGCAACCCGGCGCGGAAACGAACGTGTACGTTCGTTCCTCTCACTCCACATACTCTGCAGCGTGTGTATCGCATCAGGAACGAACGTGTACGTGCGTTCCTGCAGAATGATCCGCAAGATGGAGGAGGTGTCGCGCGCCCATGAAGTCTGTGGTCTACTCACGTACTGGTGACCCATCGGTCCTCAGACTTGTCGATCGCGATCTGACCGAACCACGGCCCGGCGAAGTCCGCGTCCGCGTCGTTGTCTCCGGCGTCAACCCCACCGACTGGAAGTCGCGCCTTGGCTCCGGCGACGGCGCAGCACCGCCGTTCCCTGAGGTGACTCCGAACCAGGACGGTGCAGGTGTCATCGATGCAGTCGGGGACGGGGTCGAGGATCTTGCCGTCGGAGATCGCGTTTGGGTATATCTCGCTGGCCACCAGCGGCCGACAGGCACGGCGCAGGAATTCACGAACCTGCCCGCGGACCGGGTCGTACGACTTCCCGAGGGGACCAGCTTCGACATCGGCGCCTGCCTCGGCGTACCGGCTATGACTGCCCACCGGGCCCTGACGGTGGCGGAGGACGGACCCGTACGGCTGCATCCTGGTGCCCTCGCCGGCAAGGTTGTGCTTGTCGCCGGAGGAGCGGGCGCTGTGGGTCATGCCGCCATTCAGCTCGCGCGCTGGGCCGGTGCCACCGTCATCACAACCGTCTCCGGCCCCGCCAAGGGTGCGCTCGCGAGGGCGGCCGGGGCCCATCATGTCATCAACTACCGGGACCAGGACGCTGCCACCGCAATCGCAAAGGTCGCTCCTGAGGGTGTCGACCTTGTGGTCGAGGTCGCTGCGTCTGCCAACTCGCGGCTCAATATCGACGTAGTCAAGCCACGAGCGTCCATTGCCGTCTACGCCAACGACGGCGGCGGCGAGCTCATGCTCCCGGTCAGGCAGCACATGATCAAGAACGTGCGCTACCAATTCGTCCTGCTCTACACCGTCGGCGAAGCCGCCCTTGAGGCGGCCGTAGCAGACATCACGCTCGCGCTAGAGGACGGAGCGCTGCCGATCGGTGAAGACGCCGGCCTGCCGCTGCACCGGTTCCCGCTCGCAAACACAGCAGACGCCCACCAGGCAGTTCAGGATGGCGCAGTCGGAAAGGTACTCATCGACGTGTCCTAGGACAGGGCGCCCAAGCGCATCTTGGCCTCGGCGTAGGTGCCGCGGGCAACGGTCGGGAGGCGACGGCGATGTTTTCCTTCAGATGATCAACATTCATCGTGGCGACGATGTTGGTGTTCATGCGGATGGGCGCTGGTGCGGCACATCCGGCAAGGAGTTCGCTTCGTTTCCCATTTGATGTCGCCCGACGCGGGCTTGCGGTGGGCACGGCAGTCCACGAAGCGGTCCTGCTCGCACAACGGCCCACCGCGACGGTGCCAGTCGCGATGTCGGACGTGCTCACAGTGAAGGTCTGTGACGACGTGATCGGCAAGAACTCGTTCGCGAGACGTCCCAGACTCGGTAGCCGTTCGACAAGATCATTTCCCACCGCGTGCGAGCAATGATCAAGATTGGCGGCCGAGGGTGACGCGTGATCTCGGATCGCATTGCCTTCAGGCAAGATCATCGTGGTGATCACTCTCGTCGATAATGCGCGGCGTCCTCGGGACTCAGGACAAAGCGGTAAGGCCTTCTTCGATCGCGGGCCCGGCGACGCGTGGAAAACACGCCGGCAGCACGCCGGTGCCCTACATCAATTATGGTTAGCAAATGATCATCGCCCCTGAGGAATACGTCGACCTTAAGACTCCCTACGGCCCGATGCGCACCTACGTCCTCAGTCCGGCGGCCGCGGGACGCTACGCCGGGCTTGTGCTGTTCTCCGAGATCTTCCAGGTGACCGGTCCCATCCGCCGGACCGCCGCGTTTCTCGCGGGCCACGGCTACACGGTTGCGGTGCCGGAGATCTTCCACGAGCTGGAGGAAGATCCTGGTGTCGTTCTCGCCTACGACTCGGCGGGCGCCGAACGGGGCAACTCCCACAAGATCACTAAGGAGCTTGCTTCCTATGACGCGGATGCACGTGCCGTCCTCGATTTTCTCGCCGACCACCCCTCGTGCACCGGCAAACTCGGGTCGATCGGGATCTGTGTCGGCGGCCATCTCTCTTTCCGTGCCGCCTTCAATCCCGATGTCCGTGCAGCGGCCTGCTTCTATGCCACCGATATCCACAAGCGCGGTCTCGGCAAGGGTATGAATGACGACTCGCTGGACCGGGTCGGGGAAATTCGCGGCGAGTTGCTGATGATTTGGGGTCGGCAAGATCCGCACATCCCGCGTGAGGGCCGCGAGACCATCTACGCCGCGCTTGAAGACGCCGGGACCCGCTTCTCGTGGGTGGAGGTGAACGGCCAGCATGCCTTCGGCCGCGACGAGGGCCACCGCTACGACCCCGAGCTCGCGCGCCAGTGCCTCGGACATGTGCTGGATCTGTTCCACCGCCGACTAGGGCAGGGCGACGAGGAAATGACTGCTGAAAGCGGGCCGGTCGAGACCCGTCACTGAGGGGCAAGCAACAGACGCGGGTTCCCACTCCATCTGCGCCGGGTCAGCGCTAGTAGACACCTGCGTGGACTTCGCCTGGGCCGCGGGCTACCAGAGGATGCTCTGTGGACCTACGACCCGTTCAGAAGCCATGCTCGTTGCACGGAGGGTGAGGTAGCCGGACCGGCGATACTCACGGCATGATCAGAGACCACTCAGCGGCACGATATTCAGGACGTACGCGATTCCGCTGGGTTTCGTTGAGCCAATAGCGGGAGGTGCCAAATCACCACCGAAGTGACCATCAGACCGATTCGAGTGGACGACCGGGAACGCTGGGATCCGCTGTGGCACGGTTATCTCGACTTCTACAGGGCCGTGCTCACGCCGGAGGTAACCGAGCGGACCTGGGCGGCGCTGTGCGAGCCAACCTCGGCGGTGCACGGACTCGTCGCCGAACAGGAAGATCAGCTGGCCGGGTTCGCGCACCTTGTCCTCCATCCCACCACCTGGTCCACGCACCCGAGCTGTTACCTGGAAGACCTGTATGTCGCCAAACAGTGGCGCGGTGGCTACATCGCACAGAGGCTCATCCACGCCGTCTACGCATTCGCCGACGGGTTCGGCCCTGCCAGCGTCTACTGGCTCACCCAGGAGTACAACGGCGCGGCACGCTCCCTCTACGACACCCTCGCCCATCGGACATCGTTCGTGGTATACCGCCGCTGAGTTTGCCCGATGTGCGGTGACTTAGGTTGGCGACGGATTCGGACCATGTGAGCTGAGCCGGTTCCATGACGGGGCGTGGTGGTTCTACCTGACGGGAGGTGAAGGTGATGTCCGAGGGCGGATCCGAACCGTTCGAAGCGAGGCTCCATGCCGGAGATCCGCGTCCCGATGTTGATCGGACGGACGCGCTGCGCGAGCGACTCTTCGGCGATGCCGTCGGCGCGTTGGAGCTCTACACCATCTATTTGGGTGAACGACTAGGGCTGTATCGGGCGCTCGCGGAAGGCGGTGCGGCCACCTCGTCGCAGCTGGCGGCACGGACTGGAACCAACGAGCGCTACGTGCGGGAATGGCTTGAGCACCACGCCGTGAGTGCACTGCTCGCGGTCGACGACCCGCGAGCGGAACCACTCGCTCGCAGGTACTGGTTGCCGCGGGAGCACATCCCCGTGCTCGCAAACCGCGACGACGTCCGATACGAGGCTTACAACGGGGTCGACATCGTCCGCGCAGCTCGTGGACTTCCACAGCTGGTGGAGGCGTTTCGGGTTGGGAACGCGCCGCCGCCCCTGCCGTGGGAGCCCGAGGGCCGGGCGGAGGCCAACCGAGCCCGGTTCATCAACTTGCTTGGCGGCGCATGGCTTCCGACGATTCTCGACCTCGACGCGCGGCTCCGGGCCGAACCGGCAGCACGGGTTCTCGACGTGGCGTGCGGCACCGGCTGGTCGAGCATCGCCATGGCCCAGGCCTACTCCAAGATCACCGTGGACGGCATCGATTTGGACCAGGACGCCATTAGCGCTGCTCGGGGGAACGCCGAGCGGACCGGCGTCGCTGATCGAGTGCGGTTCTCAGTCACCGACGCCGCCGACATCGGCGGAACAGGCAGGTACGACCTGGTGACGATCTTCGAGGCTCTGCACGACATGTCGCGACCCGTCGACGCCCTCAGGGCAGCCCGACAGATGCTCACCGGTGCTGGGACCATGCTCGTGGTCGACGGACTGGTCGGCGAAGAGTTCACGGCTCCCGCCACGGCGCGGGAACGCAATGAGTACGGCTGGAGCGTGGTGTCCTGCCTGCCCGGTGCCATGGGAGACCCACAGACTGCAGCCACCGGAGCCGTCATGCGTCCCCCGGTGCTTCGTCAGTACGCCCTCCAGGCGGGGTTCAGCGATGTGGAGGTTCTCCCGATACACACCGACTACTGGCGCTTCTACCGATTGCTCCGGGAGGGCGAACCGACTTCGGCGAGCAGGTAGCCGAGCAGCATGCCTTAATCAGAGCCGTCTCAACCTGCGCCGGAACAACTCCGGCTCGGTCGGGCGCTCGCCCCTGGTCATCTGCCTGTAGCCGCGGGCAGATGGGGTGGCAGAGCGAATCTGCCGAACAGACCCGGGCTTACGAACCCGGTTATAGCCGCGATGAGTCCGCTGTGGATGGTCAGCACCTTGATCGCGAACGGCTGATAGCCATTGCCGTACTCGGCTGGTGCGTAGACGGCCAATGCCGACTGGCGGTTCGCGGCCGTGGGCACGAGGCGCAGGTCGCGACCCCACCGGCTGGCGAACAGCCGCCGCAAGTAGATGCCAATGTCATCGCGGCCTCGGTACCAGGACGGGGTGGGTGGCATTGCCAGGTAGGCGTCCTCCCGTAGCAAGGCCACCAGTTTCAGCACATCATGCGTGTGCCATGCCCGCACATACCTAGCCACCAGGTCGGCCTCCTCCGTAGCCGACTCCGGCGGGGTTTTGCTGGCGGATAGGCCAGCATCCAACGTGCTCCGGGCCCGCTGCAGAGCGCTGTTCACCGACGCCGGTGTCGTCCCGAGAATGTCGGCGGTTTCGGCCGCCGACATGCCCAGCACCTCACGCAGCAAGAGCACGGCCCGCTGTCGCGCCGACAGGTACTGCACGGCGGCGATGAACGCCAGCTCGATGTGCTCGCGGCGCACGATCGCCGTCGCCGGATCAGCGACGGGATCCGGGTCGGCGACCTCCAGCAGGGCGTCCGGGAAGGGCTGCAACCACGGCGTCTCCGGGTCCTCCGGGTCGGGCAGCAGGTGCGGGTCGGCCGGGCCGGCAATCGCCGTGGGCAGAATCCGTCTCGCCCGGTGGTCGAGCGCGTCGAGACAAATGTTGGTCGCGATCCGGTAGAGCCAGGCCCGAAGCGTTGAGCGGCCCTGGAATCCGGCCAGGCCACGCCACGCCTTCAGCAAAGTCTCCTGCACGGCATCGTCGGCGTCATCCAGGCTGCCGAGCATCCGGTAGCAGTGCACCAGCAGCTCGCGCCGGTGCGGCTCAGTCAGCAGCCGGAACGCGTGGTCATCACCGGCCACCGCCGCCGAGAGCAGCCGCTCGGAGTCTGCCCGGCCGGTCGCCGATGACGTCGCGGTCGTCACCCGCCAAGGCTAAACCGCGACTGACGATGAATCTGGCATGAGGGCGCCGTCACAACGATTAGAGGGCTATCCAGCCGCGGAAAGGGAACCTGAACATGCCGACAATCACTAACAACATCGACATCAAGGCCACCCCGGATGAAGTTTGGGCGGTGTTGGCCGACATGCCCGCCACCAGGCAGTGGCTGCCCGGGGTCATCGCCGCCCGGATGGACGGCAACGTACGGGTATGTCAGATGGCCGACGGGCGGCAGGTCCACGAGAGAATCAGCGACATCTCAGCCGAGCAACGCAGCTTTCGGTTCGAGCACCTCCGCGTCCAACTCCCGGTACGGCACTCCGGCGGAAGCTTCACTGTGACCGGCGGCCCAGACCTGCACACCGCCACCGTCACTCTGCGTTTGACCTTCGAACCCTTAGACCCAACCGGCGTTGACCAGCTCACCGCTATGGTCTCCAGCGCATTCCAGCACTCGCTGGAATCGTTGCGGCGTTACGTCGAGGAGGAGATCGCCTGGGATGCCAGCTGACTCTCGCCGGCGGCTGCCAGACTGACTCTCGCCGGCGGCTGCTACCCATCGGCGAGTGACCCTCAGCTGTCGTGCGTGGCCATGAACGTCAGGATCCTGCGGTCCAGTTCTGCGGCTTGTTCCATGGTGAGGGAGTGGCTGGCGTCCGGCCAGAGGTCGACGGTCGCGTCCCGGATTTCGGATCGTGCGACGTCTGCAGCGTGGCGACCATTGTGCATGACGCTGCCGCCACCGAGAGCGGCATATACGGGCATGGGCAGTCCTCGTAGTTGACTACTGGAAAGGCGTTCGGGCAGCGGGAGTTTCAACGCGTAGTGCTCGGTTGCCTCTGAGATCGCACGGGATGCCGGGCTGCGTAGTTGGCCGCGAGCCAGCCGCCGAAGGAGTGACCGACGAGATGGACGCTGCGCACCGGCAAGTGAGCCAGCACTTGGTCCAGCCAGTCCGCCTGATCGGCAGCGTCGCGGATCGGCCGGCTCTGGACGCTCAGACCCGCGTCCCCCAAGGCGTCAAGGGCATAGGTGGTGCGTCCGCGACGAGGTCAGAAAGGTTGGACGCCCACATCGGCACACCTGATGTTCGTCCGGGCAACAGGATGATCGGAATGGCCGTACGGTCAGCGGACGCGGCGCCGAACTCATACACCCGTACCCGCCCGAAGGTCGTCTCCAGGTCTAAGGTCGAGCGTGGTGTCGGCAGCAGAGACATCGCTTTTTGATAGGCGGCTAGATATGCCTGCTCGCCCGCCGCCGAGCGGAAATGGCCCACCTGGCTCGGATCCCGGCTCACCCGGGCCGCCTCTCCCGTAGTAGGCGCAAGGCGAACACCGTCACCCACGTCCATCCGATGAGCACGCAGATTCGTTGCCATAGTCCGGCGACATTGACGTACGGTTCGGTCTGCCCGAATCCGATGCCCGCCACAAAGAAGGTGCCGAGAAATGCTGCTCCGCTGAGTACGGAGTAGACCGCCCACCGCCAGCCTGCGCCTCCGGCGAGGACAAAACATGCGGCGGCCAATGCAAAGAAAGCTGCCACCGAAAACTGATCATGCAGCGCCCCGGACGTAGTCGCCTCGACTCGCTGTGGCGGCGTTCCCGGCGGATATCCGCTGACTGGATCGGTGACGAAAGCTCCCGCTCCGAGCAGGCCGACTCCCCAGACAGCGACCAAGATCGCCCCGATTTTCTGGCGGGCACCGGGCAAGCGTATTAAGCCGGCGGCAAAGGCCAGTGTCAGCAGGCCGGCAACGATGAAATTTGCGGTTTGGGTCCAGCCGAACGGGCCGAGCGCGAGTGAGCTCACGGGGTGGCGCAGCGGGTCATAGTCGGGCTTCAGAGCTCCCTCGATAAGGAACCCGACGATGAACAATGGTCCTGCGATCACGCCACAAACGAGTAAGGCTCGCACGATCAGTTCACCCCATTCCCACGACCACTTTCCCCCTGGCGTGACCTTGTTCCAGGTAGGCGATTGCTGCGGGGATTTCGGCGAATGTGTAGCGCCGGTCAATCTGCGGGCGTACCTTGCCGGCCTGAATCAGCTCCGTGAGGAGCTCTAGATCCTGGGCAGTTGCGTGCGCCGACACCATGGCGATGCGTTTGCCGCCGCGGAGCGAAACGGCAATCAGCTTGGGGACGCTGGTGAACCCGACGACCGCGGCCTTGCCACCCTCGGCAAGGGCACGCTTGAGATCGGGCACCGACCGGTTCCCGATCGTATCGAGGATGAGGTCGTAGCGCCTGCCGTCACGGACGAAGTCCGTCCTTGTGTAGTCGATCACGTGATCGGCGCCGAGCGAACGGACCAGCTCGATATTCCGGGTGCTGGTCACCCCGGTCACCTCGGACCCATACGATTTGGCGATCTGGACCGCAAAGGTGCCGATGCCGCCGGAAGCGCCATTGATCAAGACCTGCTGCTCGGGCCGGATCCTCCCGTGGTAGTGAAGGCCCTGCAGTGCAGTTGTCGCCGCCGTCGGAACTGCGGCCGCTTCCTCGAACGACAGGTTCCCCGGCTTCAACGATGTGACGTCAACTGGCGCGGACACGTATTCGGCAAAGCCGCCGTATCCGTGGTCTAAGAGATTGGCATATACCTCGTCGCCAGGCGTGAACTGAGTCACGCTGCTACCGACCGCCTCCACTTGCCCGGCAACGTCTCCACCGAGAATCCGATGTTTCGGCCGCGGCAACCCAAGAGTGGCGCGCGAGAAGAGTGGCCTGCCGCGCAGACAATGCCAGTCCGCCGGATTGACGGATATTCCGAGGACCTTCACCAGGACCTCGTGGGCCTCCGGCGCAGGCTTATCGACCTCCGCCATCCGAAGCGTCTCAGGCGGCCCGTACCTATCCCTGATGAAAGCCTTCATCACTGCCCTCCCTGGTGTCCTTTGTCGTCGTCCCATCCTGCTCGAACGGCAATTAGCGTGCACACATGGACATGGAGGTGATGCGCGGCCTCGTCTCGTCGGCACCGGTCGGTCACCTCGCGACGGTTCGCCGCGACGGACGCCCGCATGTTGTACCCATCTGCTTCGTCCTTTTGGGCGAGCGCGTCTACTCCGCCGTCGATCACAAACCCAAGCGACATCGCCGCCTTCAACGACTCAGCAACGTCGCGGCCACCGGGACTGCGAGCCTTCTGGTCGACAGATACGACGATGACTGGTCCAGACTTTGGTGGGTCCGGATAGATGGCCCGGCCCGCCTTGTCGTCAACTCAGCTGAGGCCGAGCAGGCGATCCGTTCATTGATCGGCAAGTACTCCCAGTACCGCGACCAGCCACCGTCAGGCCCCATCCTCGCCCTTGACGTCGAACGGTGGGTGGGATGGTCGGCCACGACGTGAGTTAGCGGAAGTTCGGCGCGACCTCGTACGCGAGCAGCCGCAGGCGCCGCTGGTCAGGCGGTTTCGAGATCTGTCGCACCGAAGTCGGTACCGATGTACAGAAGAGGCTCGTCAGCGAGCCGCGCGGTCGCATAAGCCAGGCAGTCACCGAAGTTGAGCCGTGCAGGGTGCCGGCCACGGCCATACCGGCGAAACGCAAAGATGGCTTCCCGCCAATGGGGCTCCGCGAACGGCACCTCGAGGATCGAAAACTCATCTAGCAGCCGGATCAGCAGCGGCTGCGGATCGATCCCGAGGCGGGTCGACAACACGATGCCTGTCTCGGCCAGGGTCGGAGTGCCAACCCCTGCGCGGGTGGCGTGGCTCAACTTAGTTATGAGTGCCTCGGCGTCCGGCTCACGGAACACCATCGCCACCAGCGCTGAGCTGTCGACGATCACACACCCTCCGAGCCGTAGCCGAGAAGGGTGTCCTCTTCTGCTTCGCTCAGGCGCCTTCCCAGCTCGGCGGGCGGAATGGTGGGCCAGACCTCCGTTTCGAGGAACCGGCGTGCCCGCGCCTCCGGGTTGCGGTCCCCGAGCCGATAAGCCAACCGTTGACGGCGTTCGATCAGCGCGCGGCGAACCGTTTCCGTCTTGGACTCACCTGTGACCTGGGCGATTTCAGCGATCAGCCGTTCGACTTCAGCATTCTTAATGTTCAGAGCCACCGATAAAGAATAGCACCAGAATTCTTTAATGGTTCATTCTCTGCCGGGTGCCGAGGCTACGACAGGCATGGGATGACCTAAAGTGTCCGCCCACCGGATCCTGTAATCGCTCATCCAGGCAGTGCTGCGGTCGGTGATCACGTAGCGGAACGCGAAGCGCAGCATCAGCTCCTGAAGCCGTCGGCCGACCGGGCCGGGGATCTTCGAGCTGCTGCTTCGAGCGCCGACGGCGACGATCTTCTCGACTCGCTCCCGGCGCGCCTTCTCGTACACGGCGAAAGCAGCGGGCACATCCGCATGATCACGTAGTGACTGCGCGAGCACGACCGCATCCTCCAGAGCCATTGCGGCACCCTGACCGGAGCTCGGCGATGGGGCATGTGCGGCGTCTCCGATGATCAACATGCGGCCGCGGGACCAGGTCGGTACGTGGCCAAGGTCATAGGTGTTATCTCCCGCCAGCTCGAGCCGGCCAGTGCGAACCAGCTCAGCTGCCGGGCCAGCGTCTTCCTGGACCAGGGCGAGAAGCCGGCGAGCCCACGCCGCCTCGGTCGTGGTGCGCCGCCGCTCACCAGTGATCTCCGGCTCGGGCACGTTGACGAACCAGACCACATCGCCAGTCGGCGTGGGATGGGCGCCGAAGAAGGCCCGGCTCCCGAAGATGAAGTGCCAGGCCTCGGGCTCAAGATCATCGGCGATTGCGGTGTTTCGAGTGATTCCCCCGAAGTTGGTTAGTCCCACATAGCGGGACGCAGGCGCCTGCGGGTCGATGGCTTGACGGACCCGGGAATGCACACCGTCAGCCCCGACGAGCAGATCGGCCGTAAGGACAGTGCCGTCAGCCAAGGTTGCCTCAACATGGTCGCCGGAATCGGTCACATCGGCGACCTCCGCCCCAAGTCGGACAGCGATGCCGCGGCGCTCAGCCTCGCGTTCCAGCCGGGCTGCCAGCCAGGAGCGCTTCATCGTCAATGCGACCAGGCCGTTGTCGAGCGGACGCCCGAGGCTTACCTTGCCGAGCCGTCGCCCGGTCGCTCCGTACACGACGTTGGCGCGTGACGGAACACCTTCGTCCCGTACCTCCTCGAGGATGTCCATCGCTTGCAGCGCAGCGAGCCCGTTGGGCGCAACGGTCAACCACGACCCAGCTTCGGGGTCTACGACCGGTCGGCGTTCGAGGACCTCCGATTCAATGCCGGCCTTGGCCAGCGCGAGCGCAGCGGCCGGTCCAGCGATGCCGCCTCCCACCACAAGTGCCTTCATCCTGGTATCCTTCCTTACGAATATCGTATCTTTCGATTTTCGAAAGGTTAGCACAATGGCGCGTAGCCGTCAAGATCTGGTCGAGGCATTGGGGCTGGCGGTGCAGCGTTACCAGCGCAGTACCCAGGCCTTCGACGACACCGTGGGACGGCGCTTGGGACTGGGGCCCTCAGACGTGCGGTGTCTGGACTGGCTGGCCGATGGACCGAAGACCGCCGGGCAGTTGAGCAAGGCAACCGGCCTCCGGCCGGCAGCTACCACCGCAATGATCGACCGGCTGGTCGCGAAGGGGCTTGTCGAGCGGGTACGCGACAGCTCGGATCGGCGGCAGGTACTGGTTCAGATGACCGCTGAGGGGCAGGCGCGGACTTGGGAGCTCTACGGCCCGCTGGCGACTGAGGGTAGGAAGCAGCTTGCGCGAATGCGGATCTCGGATTTGGAGCTGATGCTGCGCCAGCTGGAATCGATGCGCCAGCTCACCGACAAACACCGGGAGCGTTTAGCGGATTGAGGGGCGCGAGCGTCGGGAATCGCGCGCCGCCGCACGGAGGAGGAGCGAGCGGAGGCGTTCTTTCCTCTGCGAGCGACGACGACGGCGATGGATTCCGAGCGCGATGCGCGAGCGCCCCAAATTAATCTGTGCGCCAGCTATACGCCGGTTCGTAGCCGAGCAGTCGCCTCGCCTTCTCGATCGAGAGCAGCGTGTCGTGCTCCCCGAGGTCGCCGCGCACCTCAACATCGGGAAAGAACTCCCTGACGAGTTCGGCGTTCGGTCGGGACATTACGGTGTCCGCGTTCGCAATGATGAAGACTTCCGTGCCGGTGAGATCTGACTCCAACGCCAGACGGACCGCCTGAGCGCCGTCGCGCGCGTCGATGTAGCCCCACAGATTCCACTTCCGTGAAGCCGGGTCCTGGTCGAAGGACGGAAAACGCGTGTAGTCGGCGAGTTCCATTACGTTCGAGAACCGCAGCCCGATCATCTTCAACTCTGGATCCCAGCGGCACAACTGGACCGCCATAGCTTCTTCGAGCGTCTTGACCAGTGAATAAGTGGATTCAGGCCGGGGCGGGTACTCCTCGTCCACCGGGATGTATGGCGGCGGTGTGTCGAACGGCAAACCGAGCACCGTCTCGCTCGACGCCCACACGATGTTGGTCACACCGGCACGCCGCGCCGCGCTGAAGGCATTCCAGGTGCAAGTCATGTTGTTCATGAAGGTCATGTGGTCCGGCACCCTCCCGGGCGCCGGGATCGCGGCGAGATGCACCAGTGCATCCGGCCGAACGTATCGTTCCTCGACGCCCAGCATCGCGTCCAGGACTTGGGCGTAGTCGGTCAGGTCGATCGGAACAAACACCGCTGTACTGTCCGCCGGTGGGCGCACCTGATCAAAAACCACCACATCCCAGCTGTGACGTACCAGCTCTTCGACGCAGGCGCGCCCGAGCTTGCCCGCACCACCCGTCACGACGACACGCGCCATTGGCCGCCTCCCTATTTATTCTTGCCGCCTCGTAGGTACAGGGTTCCCTCAAAATCTGACGCCAGTTCCTGCGACACGCCGTCCAGACCACTCTCACACGGAACGAGTGTCAGTTTTTGAGGGAAGGCGAGGATAAGAAGGTGGAGGAAGCCCCAGGCGCGGTGAGCCTGCCTGCCCTGCTCGCCCATTCCGCGCGGTCGCTGAGGGTCAACGTGGCACTGACGCGTGCCTTCCGCCGCTCGCCAATGGACTTCCTCGACATGTTGGTGGCCAGCGGTGCCAACAAAGTCCCGCTGCGTATGGGACCCGAGCGAGTGCTGCTAGTTGACGACGCCACCCAGGCCTGGGAGCTGCTGACCACGCACGCCCGGCGTACGGGGAAGGGCCGCGGGCTGGTACGCGCACGACTACTGCTCGGCGAGGGCCTCCTTACCAGTGAAGGCGACAAGCATCTGCGCCACCGCCGCGCCCTGCAGCCGGCGTTCCATCCGCAACGAATCGCCGACGATTACCTGCCGCACTTCGCACTCGCCGCCCGGCACGCTGCGGACCGCTGGTCCGACGGTAGCGACATCGACCTGGTCTCGGAGATGTCGGCGATGACACTGGACGGCGCGGGGATGGCGCTGTTCGGCTCCGACCTACGCAGGCCGGCGCCGCAGATCACGGGTGCAGTAACCAGCCTGCTTGGAGGATTCCGGCTCGCCATGGCTCCAGGTGGTCCCGCACTGCTGCGGTCACCGCTGCCCGTCGGCAGTCGGGTGCGAGCTGCCAAGGCCGAGCTCGAGTCCGTCGTCGACGACCTGCTACGCGGGCGTTGGGTCGAGGAGCCTACGCCCGGACCGGTGCTGGAGCTATTGGCCACTCATCCGGAATTCACCGCGGAGCAGGCTCGAGACGAGGTGATGACGTTGCTGCTGGCCGGGCACGAGACCACGGCCATGGCCCTCACCTGGGCCTTCGCCGAAATAGACCAGGCGCCGGCGGTGCACGCTGATCTCGAGGCGGAGTGGGATGCCAAGCCGGAGGCGCTTCCGGCGCGCGAGCTCGCCGACGCGCTCCCCTTAACCATGGCGGTACTCGCCGAGACGTTACGGCTGTGGCCGCCGTCCTGGATGTTCAGCCGCCGGATTCTTGAGCCGGTGGAGCTCGGTGGGCGCACTGTGGAGGTCGGGACGATGTGCCTGATCAGCCCAGCGCTGCTGCACCGCGACCCGCGGTGGTGGGCAGATCCTGAACAGTTCCAGCCAACCCGCTGGCTGCAGAGCGCTCCGGGGAAGGCGGCGCGCTTCAACCTCAAGTCCCCGGGCCAACCGCGGGGCGCCTACCTGCCCTTCGGCGCCGGACCCAGGATGTGTATTGGGGAATCGTTTGCCTGGTCGGAGGCCGCGACGGTACTGGCCGAGCTGGGCCGCAGGTGGCGGTTACGCGTCCACAACGCTCCGCTGGCTGCCGGCCCGTCCTCCATGACGTTGCGGCCGAACGGTCCTGTGCACGCGACGACGTTTCTGCGTACGTCGTGAGGTGCGTGGGATCCCGCACCCGTAGGCTTTGAAGCCATGCGAGTAGCTATCGCCGGAGGCCACGGCCAGATCGCTCTGCGCCTCGCCAGAATCTTGTCACACCGCGGCGATGAGGTCGTCGCCCTGATCCGGAACGCAAACCACGCAGACGACGTGAGGCAAGCCGGCGCCGAGCCCGCGGTGGTCGATCTCGAACACGCGAGCGACGACGAGGTTGCGCAGGCGATCACCGGCTGCGGTGCAGTGGTGTTCGCGGCCGGCGCCGGGCCTGGGAGCGGGCCCGCTCGCAAGGAAACCATGGACTATGGCGGCGCGGTGAAACTGATCGCAGCGGCTAAGCAGGCCGGGACCAGCCGATACGTGATCGTCAGCAGCATGGGAGCGAATCCCGACGCACGTGGCGAGGACACATTCAGCGTGTACCTGCGCGCGAAGGGCCGTGCGGACGACGCGGTGCGCGCGAGCGGGCTCGACGCAACGGTCGTGCGCCCCGGCAGCCTCACCAACGACGCGGGCACCGGCCGGGTCAACCTCGGCGAGCGTCTCCCCCGTGGCCAGGTCACCCGCGACGACGTAGCGGCTGTCCTCGCCGCCGTACTCGACTCGCCGAACACCATCGGCCGCACCGTGGATCTGATCGGCGGCGACACGCCGATCGCGGAGGCCGTCAAGGCGATCTAGCGTTCAGAACCGCTCCGCTACATCTGCGTCCCGGAGCGGGAAACGAACTTTCCGGGGAGAATCACCCCGTCATGTCAACCCAAGATCCCGCTGCGGCGAGTGACTCATTGATGGAGAGCCAAGGCGCAACGGCTGCCGCCGTCGAACCTGCTGTCGAGGTCCGTGGCGAGTCGCTGACGTTCGAAGACTTCTACAAGAGGGAGTACCGGCATGTGCTTGGCCTGGCATTCGTTCTGACTGGCAACCAATCGGTGGCCGAGGACACCGTGCAAGACGCGTTCACGGCTGCATTTCGGCATTGGCGCTCCATCGGTGCCTACGACTCGCCGGCCGCATGGGTTAGGCGAGTCGCCTGCAATCGAGCCGCGTCGGTGCTGCGGCGACGCGTACGCGAGGCAAAGGCGTTAATACGTCTTGCCGGCCGGACGCAGACCTACGTCGAATTGGATGAAGGTGATGAAGCGTTCTGGCAAGCGGTTCGTCGTCTGCCAACCCGTCAAGCACAAGCCGTTGCCCTCTATTACATGGAGGACTACAGCGTGAGGGAGATCGCCGAGGTTCTTGACTGCAGCGAAGGCACTGTTAAAACCCACTTGAGCCGGGCACGCGACGCGGTCGCGCGTCAATTGCAGTTAGAGGATCCACAATGAGCGACTTCGATTCCCGGGCACGAAAGGCTGCGGATTCGGTTCGGCAGCAGATTGATAAGAGCACTTTCCACCCCGAGAAGGGAATCCGGCGCGCGCAGCGATCACCCGGCCGGGTGGCAATTCCGAGTGCGATCGGCGCAGCAGTCCTGATCGTTGGTGTCGCGGTCGCATTACCCAGCGGCGGTAATAACGGAACACCGCCGCGTGCGGACGGCCCAGCGTACGCGTTGGCCGGGATGTTGGTGCCGTTCGACACATGTGACACCGTTCTGGAGTATTTCAAGGACCAGGCTCCGGAGTATTTGATCGAACGAGCGGGGGGCGCCCAAACCTTCGGCACCGGCGGCGCAGCAGAAAGGACAACGACGGTACCTCAGCAAGGCCGAGCCGCTGACTCCTCAGACCCGACAAGCGGGCCGGCGAATACGCCGCCGGAGCACTCGACAACGAACGTACAAGAAGCAGGAGTTGACGAGCCCGACCTCGTAAAGACGGATGGAAATCGCATTGTTGCGGTCGCGCAGAGTCGAGTGCACTTAGTCGGACTTGACGGTGGCAAGATGTCACTACGCAAGACTCTTCCAGACACAATGGTTCGCAATGTGTTTCTTGCCGGCGAACGTGTGCTGGTATTCAGCGGTCAGACCGCTCAGAATTCCGAGCCTGAATCGCCCTGGGCAGGTCAGGTGGCCAGTTTGACGATGTATGACATCTCAAGCCTCGACGATCCAAAATTGATCGCCACATTGACCATCGATGGCAATGTGCTCGACGCGCGACTTGTCGGAACGCAGGTGCGTGTTGTGACGGTTTCGTCGCCCAACGTTGATGCTCCGTCGCCGGTTTACACACCAGATGGCCGTATCTCTGAGGAATCCAAGGACGAACTACGAGCGGCCGTCGCGAAGACGAATGTCGACGATTGGATTCCGGCGTACACACTGCTGGACGGCGCGGGAACCGAAGTGAGCAGGGGACGTCTTGTGGAGTGCGCCAATCTGGCTCGTCCCGAGGCGTTCTCTGGGCTCGACACGGTGGCCGTGTCGGGGTTCGATATGGAGTCGGCACTCCAGTCTCGCAAGACAGTGGGCGTAGTTGCCGCCGGCCAGCAGATATACGCGAATGACTCCTCAACATATGTCTCGACGACTGATTGGAGCAGTGACGGTTCACCCGCAAAGACCAGCCTGCACAAGTTCGTCACCGCGCCATCAGGCGCAAGCACCTACAAAGGATCGGGTGAGGTTCCCGGAACCTTGCTGAATCAGTACGCGATGTCGGAGTACGACGGTGTGTTGCGTGTCGCGAGCACAGTTTCTGAGCGGCGAGGCTGGACCAACTCTCGTCAGATAGTTGAAGGTGTGGTCACCACTCTGCACGAGCAAGGCGGTGCGCTTCGCCAACTGGGACAAGTCGGCGGGCTCGGGAGGCAGGACAACGAATCGATCCGAGCGGTGCGATTCATCGAGGAACGCGGGTACGTCGTGACGTATCGCCAATCCGATCCGCTCTACGTCCTCGACCTTCGCAATCCTGCAGAACCGAAGGTCGCGGGCGAGCTAAAGATCCCCGGCTACTCCGGTTACCTGCACCCGATCGGGGAGAACCTGCTCCTCGGTGTCGGGCAAAGCGGAGTGGAGCCCGGCATCAGGCCATCTCAGCCGGTTCGCGGGGGCCAGGTCGGCGTGCAGTTCTCCTTGTTCGACATCAGTGACCCGACGTCGCCCCGCCGCATCGACACGCAGACCTACGGCGGAGGTACAGCCGCAGCCGAGTTCGACCCCAAGGCGTTCCTGTATTGGGAGCCCCGCAAGCTGATCATTGCTCCCACCAACTTGCACGGCGACTACCAAGGGCGTGGTGTGTTCAGCGGTCTGATGTTGCTGCAAGCAGACGCCGGTGGGCTTTCTGAACTCGGCCGCCTCGCAAGCCCTCAGGCGTACGGCCCTGTCAACCGGTCCCTGGTCATTGGCGACACCGTCTACCTGCTCTCGGATCACGCCCTGCAGGCCAACGACCTCGACACTCTCCGTGAGATCGACACGCTGATTCTCTAGTCACCCCCTATCGAGGTCAGCGCAAGCGGCTTCCCACCCAAATTTCGTCAATCCCCAAAAACAAGAACCAATCGCCTCTAGGCTCCCCTGTTGGCAGCAGCACAGCTGTCAGCTTCACGAGGCCCTCGGGGGAGGCCCACCATGTGGCGAAGGTTGGTTGCTGCCACAGCTTTTGCTGTTGTTTTGGCCGGTCTGGCAACACTTCAGAGCACCGCGGCGGAAGCCGCCACCTATTACCGATCACGCTGCGGCAACACCTCCGGCCGAGTGCTGTTGACCTTCGACGACTGGGCGTACGGCGACCCCTACCGTGCGACACGTGTCGGCGCCTACCTCAAGTCGCGCAACATTCGGGCGGCGTTTTTCCTCATTAACAAGGAAGCCGCGAAATATCCCAGCATCGTTTCGACGCTGCGGCAGCAAGGTCACTGGGTGCTCAACCACACGTACTCCCACCCCAACCTGACCCGGCTATCGGACGCCGGCGTGCGCTCTGAAATCAGCAACGGGATCAGCAGCAATCGGCTCCGGCCGCCGTACGGCGCTTACGACTCCCGGGTGGCCAGCATTGCCAGCAGCCTCGGCTACCGGATCTGCACCTGGACCATCGACACCCGGGACTGGGAGTACATCAATGGCAGCCGCCGCAGCATCTCCAGCATCCGCTCCATCGTGCGAAACTCGTCATGGTCTGCCAAGGCCAGCGGTGTAGTCCTTGGCCATCTCAACACCAATTACCCCGATGCCATGTCCGGCATCATCTACGACCTGCATAACCAGGGTTTGCTGTTTTGCCGCAACCGCGGCCCAGTCGGACAGAACATGCCTTTCCCGGCAAGCTGCACGTAGATTTAGGGAGAGCCTTTGGGGTGGCTGCCCCACGCAGGGCCTCTGAGGCGACCTGACCCCAAGGTTTTGCACAAGGGGCGACCAGATGTGGTACCGGGCTGGCGCTGACCTCGTAGTCGTCGTCCATCTGCTGTTCATCAGCTTCATCGTGGGTGGCGTCTTTCTGACCTGGCGGTGGCCGCTGATCATCTGGGCGCACATCCCTGCAGTGATTTACGGCGCCCTAGTCGAGTTCGTCGGCTTCATCTGCCCACTGACGTTGCTGGAGAATGACCTGCGCCAGCGTGCCGGAGAGGCGGGCTACCATGGCGGATTCATCTCGCACTACCTAGTCAAGGTGATCTATCCACCAGGACTCACCCATGAGACGCAAGTCGCGCTGGGGGTGCTCCTTCTCCTGGTCGCGACCGTCGGATACTGGGGCTTCCTCCGCCGGCAAGTCAGGCCCGAGTCTGGCACGACGCCAGCACTTCGCGACTCACCGAGTTAGAGGTGCTTATGGTCAATGGCGGAGTCGGTCAGCGTCTACCGCAGCTGCGGCAAGACCTCGGATCCGAATACATCGATCCACTCGTCCTGCCTCTGCCCGACGTGGTGCAGCGCGATCTCGTCGAAGCCCAGCTCCACGTACTCGGCGAGTTGGGCGGTGTGCCAGCCGAGGTCTGAGGAGACGTTCACGACCTGGCGTATCCGCTCGATCGAGACATCCTGGGAGACGGCATCGAAGGTTTCGACGCTGTCTATGTCCCAGCAGGCCGGCGGCGGGAACACGTTGCTGCGCCACTGGGTGTACGCGATCGCCTCGGCCTGCGCCTCATCGGATGCCCAGCTCAGGTGGACCTGCAGGTGCAGCCGTCCCCGGCCTCCCCCTTCCCGGTAGGCGTCGATCAGACGCCGCAGATGCTCCCGCCCGGCATTGACGGTGATCAGCCCGTCCGCCCAGGCAGCGCACCAGCGGGCGGTCGAAATGCTGACGGCTGCGCCGAACAGTGGCGGTGGTTCGGAAGGCCGGGTCCATACCCGTGCCCGGTCGACGCGGACCAGCCCGTCGTGGCTCACCTCCTCGCCGCGGAGCAGCGCGCGAATGATGTCGACGCATTCTCGCAGCCGGTCGTTGCGTACTTGCTTATGCGGCCAGCCGGTACCGGTGATGTGCTCGTTGCTGGCTTCCCCCGTGCCAAGTGCCGCCCAGAACCGGCCCGGATACATTGCGCACAGGGTGCCGATGGCCTGGGCGGTTACCGCAGGGTGGTAGCGCTGGCCCGGAGCCGTAACAACCCCAAACGGCAGCGCAGTGGCTTGCAAAGCAGCACCGAGCCACGACCACGCAAACCCCGAGTGGCCCTGCCGCTCACTCCACGGCGAGAAGTGATCGGAGGACATCGCAGCATCGAAGCCGGCCTGCTCGGCGCTCTGCACCGCCGCCAGCAATTCGCCGGGATGAACCTGCTCGTGCGAGGCGTGGTAGCCGAAAGCGGGCATGCAGGACCTGTACCCGTTCCCTCGATTTCAAAGCCATCTGCTCGAGGCCGCAGCCGTCAGAGTGCAAATCGAAACAGTCGTCTTACGAAGCAGCTCCGCGAACTATCAGCCCATGGTGAACTCAGGTGTGGATGATTTGTACGAACCCGTCGAGCCTTACGACTTCGGCGAGCTAGAGGTTGGTGACGGCCAGACCTTGTATTGGGAGACGGTTGGCACACCACACGGCCTGCCCGCCGTCTTGCTCCACGGCGGACCGGGCAGCAGCAGCACGCCAGACGCCCGACGTCACTTCGACCCAGCCGTTTACCGGACCGTGTTGTTCGACCAGCGCGGCTGCGGGCGGAGCCGCCCGCTGGCAAGCGCACCCGACGCCAACCTGATGGTCAACACGACCGATCATCTCGTCGCGGACATCGAGCGGCTGCGGATCCATCTGCACATCGACCGCTGGGTGGTGGTCGGTGTGTCCTGGGGAGTCACTCTTGGGCTGATCTATGCGCAGCGCCACCCTGACCGAGTGCTGGCGATGGTGCTGGGTGCGGTTACCGCGGGCACCCGCCGCGAGACCGAGTGGATCACGCGGGACATGGGCCGCGTCTTTCCGCGGGAATGGGAGCGGTTCATCGAGCCGGTGCCTCGTGCCCAGCGTGAGGGCGAATTGGCGGCGGCCTACGCCCGCCTGTTGGCCGACCCCGACCTAGAAGTTCGTGACGCTGCGGCGCGGGCGTGGTGTGAGTGGGAGGACACCCATGTGTCCTTGGCCCCAGATTGGGCGCCAAGCCTCCGATACGCCAATCCGGCCTTCCGAACGGTCTTTGCTCGCTTGGTCACTCACTACTGGAGTCACAACTGCTTCCTCGCCGATGGTGAGGCGCTGGCTGGGATGCCGCGATTAAGGGGCATTCCCGGCATTCTGATCCACGGCCGTTACGACGTGTCGAGCCCTCTCGATACGGCTTGGGCGGTTCACCGTGCCTGGCCCGGCAGCGAACTCGTCCTTCTTGACAAGACCGGCCACGGCGGCCAGCCTGTGGAGTCAGCTCACCGCCAGCTTGGACTCCCTTCGCTCGTTGCGCCAATGAGCAAGAGCAATGCTCGCCGTGCTCAAAATCTGCGATTGGCGAGAACCGGGATAGCTGCCCGGGTCTGCTCCACTTCGTCAAGATCAAGATCGACCACTAGCAGACCGGGCTGTGCACCTAAGGATCGCAGCACCTCGCCGCGAGGGGAGATAGCCGCGCTGTAGCCGACGCCGGTAGGTGCTCGCCCGTCGACAGCTGAGTGTGATTTCTCGCTCCGCCCGGTGCCAGCCGCCGCGGGATCCGCTTGAGCGGCAGCAACGACATATGAGGTGCTGTCCAGCGCGCGGGCACGGGTCAGCAGCTGCCACTGGTCGATCTTGCCCGGTCCGGCACCCCAGGATGCGGCGACACCGATCACCTGGGCTCCTAGCTCGGCGAGCCTGACATACAGGCCCGGAAAGCGTACGTCGTAGCAGGTGGTGAGCCCGATCTTGGTCTCTCCGATCGTGATCACGACCGGCTCCGCGCCGGGTGCGACCGTCTCGGACTCGCGGAAGCCGAATGCGTCGAAGAGGTGAATCTTGTCGTAATGGGCATCGACACCTGGTCCGACCGCACGTAGCGTGTTTCTGACCCGGCCATCCCCGGTCGGGGTGAACATCCCAGCCACCACGACGATCTGATGATGCTCGGCGATCTTTCGCAGCTGCTGCGCCCACGGGCCGTCGACCGGCTCGGCGACATCGGCCAGCGGCAGTCCGAAGCGGCGCATGGTGGCCTCCGGAAAGATCACCAGCTGAGCGTTGTGTTCGGCCGCCTCTGCGCTATGCGTTGCGACCAGTTCCAGGTTCTCCTGTGGATCTGCACCACTGAGAATCTGCGCCAAAGCGACTCGCAGCGTGCTCATCTGAGATCTCCTTGTTCGCGCTCCATCTGCCACACCAGCACCTCAGCTTCGACCCGGGCGGAGAGCATCAGCTGGGCCGCCCCAGCAAGTCGAACCGAGTCCCCGGGCGCCAAGCGTCCGATCGTTTCCACCTCCACCACTCCTCGTGCCAGATAAACATGCAGCAGATCACCGCTCGGGAGCCTGCGCGAGGTGTCGGCCGGCAAGACACTCACCCACAGCGTCGAGCCGGCGCTGCCGAGGCTCACCACGGCATCCGGGTGTCGTCCTGAGGCAATCGGCACCCAGCCGCCGGCAAGATCTCCAAGCGCGAGCTCGTGCTGCTGATAGCTAGGAGGAACACCCGGAACATCCGGCCGGATCCACATCTGAATGAAGTGGACCGGCTCGGCTGGGTGCGCCGGATCGATCCGGTAGGCATCGTTTCGCTCGGCGTGCACGATGCCTGAGCCTGCGCTCAACCGCTGTGCCAGTCCTGGATAGATCAGCCCGGTGTTGCCGCGGGAATCCTGGTGGACAAGAGAGCCGGAGAGTACCCAGGTGATGATCTCGGCGTCTCGATGCGGATGGTCGGCGTAGCCGGCTCCGGCGCTGACTCTGTCGTCGTTGTTGACCAACAGGCGGCCAAACGAGACATTCTCGGGATCGTAGTGTTCGCCGAACGAGAAGCTGTGGTGGGTTTCGGCCCACTCAGTCCGGGTCACGAAGCGCTGCTGCGCCCGACGCAGTTCGATGCGCGGCAAGCTGGTCCGCGGCGTACTCACAGGTTCAGTATCGCGGGCCGGTTTCCGATTCGCGGCCCACGCCGTCGGCGTACCCTCACCTCATGTCCTCTCGGCCCGTCCCTGAACCGATCGCGCCTGGTCAGGAATCGGTCTGGGACTATCCCCGCCAGCCGGCGATTCGAGCAAGCGATGAGGAGATCATTGTGATCTTGGGCGGGGTTGAGATCTGCGAAACCCGGACCAGCTGGCGCATTCTGGAAAAAGGCCACCCACCGACCTACTACCTGCCTCGTTCGGCGTTCATCGCCGGTTCGCTGAGGCCGACTGCCGGTACGTCGTTTTGTGAATGGAAGGGCCGGGCTTCTTACCTAGATGTGATCGGTGGCGACAAGGTGGCACCCCGGGGTGCGTGGTATTACGCCCATCCGAATGCCCGCTATTCGGCAATTCTTGATCATGTTGCGGTGTATGCGGGCGCCATGGATGTGTGCCTGGTCGACGGCGAGCGCGTGGTGCCGCAGCCCGGCAACTATTACGGCGGGTGGATCACATCGAACGTGAGCGGCCCGTTCAAAGGTGGGCCGGGCACTGAGGGCTGGTGAGTGGATGGACGACGACTATGCCGAACTTGTGCTCAGCGTGGTCGAGCAGATACCACCCGGCCAGGTTGCGACGTACGGAGACATCGCCGAGATGGTGGGCCGGGGTGGGCCACGCCAAGTCGGCCATGTGATGGCCCGGTTCGGTGGTGGAGTGCCGTGGTGGCGCGTCGTCCGCGCGGACGGGCGTCCTGCCCGCAGCCTGGAGAAACGTGGCTTGAGGTTGCTCAAGACCGACAAGACTCCGATCAAAGGCGACCGGGTCGACATGGCGCGGGCCCGGTTCAGGGTCGATGACGCGGGAAGCTGAGGGATCGCCGATCCACCCCGCAGCGTCAGCACCGGAAATCAGCGTCGAGACACGACAGTGAGCAGGGTTCACATTGCGCCGAGATCTATGACAGGCTAGGGACGCTGTTGCAAGTCTGTGTTCGTGGTTAGTGCTACGCCCAGAACTTTGCGTGGGCGTGAGGAAAGACCCTGGCGTCCAACAGCAGTCGGGACCGTGAGGTGCGGTTTCGAATGCAGATGCTAGGAGAGATGTTTCATGGCGCAGGGAACCGTTAAGTGGTTCAATGCCGAAAAGGGCTACGGCTTTATTGCCGTAGACGGCGGCGGTCCGGACGTTTTCGTCCATTACAGCGCAATCGAGTCAACCGGATTCCGGACGCTCGACGAAGGCCAGCGTGTGGAGTTCCAGACCACCCAAGGACCAAAAGGTCCGCAGGCCGACCAGGTCCACGCGATCTGAGTTTCGCCACGCCACTTCACAAAAGCCCTCGCGCCGACTGCGGCTCGGGGGCTTTGCCTTGTTCTTCAGTACGCGGGCTGCGAGGGGTCGATCTGGCGAACCCAGGCGCTGACTCCGCCGCCGACGTGGACCGCGTCAGCGAGCCCGGCGCCATGCACCAGCGCCAGCACCTCTGCCGAGCGGACGCCGGTCTTGCAATAAAGCACCACCTGCTTGTCCTGCGGCAACTCACCCAGCGCAGCCCCGGTCTGGAAGTCACCCTTGGGGATCAGGATCGAGCCGGGAATCCGGTTGATGTCCCGCTCGACTTGCTCGCGTACGTCGATGAGGACAAAGTCCTTGCTCCCGGATTCACGTTCGGCAAGCCATTTCTCCAGCTGATTGACATCTACGGTGTGCCCCGCGACCGCCTGGGCTGCCTCGTCGGTGATCGCTCCACAAAACTCGTCATAGTCGATCAACTCGGTAACCGTCGGGTTCTCGCCGCATATCGCGCACTGGGGATCCTTACGGACACTGAGCTGACGCCAGCTCATCTCGAGCGCGTCGTAGATCTGCAGCCGTCCAATAAGCGGCTCGCCGATCCCGGTCAGCAGCTTGATCGCCTCGGTCACCTGCGTGGCCCCAACCGAGGCACACAACACCCCGAGCACGCCACCCTCAGCGCAGCTCGGCACCATACCTGGCGGCGGGGGCTCCGGATAGAGGCAGCGATAACACGGACCATGCTCGGCCCAGAAAACACTGACCTGGCCATCGAAGCGGTAAATAGAGCCCCATACGTAAGGCTTGCCGAGCAGCACCGCTGCATCGTTAACCATGTACCGGGTGGCGAAATTGTCGGTGCCATCGATGATCAAGTCGTACTGGCTGAATAACTCCATCACATTGTCGTTATCAAGCCGGACATCATGCACCACGACATTGACGAACGGGTTGGTCTCGGTGATCGACTCCCTGGCTGACTCGGCTTTTGATTTTCCGATGTCGGACTGGCCATGAATGATCTGGCGCTGCAGATTGGACTCATCGACCGTGTCGAAGTCGACGATGCCGAGTGTCCCGACACCAGCTGCGGCGAGATACAGCAACGCGGGACTGCCGAGACCGCCCGCGCCAATCACCAGCACACGCGAGTTCTTCAGCCGCTTCTGACCGGCCATCCCCACATCGGGAATGATCAAATGACGGCTATAGCGGCGTACCTCGTCGATGGTCAGCTCATCGGCGGGCTCTACCAGCGGCGGCAAGGCCACGGTTCTCCTCCAGCTCATGGCCGCGGCGGGTGTACCGCGGGAAGCAAGCTTTCTCGATCTTGAGCCTAACGCGCGTCCGCGAAGTCCTATTCCGGATGATGGGATGGGGGTATGGCCGCTGCAGGGGACATCATCACTCGGGTGGGCGAGCGGACCCTGACGCTGACCAATCTCGACAAGGTGCTCTATCCCAGCGTCGGCTTCACCAAGGCCGAGGTGATTGATTACTACCTCAGAATCGCCTCAGTGATGCTGCCCCACATTCGTGATCGAGTTATGACCAGGTTGCGGTTTCCGGACGGCGTCGGTCCGGACCGCTTCTCTTTTTATGAGAAGAATGCGCCGATGGGTACGCCCGAGTGGGTCCGCCGAGTCAACGTCAGCACCAGCGACGGGATCATCGACTACGTGGTCGCCGACGACGAGGCGGCAATTGTCTGGCTGGCCAACCTCGCCGCGCTGGAGATGCACGTACCGCAGTGGACTGTGAGCAGCGCCACACCCGTCAAAGGCATCATCAGCCTGCCCGGGCCCGAGCCCCGTCCAGGCGAACCGCTGGCGAATCGTGTCGTGGTGGACCTGGATCCGGGAGCGGGGATGACTATCGTCGACAGCGCGCGGGCGGCGCTGATCGTTGCGGCTCGACTGGCCGAGAACGGCCTGATCCCGGTGGCGCAAACCTCGGGCAGCAAGGGCATTCAGGTGTACGCCGCGATCGCCCCGACCCGCAGCAGGACAGCCTGGAGTTACGTCAAGCGGCTCAATGCCTCAATGCACAAAGCACAGCCTGACTTCTTTGTGGCAACCATGTCGGTCGACCAGCGGGCCGGCAGGATCTATGTGGACTACAACCAGAACCTGGCTGCACGGAACACCATTGCGCCCTACTCGATGCGAGGCCGGGAAAGTCCCGCCGTTGCGACTCCAGTGACCTGGGAGGAGCTGGGGGAAGTACGCAAGCCGGACGACCTGCAGTTCACTCCGGAAGAGGTCCTCGCGAGAGTCACCGAACATGGGGACCTAGCCGCTGAGCTGCTTGCCTCTGACGCGCCACCATTGCCTGCTGAGGAATAAGGGCGTATTGGCGGCGCCGGTCTGCTCGTCAGAAACGCACGTACACGTTCGCTTCAGTCACTCTGCATTCGTTGCAACCTGTGTGTATCGCGACTGGAACGAACGTATACGTGCGTTCCTGCGGGCGGGTGGGGGTGGCCGGTGCCTTTGTTGGTGGGGCACAGAAGTCCGCGGTGCACTGAACTCAGCCTGATTGGAGCCACAAGGTTAGGGTGAACCCGTGGCCACGAACCTGGAGAAGGAGTCGGTGGGCAGCCGCCCGACCCGCCTGCCACGGGACCAACGGCGTATCCAGCTACTCGACGCGGCCAGCGAAGTCTTCGCATCCAAGGGCTACCACGCGGCGGCCATGGACGATATCGCCGATGCAGCTGGGGTATCCAAACCCGTGCTGTATCAGCACTTCCCGTCAAAGCTCGACCTCTATTTGGCGCTCCTCGACCAGAGTTGCGATCGGCTGGTCGAAGTTGTCGAGGAGGCCTTGTCCTCCACGGATGACAATGCGGATCGGGTGATCGCCACGGTCGCTGGGTTTTATGAGTTTGTTTCTTCTGAGAGCGGTGACTTTCGCTTCGTCTTCGAATCCGATCTGACCGGCCAAGGCGCGGTGCAGCAACGACTCTCCCGCGTGAACGATGAGATTTCCGACGCCATCGCCGACGTCATTGCCGAAGACACTTCACTGCCTCCGCAGCACGCCAAGCTGCTTGCGGTCTCTCTAGTCGGTATTGCCCAGGTGAGCGCACGTTATTGGATCTCAGGTGGAACGTCAGCGATCACGCTCGATGAAGCCAAGCATCTGGTGAGCAATCTAGCCTGGCGGGGCATTAGCAGCTTCCCTCTCCATGAGCACGACAAGTCGCCACGCACGAGTGGCGTCGCGGACTAGGCCGGAAACTTGGCTTCGCCAGCGTGCGCGCCGGCAATCGCTAGTCCGACTGCGGCTCAGTTCTTCGGCTCCTTGGCGGGCCGTTCACTGGGGAAGACGATGCCGATCTGACGGCGGACCTCGTCGATGATCTCCATGGTGCTGACCGAGTCCGCCATTGGCCGATACGGGTCGACCTCTCCCCAGCGACGATACGCCGCGCTGTCTCGGCAGCCTCGTAGGCGAGATAGGCGTAATTGGCCGGCGGTTCCTCATAGGTGAGCGTCGTCTGCTGGTCGCTGGAAGCGACGGTGAACTTGCCGGGACGGTGGTAGATGCCTGGGATAGTGATGGTTCCCTCGGTGCCAGCGATTGTGGCCGCTGTCGGTGTGTTGCTGAAAATCGAAGTGGTGATCACCGAGTGGGCGTCGCCGTCGTGCACCATCAGCACCGAAGCCTGACCGTTCACCGCTGGGCGCCGGGATGCCGCGGGCGATGATTTCGGTAGGCGCGCCCAGAATCCAGTGCGCCAGCGACAGCGGGTAGGTGCCAGGTCGAGCAACGGCCCACCGGCCAGGTCGGGTCGCATAATGCGATGGTCGTCTGCGAACCATTCCCCGAAATCGACGACCACCGTTCGCACGTCGCCGAGCATCCCAGCATCGAGAATCTGGCGGATCACATCGAACTTTGGGGTGAACAGGGTCCACATCGCCTCGGCGCAGTAGAGGTCGAGTTCGGCGGCGCGGGCTTGGAGTTGGCGCGCCCCACGAGCGTTGAGCGCAAGCGGCTTCTCAACGAGGACGTGTTTACCGGCGTCGAGCGTGAGCAATCCGTCCGGCAGGTGACTGGGATGGGGTGTGGCGACATAGACGACATCGACCTCAGGGCCACCGACGAGGCTCCCGTACGAGCCGTGCGCGCGAAGGATGCCGAATCGCCTGGCGAACGCCGCGGCCACTTCGTCGGTGCGGGAGCCGACCGCCACGACCTGCTGGCGGGTCTTCGATTGCAGGCGTCAACGAAGCGTTCGGCGATCCAGCCCGTCCCGATCACTCCCCAGCGGAGCGGTGGTGCCTCTGCGGGATCGGGCACGCGGGATCGGCCTAAGTGGTCAGGCAACATCGGTCAGATCTCCGGTACGGCAACGGGCGTGGCGACGCCTCCCGCGCGCATCGACGTGATCACCGCCTCGGCGACGGCACTGGCCACCAGGCCGTCGTGGGCGGTGGCAAGTGAGGTGTCACCTGCTACGCCATTGATGCTGTCGACCCAGGCCTGCTGCTCCAAGCGGTAGGCGTCGGCGAATCGTGGCCGCCAGTCGGCGGCATAGCCGGCGAGTCTGGTGAGCTCGATGTCCGTGACGACGCGGACCGGCTCGACGATGCTGGCCGCCCCGGTATCGCCGACTACCTCACACCGCATGTCATAGCCATACCGCGCGTTGAGGAAGATATCGACGCTGCTCAAGCAGCCGTCGGCTGTGCGGAGCAGAATCAGCTGGGGATCATGGAAGTTGTCGACCGCGCTTCGCCCGGCCAGCCAGGCAACCTCCACCACCGGCGAGTCCAGCAGCCACGGCACGATGTCCAGGTCATGGATCGCTGAGCTGGTGACGCTCAGCTCGTCGGTCCACCCCGGGCCGGTGCTAACCCCACGGCCCAAGCTGTGGATTCGCAGCGGGCGGCCGATGGAGCCGTCGCGGATCTGTCTCTTGAGAGCCGCGTAGCCTGGGTCGAACCGCCGCATGAAGCCCACTGAGATCAATGCGGCCGAGTCTCCGACGGATCTGATCAGCTCAACGGCCCCGGCAAGCGTCGGCGTCAGCGGTTTCTCGCAGAGCACCGGCTTCTCCGCCTTCACGCTGGCGAGCACGAACGCGGCATGGGTGGAATCATGCGAGGCAACGAGAACCGCATCAACCTCGGCATCGTCGATCAAAGCCAGCGGGTCGCTGGTCGCCCGGCATCCGAGCTGGCCAGCGATCCGTTCCGCCCGGTCCAGATCGACATCGGCCACCAGCACCAGTTCGGCGCCGGAGACGAATCGGTGCAGGATATGGGCATGGTCGGCACCCATGACTCCGGTTCCGATGATGCCGACACGCGTCACCATCCTGCGGTACTTCCTTTGTCAATGGTCACCGAACCATGCCACCCGGGTCGGTGTCAGCAGGCGGCGTTCTGCTCCCTGCTGCAGCGAGGTCAGCCTTTCTGCAGGGTTGTGGCTCCGGTCATGATCGCCACTGCCTCTGTCGGCGTATGGGACTTCGGTGTGATCACGCCAGCGCATCCGCCGAGCCTGGCGATGTGGATCCGATCGGACACCTCGAACACGTTCGGCATGTTGTGGCTGATCAAGATCACCGGCAAGCCCTTCTCCTTGATCTGCTGGATCAGGTTGAGCACCTGGCCGGTTTCCTTCACCCCCAACGCCGCCGTGGGCTCGTCGAGTACGACGAACTTGGTGGCGAAGGTTGCAGCCCTGGCGACCGCAACCGCCTGACGCTGACCGCCGGACAGTGTCTCAACGGCCTGCCCCATGTTCTGCACCGTGGCGATGCCCAGGTTGGCCATCGACTTGCCGGCGTCCTCCTTCATGCCCTTCTTGTCGAGCATCCGGAGCAGCGAGCCGAGCGGGCCGGAGCGGCGCCGTTCCCGACCCAGGAACATGTTCGCCGCGATGTCCAACGCAGGCGCCACCGCGAGGGTCTGGTACACCGTCTCGATGCCAGCACTGCGGGCATCCTGGGGTGTCTTGAAGTGAACCTCTTTCCCATCCACGTAGACGTGTCCGGAGTCGGGGATCAAGGCTCCGGTCAGGGCCTTAATCAGTGTCGACTTGCCGGCTCCATTGTCGCCGATGACCGCGAGGACCTCGCCCGGAAACAGGTCGACGTCAACCCCATCGAGACCGACCACCCTGCCGAACGTCTTGATCAACGCACGACCCGACAGCACCGTTTGGGACGGCTCGGCAAGTACCGGCGGGTTCCCGAGGCCTACGGTGCCTTTCTCTTCCTCGGTCAGCTCGCTGCTCTTGGGAATGCTGGTCATGCCTTCACCTTCCTGATCCACTGATCGATGGTCACCGCGACGATGATCAATACGCCAATCGCCAGCACCCGCAGCTGGTCATCTACGCCGGCCAGGGCAAGCCCGTTATTGAATGCGTAGACAATCAGTGCACCAAGGATCGTGCCGATGATGCCGCCGCGACCGCCGAATAGGCTGGTGCCGCCGATCACGACCGCTGTGATGGTCTCCAGATTGGCGCCCACAATCGCGTTCGGACTCGCCGTCCCGGCCCGGCCGATCATTACCCAGGCGGTAAAGCCGTAGATGAGGCCGGCCACGGTGTAAACGCTGAGCAGCACCTTGTCGACCTGGATACCGACCAGCCGGGCGGCCTCGATGTC
>JBKPAB010000158.1:0-6502 GCA_046726195.1 Actinomycetota bacterium
AAGGGATGATCAAGCGGGCCGTACACGTTGTACTTCTTCTTAAGCGCTGCTCGGATTGGAACATCCGATGCAAAGACCCCGAAAACCATCGGATATACGCCGATGGCGCGACGCTGGGGGCCTGCTCGACGCGGGATGACGCCCACCTCCAGGAGCCAGTCCTTGTGGGACACGGTCGTCCTGAGGTCGACCGAGTGACTCGGATGGTTGTCCGCTGGCGCCGGGAGGCTGTCTATCCACCGCTTCAGATGTTTCGCCCAAGCGGCGGCCGGAGCCGGATGCAGGCCGACTTGCAGCCGATGTAGATGCAGGTCGTACCGACCGGTGTCGATCTTGCCTAAGACGCTAAGGAGTTGGTCCCGTCTCGCCCCAGCAGCCTTGGCAACGCTTGGCTGGCCCGGCGAGAATGCCTTAGGTAGAAACTCATATCGGACCGACGGGCGAGGAAGTCTGGCGCCCGGGAGGTCGTGGTCGGCGGATGGATCTCGACCTCAAAATCCGAGCGGAGAAGCGACTCGTGTAAGTAGACCTCCCACCAGGCAGAGGCGAACTGGTCGTCGTCGCGGGATTTCATACGATTTGTGATGTCGATTCGCGCCTCAGGTGATTCGATGTGACCTACGAAGTCCTCAATAAGGTCCCGGACAGCGTCCCAGAAATCCCCCGAGACGCGGGTCAAGAAGACGAACTCAGGCTCGCCATTTCGTCGCGGGCGGGGGTCACGGGATTGCGCATGACCGAAGACTGACACGGCAGCATAATGCCGTAGCGATTTCGATCCCAGCGCGCTGACCGGGGGCCGACCGCCAGTTTGACTTCGATTCGCTTCTTCCCTTCAGCAGGCTTGATGCCACGGACCCGGCCGCGCCGAGTCGTCTCGTCTAGAACTTCAGCGTCTCCATCAAGATCACGTGGGAGCCATCGACAATCTTGTAACAGATCAGCCCATCGCCGTTACAGTCGGCCTGATCAATCTCCTCCTGGGTGGCCTGGCCACTCATTACGAGCTCTCCGCCCTCAACTTCTAAAACTGACGGAGGTTGTTGACAGTCGGGTCTCCTGACTTTAGGAGATCGGCATGACAGAAGCAGAGCTGGAACGCCGGGCCCGTCGTCGGCTGGTGGTTCTTCGCCACGTCGAGGAAGTCTCTGGCAACGTGGCGGCGACCTGCCGCTACTACGAGATCAGCCGGCAGTGCTACTACGGTTGGCTGCGTCGCTATGAGGCCGACGGGCTCGAGGGGTTGAAGGACCGGTCGCAGCGGCCGCACCGCTCACCGCGGGCCACCCAGGCCGAGGTGGTGGAGAAGATCATTTGGCTGCGCCGGCATTACCATTTTGGGCCGGCGAAGATCGCCATGTACCTGGCCCGCTACGACTTCGCAGCACGAACGTCGGCAGCATAGGCATCCATCCGCCTGAGGCGACTCGCTTCACCGAGGTGTCGGGTGTAGCGGCCCTTGGCCGGCCAGGATTGATGATCTTCTTGACAGTGGTTCCGCAGTCGGCTCCTCATCCGTTCGATGAAGGAAGGCAGGCTATGGCGGTGCCAGTCCTCCAGCGGGTCACTGGTCAGCGCTTGACCGGCGCGGTGGCGCTGATCTGCCAGAACAGCGATCTCGTGCAGCGGGTGAGGATGAAGCGGCCAGCAGGTCGGGATGACATCGGCGACATCCCAGACATGCTCGTGGTTCAACCAGGTGACCACAGCCTCCAACCAGGACCAGACCTCTCTTCGCAGCTGCGGCGTAATCGCAATATCCTCGCCGGAGAAGGTGCGGCCGGCCATCGCCCGGTCTGCCAGGTCCGCCGCGTGACCCGGACCTGCCCGACCAGATCGGAGATCTCCTGGCTGAAGGCGCCATCCTTTGAGCCGCCGAACATCACCAAGACGTTGGTCGAGCCGAACAGTGCGCGAGCCCCTTGCTCCCCGAAGATTGCGGCGAGCTGACGCCAGGTCTGCACGGCGTAGATGAAGGAAATGCCGAGCGCGCGTTCATTGGCCATCCGGGTGCGCAATGTCGGCAGCGGCGCCGTGGAGGGTAGCTCATCCAGGCAGGCGAGTAGCGGCGGGCACAGCCGACGCCACTCCGCAGATTCGCTAAAGCAAGAGCAGTGTCTAGGACATGCTCAGCAACCGCGGTCATTAACGGGGATGCCGAGGCGTACGGGTCTTCGCGACCCAACAGATAGATGGTGCCGCCGCGGAGGATCACTTCAGCTAGATCGGTGGTCGGTCGACTGGAACTTGGAACGCAGCGGCGGCGGATTTGTTCTTGGAAGAACAGGCTCATTGCCTGCTGGACGGTGGTGATCGAGTTGCCGGCGGTGCGGTCGTCACCGTGCAACGCGCCGTGTAGCAGCCCGAGCCAGTACGGCGCGGCATGGGGGTGCTCAAGAAGTATCTCGGCCGGTTCACTGGCGCTCATCGGGTTCGCCGCCCACCGCAGCACATCATCGAGGCTGCGTCCGGTGAGGGCGGCGGCGTGGAAAAACGCCTGGATCACTTTGGCTGCTTCGGCGGCATAGAACCGGGCCGCGTCGTCGCCATACCCACCGCCCAATCCAGCCTTGATCGTGCCAGCGGTGAACGCTTTAGCGCGACGCTCCGCCACCATCGGATCCACGCAGCCCGCGATCGGATCCCACACCAGCTCCGGCAATCCAGCCGCTAGGCCGAACGGATCCAGTAACAGACAGGGCCGACCATCCCGAGACCGCACCGAAAAACTGAGAAGAAGATCATCAACCTTTGTCAATGTCACTAACGCAGCGCCCGGAGCTTTTAGCAGGGCGGGGATTAGAAGATCGAGTGTCTTTCCGCTGCCCTGCGGGCCGATCACCCCGGTGGTGCGGTCCCACGGCACCCACAAAGCCCCACCCCTGGGTTCGCGCGCCCGGCCGAGATGCCATCCCACGTCGGACGGATTAAAGATCATCGCGAGCCACCATGCCGATCTTTTCGGTACAGATCGGGCCGAACTATCCGGCGATTCCGTCTTAGCCGCGTGACACCAAGTAGTCTCTCGGCCTCACCGGCAGTCGCCACCCCTCTCATTCGTCCCGGCCCCCAACGGTCCATTCAATCCGACTCCAGGGCATTTGCACCTGACCGCTCGCACCGGCCGCATAGAGCTGATCGAACCAGCCGGTCGGATCGTCGGCAGCTAACGATGCGGACGCCAGGCGCTATTCTTCCTCCTCCCAGTCCCCAGGGGTGCTCGTACGCCAGGACCCGTCGGTAGGACCCGCCGGAGCGCGCATCGAAGTGCTCGAACCGGCCGGTCATCCGTCCCGCGGTAGCCACACGGCATGCGGGTCGGAATCGGTGGGCGCGGCGAATACTCGGTCCGGCGAGGTGCTGATGACTCCGACGGCGGTGTCAGTCCGACTCATCGCGGGCGCGCTGCGCGCCGGTAGCGCTTGTAGATCACGCGCGAGCCGAACGTCCTGGTCTCGATGGTGCAGCGGGACGTCTTCGGTGACCGGAGGAAGGAACGGCGTGCCGCCACCGACAACGACCGGATAGCGGAACATGCGCAGCTCGTCGACCAGGCCGAGCTCGATCGCCGCCGCGGCCAGGCCGGCGCCGCCGATCGAGACGTCCTTGTCGGTCGCGTCGAGCACCGCAGCGACCTCCTCGGCCACCGACGCCATGGCGAGCCGGGCGTTGCCCTGAACGCTGTCGAGCGTGCGGCTGAAGACGACCTTCGGGATCGCGCACCAAACGTCGGCGAACGCTGCCCCGAGCTCGCTGTCGCGCAACGACGGATCCGTCTCCCACACCAGCATCGTCTCGTAAAGCCTGCGGCCGGACAGATAGCCGCCGAGCTCGCCTACCTTCGCGATGTGGAAACGAAACTGCTCCTCGCTAGCGGCCGACCACCCGAACGCGCCCTTACGGTCGGCGATAAAGCCGTCCACCGAGACGCTCATCGAGTAGATCAGCATGGCGTCAAGCTCGTCGCACCGCAGCGACCGACAATGATCGTGATGACGTTCACCATTGAGCTTGACACCAGGCTCTCCTACCTGCTGCAGTCTGCTCTGCCACTAGCTAGTGGCCGATCGCGAGACAACACTCATCGTCGTGGGCGGTCCAAGCGATCGTGCGGCCATTGCCGGCGCCGCACTGAGATGTCGGAAGCGGGACTGTATTTGCTCGAGCCGCTGAGCGAAACTGAATCCGGAGAGGCGTGCTGGAGGAACCCGGAGTTGTAGACGGTGCCCGACACTGCTCCGCTGTCCTCATGAAGTTCGAGCGCGAAGCGCCAAGAGCCCATCGGCGTCCACATGCCCAAGTCCCCGAGCTCATCGAGCTGTCGACGTTCGATCTTGCGCGGGCGCGAGTGCGCTCTCACCTGAAGTCGAGACGACGATTTTCCGTCCCCAGCTCCGCAGGCTCCGCAGACCTCCACTGGTCTGGAGTCGCTGTCCTGTTTCCTCGGTGCCTTGACGCCACGCTAATCGCACGCGTTCTGAGATGCCGTTCGTAGCGGCAGGGTATGACGCAGACATCGTCGACCTCGGCGATGCCCAGGGTTGCGAGATCGGTCCTCAGCCCACACCTTTTTCACGAACCGCCGATCCGGGTTCGTCCGCGGCGTGCACCCTCGTTCGAGCGAATGCGGTCGGCCACGTGGTGTCTTCGTCGAGGTTCGCGGGGCCGCGAGCGATTGCCACTGGATTGAAGCCTTTCAGGATCAGCCATGCCGCCATCACCATCTCTTGCAGGGCGAGCGGGGCAAGCAAAAACTCCAGTTCAGAGCCGAAAATTGCTAGCAGCGGTTCAGCCAGGTACAAGACGGCTCCGAGCAGGCCCCAGATGGACAGCCAGCGAGGCAGGAGTCTTGATTGATAGAACAGGCAATAAATCATCAGTGCGCCCAAGCTAAAAATGATCGACAGAACATGGCCATTCCACATGCCCGTTGCCAGCACGAGAGTGCTCAGGAGTTGAAGATCTGAAGCCCCTGCCGCTCCCGCCGTCGCGTATCCCTGGCTCAATGTCACAAGCAGCAGCCAACTGATGGCCAAGAGAAGGTAGGCGACGGTTTCAAGAACTCCCCGGAACACAACAGATCCAAGCGCCAGAACTTCGTTGAACCTCTTGAAGATGGGGAACATCATGACCGGAACCATGGCCAGCGCCAGGCCCATGATCATTACCAGAAGCGCCCCGATTTTCATTTGACTCTCATTGGCCGAAATGTTGACAAGAAGGTCTGGCTCGCCGAGGACAGGTCCTGTAACGAGAAGGCTCAAGATCCCCGCAGCCGTCCCAATGATGAATAGCACCCCGACAACGGTGGCCGTCTTTCGGCTTGTGTCCATTTCTTGTCCGCCCTCCTTGAGTGATCAACGGGGTCACAGTCGGCGCGCATTGCGCCCGTGGCGGCCGGGTCGACCCATGGGCCACGTGCGCAATCACCGTAGGGAGGCAGGGGCGGGGTGTCATAGCTCCAAGGGACTAATCCGTGGGACTAATCGCAGAGGTGTCACCGTCGTGAAGCCCGTCGGGAAGCGCGAACACGGGCTCAGCCAGCCCCGCCGCGGATCAGGAGCACTTCGAATTGGAGTGGACGAAGGGGCTGAATGAGAAGGATCAGACCCGAGGCAGGACTCCCAATTTCCGCGCCTTGGCAACCGCCTGCGTCCGGTTGTTGGCCTCGAGTTTCTCGTAGATGCTACGGGCATGGGCCTTGACCGTATACACGGAGAGGTACAACCGATCAGCGATCTCCCGGTTTGTGAGTCCTTCAGCGATTTGGTGGAGCACCTCACGTTCGCGCTCGCTTAGCAGCTGTACGTTTGCGGATTGGGCGTCAGGCTGGCGGGATTGCGCTGGCCCAGCCAGGCGGAAGGCTGACAACAACCGCTGGGTGTAATGCGGCACCGTTCCACGGGCAGCGGCCTCGTGGAGGAGACGAGCCATCGGCGGACCTTCATCTACAAAGAGCCGGACGAAGCCCTCCGGTTCGGCCAGCCTCAGAGCGCGCTTCAGAGCCATCTGGGCCGGAGCCATGCTGCCCCTCGCCTTGTGAGCGAGCGCCTGCAGCATCAAGATCTCGATCACGCTCCCCTTTCTGCGGCCCGCTTCGGCCGCTGGGAGCAGCCGTTCCAGCAGCCCGAGCGCCTCGCTGATCGAACCTACCCGTCGTTCACTCCTGTGCTGGGCGATGAGCGCTCTGGCCAATGTCAGCTGCTCGAACTCGCGCAGGTAACTGGGTGCATCGTCAATGGACAGGCCCCGTTCCCGCGCCCATTGCAAAGTTTCAGTCAATCTGCCCTGCGCAATCCAAATCCGGGCCTTCAGGGCCGCAATTGGACGCACGTCCGGGAGCGGGCTTCTGACAAAAAGACGCTCAGCCTCGTCAAGTAGGCCAAGCGCGGCCTCCAGCTCTCCCTGGGTCTGTTGCATGCGCGCCTGAGTGACGCACCGGCGATGGTGCCAATCCAAAAGTCCAGTGTGTTCGCCCAGCTCCGTGGCTCGCAGGAGGTGG
>JBKPAB010000159.1:0-2559 GCA_046726195.1 Actinomycetota bacterium
CGTATGCGGATCAGGCTCATGCAGTTGGTAGAGGTCGATCCAGTCCGTCCCGAGGCGACGCAGGCTGTTCTCCACCGCGATCCTGATGTACCGGCGGGAGCCGCGGGCACCCCAATCCGGACCGTTGGCACCCCGCATGTCCGAGCCGAACTTGGTAGCAATGATCACCTCGTCACGGCGGGAGCCGAGAGCGTTGCCGAGCAGCGTCTCCGAGCCGCCGGCGTTGCCGTACACGTCGGCGGTGTCGAAGAGCGTGATACCGGCGTCGATCGCGGTGTTCACGACGTCCGGAACGGCGTCGTCGGCCATCCGGGCACCGAAGTTGTTACAGCCGATTCCGATCGTGGAGACGGTCAGGCCGGAAGGTCCAAGCTGTTGGTAGGTCATTTCCGCGGGCACACCCGACCCCCGGACTGCTAGCGCTGATCTGGATTCTGCGGCCCGGTCTCGGGCGGAACGTAGCCGCCCTGCTGCGGCGACTGATAACTACCGCCGCTCTGCTGCGGCGACTGATAACTCCCGCCCCCCTGCTGCGGTGCCTGGTAGCTGCGCTGCTGCGGCGGCTGGGAACCCTGGGGCGACTGCTGGTACTCCTGCGGATTGGGCAGCGAGTCGCTTGTTCGATCGAACTGCACGGGCGGCGCCGACTGCTGCGGCGGCAGCTGCCGCTGATCCTGATCCTGATCGCCGCGATAGGCAATCTCGCCGAAGTTCACGTCCGGCGCCTGGCGTACGGCCGGTTCGTCAACCTGGAAGTACGCGGCCCTTTCGAACTTGAACGCATTGGCGATGATGTTGCTCGGCAGCGACTCGACTTTGGTGTTGTAGACCCGCACATTGGCGTTGTAGAAGCGCCGACCCGCGGCGATCCGATCCTCGGTCTCCGCGAGTTGCCGCTGCAGCTCCAGGAAGTTCTGGTTGCTCTTCAGATCCGGGTACGCCTCCACACTGACGATCAGATTCCGGACCGCCCCGGAGAGCGCGGCCTCGACATCAGCACGCTCCTGGCTGGGTAATGCGCCCTCGGATTGCGACAGCTGCTGGGCCTGGCCGCGAAGCCTGGTGACGTCTTCCAGGGTGTTGCGCTCATGGGCGGCGTACGCCCGGACGGTCTCCACAAGGTTCGGGATCAGCTCGTAGCGGCGGTTCAGCTCAACGTCGATCTGCCGCCAGGATTCCTGAATCAAGTTGCGGGATTTGACGAAGCCGTTGTACGAGCTCACACCGATGAGCGCGAGAATGACGACGATCACCAAGATGATGATGATCACGGTGATGGCGGTACCCATCAGATCTCCTTAGCTTGCATGCATGTGTCCTGAAGCTTGTCGAAGGGCACAATCTAGGTTTCGCACGAGCCTCAGCCCCACATTCACCCTAACCGGTGAGCGAATCTCCAGAGCCCGCGGCCTTACTCCAGACCGAGGTCAGCTGCCGTGATCGCAGCGCGGTATGGCAGTCCGGCCGCCTCGACCGCCTCCTTGGCGCCAGTGTTGCGATCGACGACGACCGCGACTCCAATCACCTGGGCTGCCGCCTCGCTCAAAGCCTCGACGGCGGTCAGCACCGAAGCGCCGGTGGTGCTGGTGTCCTCAACCGCCAGCACCCGGCGGCCGGCCACGGACGGGCCTTCGATGCGTTGCTGCAGGCCGTGTGCCTTGCCTTCCTTACGAACAACGAACGCATCGAGCCGCTCGCCGGCCGTCGCGGCGGCATGCATCATGGCTGTGGCAACGGGGTCGGCGCCCAGCGTCAGGCCGCCCACCGCCTCGAAGTCCCAGTCGGAAACCAGGGCCCGCATCACCCGGCCGATGCTCGGCGCCACCCGCCCATCGAGGGTGACGCGGCGCATGTCGACGTAGTAGTCGGCGGTACGCCCGGAGGACAAGGTGACATTGCCGCGTACGATCGCCAGCGTTTTGATCTGCTCGATCAGCTCGGCTTTATCTGCTGCGATATCTGCCGCAACGGGCCCTCCCACAGCCAGCACCCTACTTCGGCTCGGTCCGAACCAGGTGGACGGCTCTCTCCCTCCTTTTGCAGGAACGCACGTACACGTTCGTTCCTGATGCGATACACACGTTGCAAAGTGTGTATCGCGAGTGGAACGAACGTGCACGTTCGTTCCCGCGCCGGCGTGCGCGACGCTCGCAGCAACATTGCCAAGCTGCTCGCGCATCGCGCTCTGAACCCGCCGCCGTCGTCGTCGCTCGCAGAGGAAAGAACGCCTCCGCTCGCTCCTCCTCCGTGCGGCGGCGCGCGATTAGCGACGCTCGCAGCTAAAGAATCAGCCGGCGAATGGGTTCGGCGTCAAGGTGTACTTGGTGTTTAGGTACTCCCGAATTCCCTCAAAACCACCCTCACGCCCGATTCCGGACTGTTTGACTCCTCCAAATGGCGCGGCCGCGTTCGACACCACACCAACATTGAGGCCCAGCATCCCGGTTTCCAGTGATTCGATGAGGCGCTGGCCGCGCGCCAGGTCTTTGGTGTACGCGTACCCGACCAGGCCATACTCAGTACTGTTGGCGATCTTCACCGCCTCGTCTTCATCGGAGA
>JBKPAB010000160.1:0-10067 GCA_046726195.1 Actinomycetota bacterium
CAGCTATGAATGCTGGGTGTTCGCTGATGAGATTCACGCGCCACTGGTTCTTGAGAACGCAACGCATACGCCGTGGTTGCAGGCTTCGGAGGCGGCGCGCGATCGCGGCATTGTTCTCACGTCGGCATCCAAGGCGTTCAATCTGGCGGGCCTCAAGGCGGCGCTGATGATCACCGCGTCTGATCGCGCTCGTGAGGCGGTGCAGCGCGTTCCACCACTGACCGATCGCGTCGGACTCCTCGGGGTCATCGCCGCCGAGGCGGCTTTCATACATGGCGACCGCTGGCTCAACGCAGTACGCGCCCAGCTGGCAGCAAACCTAGAGCTGCTCGACGAGCTGCTGGCCTTCGAGCTCCCAAAGATCAAATGGACACCACCGCAGGCGTCCTACCTGGCCTGGCTTGATTGCCGCTTGCTCGAACTTGGTGAGGATCCTGCCGAGACGTTTCTGAGCCGAGGACGCGTCGCCCTCAGTCGCGGGCTGGACTACGGCCACGAGGGCGCCGGGTTCGTACGTTTGAACTTTGGAACCAGCCCCGAGCACATCAAAGACGCGGTGCAGCGCATGGCTCGAGCTCTCTCCTGATCACCGTGCAGGGATGAGAAGCCCTGTGCACCCAGTGCTAAGAGGTACGGCACATATCGTCATGAGAATGGCCAGGACAGCTACTCAAACACCTGGAGTGATCATCTTCGACTACCTCATCATCGGCGCTGGCAGCTCCGGCTCGGTATTGGCTGCCCGGCTCACCGAGGACCCGGATACCCAGGTTCTGTTGCTGGAAGCGGGGCCTGCCGCAACGCCTACGTTGTGGCAGGTCCCCTAGCTTGGCAGGACTTCACGATGCCGCAACGCCGGGCGGATGATTGGCCGCACGGACGAACATTGGGAGGCAGCTCGTCGATCAACGGCATGGTCTACATTCGCGGCAATCCGACGGGTTATAACGATTGGCGGGACGTGTACGGCAGTACTCCAACCGCGAAGCCGCCGGAACGTGATCGGCACGCACTCGTTCGCTCATGACGACATCACCGGACCGCTTGTTTGCAGCCTTTCACTCTAACTCTCCGGCCTCGCTTCCTGACGCTCGCGCGCAGTATCAGCCGCCCAGGTGACGCGGGGCAGGGTAGGCAAACCGTGTTTAGTCTTCGTCGTCCAGCCCAACTAGCCATTCTTTGGCTTCATGGGTCTCGTCGGTCTCGAAGACCTTGATCTCACCCGGCATCAGCCAACCGAAGGCCTTGACGCTGTTCTCCAGCCAATCGGCGTCGGAGACGATAGCCACCTTCTTCCAGCCCTTGGGGTGTCCGGCAAACAACTTTGTGTCCGCCCATAGAGCGCCCGGCGAGTATGAGTCGAAGTCTTCGCCAAGGACATAGAGCAGCCGCACGTCCCCGCGTTCTAGCGCTGCACTGACAGCAGGAACAAGTACGTCGCGGTAGTCGTCCTCGGTCACCTTTCCTACGGCTTCGAGGCCGATTGTTCCAAGTGGCATGTTCTCGATGACTCTGATCATTTCGCTCTCCGTTAGACGTCGTGGAGCCAGGACATGCACTTCACGCTTCGGACTGACGTGGCCCTGGCCGCGCGAGGTGATTTCAGCATTCTCCCCCGCACCCGCGCGAAGCTGGATAGCCTGAGCCCGTGTCTCGCCGGCTCGTGCGATCTGCCTTCGCCCGTCTCGGCCCGGTCTCGCGCCGGGACGAGCGCATCGCCTACTACGAGCAGCGCATCGCCGACCGCGACCAGCGCATCGCCGACCTCACCCGGCGCGTGCAGCAGCTAGAGAATGAGCGCCGCCGACTGGCAAAGAGTCCGTCCTACGAGGTGCGCCTCGAAGAGGAGCGGCGGCTCCGGGCGTGGGAGTCCAAGCTCGGCGCACCCGGCCGGAGCGTGATCAGCAGCGGCAAGTTCCACGTCTATGACCTCGTCCGGTCCCACGGCATAGACGTGCCCGAGCAGTTGGGCCGGTGGCACGACCCCGCCGAAATCCCGTGGGACGAGCTCCCTGACGCCGTCGTGATCAAGAGCGCCTTCGGGGCCGCGACGCGCGGCGTGCGCCCGCTGCGCAGGGTCGACGGCGGCTGGCAGGTTGCAACCCGCGACGCGACGGTCACGAGCGAAGAGCTGACCGCGGACCTTGCCGCGCTCGCCGCGCAGCGGAAGATCGGGCCTCCGTTCGGCGCCGAGGAGTTCCTCGACGACGGCAGCGGAGCCCTCCCGGTCGACATTAAGGTCTACACGTTCTACGGCGAGGCTCCGGTCGCCCGTCTGCGTCGGGCCCTTGAGCACCGCCCCGGAGGGGCCGGCATGCATCGCGTCGTCGATAGGAACGGCACGGACTTCGACACGTATCGCGGCATGCCGACAGACCCGACCATCCCGCTGCCCCCCGCGCTGGACGACGTGTTCGATGTGGCCGAACGCGTCTCAGTCGTCATCCGAGCTCCGTTCTCGCGCATCGACCTCTACGACATCCGTGGTCGGATCGTCTTCGGTGAGGTGACTCCCTGCCCGGGCTCATCGGGCGGGTTCGGACCTGATCTCGACGTCATGATGGGCGAGGCGTGGGAGCGGGCGCAGGTCCGGCTCTGGCGCGACATCGCTGAGGGCGTGTCGCGCGAGGCCGAGTGGGGTCCTCTGGGTGCCCCGGCCTGGTCGACATCGGCGACTGACATGCGGCCACGCGAACTTCTCATAGGAAGGGCGGTTGAGTCGACCGAGGGCAGCCGAGACCAGGCCGTCGTGAATGCGGTCGAAGATTTCCAGCTCGCGTAAGGATTCCGTTCCGAAGATCGCGCTCGTTCTCCGCCCTTCGGTAGGGCTGGCCCTCGTCACCTACGTTGCATACTGCGGGCGCCCGGCCGACCGGTAGACCTGGATCGTTACCCCCTTTGCGGTGGACCGCGATTCCACCAGGTCGAGCGCTGCGTCTGGGCCGGTGTCGGGGAACAGGCGTGTGCCCTGGCCGATGACCACGGGATAGATGAGCAGGGTGATCTCGTCGACCAGCTGCTTGTCGAACAGCCAACGGACCAGCCTGCCGCTGCCGTGCACCTGCAGCTCACCCGTCGGCTTAGCCTTCAGCTCGCCGATGGCGGCGGCGACGTCTCCGGAGAGGACGGTCGTGTCCGCCCATTGCGGGTCGGTGAGCGTGGTCGATGTCACGTACTTGGGCCGCGTGTTCAACGCTACTGAGATCGGGTTGTTGCCCTGGTTTGCGCCCCAGGACCCGGTTCCCCAGGAGCGCGCAAAGATCTCGTAGGTCCGCCGGCCGAACAGGAACGCGTCGGCGCGCTGGAAGACCTGGCCGAGAATCGTCCCGCCCTCGTCGTCGAACAGCGGCAAGGCCCATCCGCCGCGCTCGAATCCGCCCCTGCGGTCTTCGTCCTGCCCGCCGAGTCCCTGCATCACTCCGTCGACGGAGACGTGTGTGATGGTCGAAAGCTTCATGATCGTGGTTCCCTTCTCCCTGGGGCGTCCCTCGTGGGCGGCCTCTCACCCTGCTACGAACACTTCCGCCCAATCCGACACCGCCTCTCGGATTTCTTTGAGGACTTTAGGGGCATGCCGGTTGTGAGTGATCCGACAGCGCGACGGTTGAGACCACTGCGCAGACGCAGCCGCCGAGGTTTCGGCCCCTGGAAAGTTCACTCTAGATGCAGCCACGTCACTCGACTTACGCCTAATTCGACGATCACAGGTCATCTGGAGTGAAGTTTCCAGGGGAAGGACCGTTACACCGGCTGGTGGTTCAGACCGTTCGTATAGGTGGAACCCTCGCGAAGCGAGATCCGCAGCGCGAGGAACTTGGAAACCGGCGCCGGTCAACTCAGGACAGGAAAGCATCCGGGGTCAGCGGAAGGTTCCGCACTCGGACCCCCGTCGCGTGGTAGGCGGCGTTGGCGATCGCGGCTGCTGCGCCGACAATGCCGATCTCGCCCAAGCCCCGAGCTCCCAGTACGCCTGGAGGCGCTTCCGGTTCCTCGAGCCAGATCGCGTCGATGTCCTCGATGTCTGCGCAGGTCGGGATGTGGTAGTCGGCGAAGTCATGGTTCACGACGGTGCCGGAGCGCGGGTCCATGACCCCATGCTCATGCAAGGCCATCCCGATGCCCATGGTCATTCCGCCGATGAACTGGGAGCGTGCGGTCACGGGGTTGATGATGCGGCCGACAGAGAAAACACCGAGCATCCGCGAGACCCGGATCTCGCCGGTGTCAGCGGTGACCCGAACCTCGGCGAACTGGGCGCCAAAAGAATGCCGCGACCTATCATCATCGATACTCCCCGGCGCGTGAGCCTCTGTCTGCGCCCCCGGCTCCGGGTCGGCGCCGTGCTGATCGCGGAACGCCTCCGCCGCCGCGACGATGGCTGCCCCCCAACTGATCGTCCCGAACGAACCGCCTGCGACGGACGCGCGCGGGAGGCTTGAGTCACCGATTTCCATCCGCACGCATTGCGCCGGGCAGCCCAGCGCCTCGGCGGCAATCTGCGTCAGCGCGGTCCGGCTTCCGGTTCCGATGTCGGCCGCCGCAATCCGGACGACGTAGGTGCCATCGGCCTCGTAGCGAATGTGGGCGGTGTTCTCCGGTACGCGAAAGTCCGGGTACGTCGCACTGGCAACGCCCATGCCGCTCCACCAGCCGTGATGCAGTCGAGCCCGCGGCGCCGGGTCGCGATGCTCCCAGCCGAATCGTTCCGCACCCAGCTGTAGGCAGTCGAGAAGATGCCGGAACGCGTGCGGTTGCCCGGTCTCCGGGTCGACCTGTGGCTCATTGCGAATCCGCAGGACAATGGGGTCGACGGCGCACGCGGCGGCGAGTTCGTCCATGGCCACCTCAAGCCCAAACATCCCGGCGCACCTGCCGGGCGCCCGCATCCACGTTGGAACGGGAACGTCGAGGACGACGGGGCGATTAGTCGTCCGACGCTGCGGAGCTGCGTACATCATGCGCGCCGGTCCATCGGATCCCTCGGTGAACTCCTTCGTTCTGGAGTTCTGCTCGAACACATCGACGGCCACTGCGGTGAGTGTGCCATCCCGGTCGGCCCCGAGCCGCACGTGCTGGATGGTCGGTGGACGGTAACCGCTGAGCGAGAACATCTGCTGCCTGGTCAAGGCCACCTTCACGGCGCGACCGGGCAGTTCGCGTGCCGCCATTGCCGCGAGGACGGCCTGCGCGTGAACCTCGATCTTGGAGCCGAATCCGCCGCCGACATACGGCGAGATGACCCGGACCTGGTCCAGCTCTAGGTCGAACAGCGGCGCCAAGCCCGCCCGGAAGTTATGAACGCCCTGCGTCGACTCGTACATGGTGAGGATGCCGTCATTCCAGATCGCGACGGACGTGTGAGGCTCCATCGGCACGTTGTATTCCGGGGGCGTCGTGTACGTCTGGTCTACAGCCGTCGACGCCGCTGCGAGTGCGGCGTTGATCTCGGCCTCGCTCACCTGCCGCGGAAGGCCCTGCGCGCTCTCCAGTGAGACGTGGCCATGCTCGCCCGCAAGTGCGGCCTCGATCTCGGCCTCGCTCACCTGCCGCGGAAGACCCGGCGCGCTCCCCGGTGAGATGTGGCCATGCTCGGCGACGCTGAAGGCTGAGTTATGGGGCGCGGGCGCGTATGCGACCTCCACTAGACCCGCGGCGTGTCGCGCGATCTCGGAGGATTCCGCGACCACGGCCCCGATGAATTGACCGCGGAACCCGACAGCCGCTGACTGTAGTACCAACAGCTCTGGGTCCTTCGTGTCAACCAGTCGGGGTGCGTTGAGATGGGTCAACACGACCAGAACACCGTCCAGCGCTTCCGCCGCTCCGGTGTCAATCCGGACCACCGTTCCCCTGGCGATCGTGGCCTGGACCGGATAAAGATAAGCAGGCTGCGGCACGGGCTGCTCATACGCGTACGGGGCCGTTCCTCGGACTTTGGGGACTCCGTCCAGCCGTCCAAGGCCGACACCGATCGATTGACCACGAAGGCCGGTGCTCACGGTTTCTGCTCCTGGCCGGCGAGGTCGCCACCTGTATCTCCGACCTGGCGTCGGGTGAGATCCGCGAGCAGGGACGCGACCGTGTTGCGGACCATTGGGACCTTGAATGCGTTGTCGTTGAGTGCCTCCGCCTGGGCGAGCTCGACATCGGCAGCCTCGCGGAAACTCTCCACACTCGCCACCGCGCCGCGCAGGAAGTTCTCGGCTGCAGTGGCGCGCCAAGGTTTGTGAGCAACTCCACCGAACGCGATCCGGACGTCTCGAATGGTCGGAACCCCCGCTGCGTCCCGATGGTCGCTCAGGTCCAGCGCAGCCGCGACGGAGATGAGGGCGAAGGCGTACGAAGCACGATCGCGGACCTTGCGGTAGGCGGAGTGTTGTGAGAACGAGAGCGGGGGCAGGTCAACCGCGGTGATCAGCTCCCCGTGCGTCAAGACCGTGTCTCGCTGGGGCGTGTCGCCGGGAAGGCGGTGCAAGTCGTTGACCGGGATGCTTCGCTCACCGGTCCTGCCCGTGACTACCACCGAAGCATCCAGCGCGGCCATCGCGACGGCCATGTCCGACGGATGCACCGCAACACAACCCGCTGATGCACCGAGGATCGCGTGGTGGCGGGTATAGCCCTCCCGCGCCGAGCAGCCCGTGCCAGGCTCGCGTTTGTTGCACGGCATGCTCACATCTTGGAAGTACACGCATCGGGTGCGCTGCAGCAGGTTCCCGGCCGTCGTCGCCAGGTTGCGCAATTGACCCGACGCACCGGCGAGCAACGCTTGGGATAGGACCGGATATCGCTCCCGGATCAACAGGTGCGCGGCGAGATCGCTGTTGCGAACAAGCGCGCCGATCCGAACCGTGCCATCCGACAGCTCGAGGATCTGATCCAGCGGCAAGTGGGTGATATCGACGACGAGGCTGGGCGTCGCCACCCCCAGCTTCATGCGGTCAACCAGGTTGGTGCCGCCAGCCAGATACACCGCGTCAGGGTGCTCCGTGACTGCGGCGACCGCGCCAGCGACATCCTCGGCGCGTAGGAACTCGAACGGCATCACGACGCTGACTCCGCGCAGGCGACCCGCCGGATCGCTGCCACAATGTTGACGTAGGCCCCGCAACGGCACAGGTTGCCACTCATCCGCTCGCGAATCTCGTCATCGTTCAACTCGATGGGACCGATGAGATCGTCGCTGACGTAGCTTGGAGCTCCCCGTTCCGCCTCGGCCAACATGCCAACCGCCGAGCACACTTGCCCAGGCGTGCAATACCCGCACTGCAGCGCATCCATCTCGAGAAAGGCCTGCTGGATCGGGTGGAGTGCGTCTCCCTCGGCGAGCCCCTCAGCGGTAATGATCTCTGCTCCGTCGTGGGCAACCGCGAACGCCAGGCAGATGATGGCCCGCCGACCGTCGAGCAACACCGTGCATGCGCCGCACTGACCGTGGTCGCAGCCATTCTTCGGCGAGGTGACTCCGAGTCGATCTCGAAGCGCATCCAACAGGGTCGTGCGAGTATCAACGATTAGCGATCGATCCGTGCCGTTCACCCGCAGGGAGATCTGTGCGTCCATCCGACCCTGGACCTCCCCACCCACCGATCGATTCAGGCAGCGGCAAGATGCACTCGCATCTGGCAGATGCATGCAGCCGCGGGGTGATTGCTTGCTGTAGTTGCATTTTGCACCTTCTCTACGTCTTGTGGGCACGCTGACCGGCTGGCCGACAAGTGGTGCTGAACGCTGGGCAGTCAACCCAGCAGATCTTGGGGGAGCCGCTCGTTGCGCGGATCGACGTAACGCCTCCGCTGCCACCCTGCCCCACCGGTCTGGAAGCTCTTCAGTCCGTGGCGGGGGTTGATTTGAGAAGCTCCAGAGAGCCAGACACCCGTCACGTACAGCCCGCCGCGGGTCGACTGAATAGGTCCACGACTTCGCGTGATAGCGCAAGTCCTCAGCGGCTTGGCCACATAGCGTCGTACAGAGACACACCAATCGGGACCAATTGAAACCAAATTGAGACCACACGCAAAACGCAGCCGCCACGGCTCGCGTTTGGCCTGGTCAGTCTGGCGGTGGCGGCGGGATTTGAACCCGCGGAGGGTTGCCCCTCACGCGCTTTCGAGGCGCGCTCTTTAGGCCGCTCAGACACGCCACCGCCGGAGAGATTACCAAGGTGTAGCGGCGGGGCGACCCGTTTTCATGCCCGTCGGGCTTCGCCCAGGCTCAGCTGATGACGCGTACTGCTGCGCCGTAAGGCTCGAGCGCTTTGTCGGCGGTGAGCAGCAGGGCGGACTCTTGCCGTGCTTGGGCGATCAGCATCCGATCGAACGGATCTCGATGAATCGGTTCTAGCTCTGCGACCGCTGCCGCGTGCTCGTTGGTGACCGGCAGCGCCTGCGCAGCCAACTGGCTGAGGGTTCGCTGGATCCATTCCCCGATCGGCATAGCCAGGCGAACCTTGCCGAGGGCTGACTTGATCACGACCTCCCAGGTCGTTGCACTGGATATGAGCCGTTCCTCGGCCTCATCCATCAGCCGCTGGGCGCTCCCCAGACGTTCAGGCGCGGCCCCTGCCCAGAGCACAACTTGGGTGTCAAGCAGGACTCTCATCGCTCGAAGGAAGCCAACAACTCCTGGGGCAACGGAGCATCGAAATCTTCAGCGATCCATACCCGCCCAGCGTCAAATCCGTAGTGAGGCATTCGGCGTTCAGCCGGGACCAAACGCGCAACGACGCGGCCGCGGTTCGTAATCTCGATTTCGTCACCTCTGGCGACTTCGTCGAGCAACCGGGACAGGTGCGTTTTGGCTTGATGGACGCCTACGGACTTAGTCATATGACTTAGTTTAACCGCTAAACATCGAGGCCAAAGGGAACGTACTCGAAGGGCGTCTTCGACAGGCTCAGACCGCAATTCGTCAGGCTGCTCAGCGGCTCCTGAAAAAGTCCTTCAAAAGGGCGCTGCACTCCGCCTCGAGGACCCCGCTGCGTACGTCCACGCGATGGTTGAGTCTGGGATCGCGTACGACATCGAAGAGCGAGCTGACCGCCCCCGCCTTGGGATCGAAGGCGCCGAAGACCAGCCGGGTCACCCGAGCCACCACAAGCGCGCCAGCACACATGGTGCACGGCTCCAGCGTCACGATAAGGGTGAGTCCGCTCAACCGCCACGATCGCAGCCGTCGAGACGCCTCCCGCAGTGCCAAGAGCTCGGCGTGTGCGGTCGGATCGTGTCTGATCTCCCTTTCGTTGCCGGCTGCGGCCAACACTTTCCCAGCCTGATCAATTACCACCGCGCCAATCGGCACATCGCCATGGCTAGCTGCCATCCGTGCCTGTTCCAGGGCCAGCCGCATCGAGTCTTCCCACTGGCCCCACCCGCCGAACTCGCTCACCCAACGGCTGCTTCAACAGCCTTGCGGAACTCCGGATTGAGCTTGATCTTGTCGGCGATCTCGATCAGCATTTCAACGCTGGTCAAATCGAGGTTGTCGATGATGGCACCCATGTCGAAGTCGCTCAGCCCGAGGTCCGCGACAATGCCCAGGTCGCCGATCGGCTCGCCCTCCTCCTCGTCCTCGTCGAGGGGCTCTTCCCCGAGATAGTCCACGACATCTCGCGCTATCGGCCAGTCGCTCGCCGCAGCTGCGTCGGATAGCAGGACCTGGACGTGTTGCCCACGCACCCGAGTGATCACGAACACCTCTTCGACCAGGCTGACGAACCCCAGTGCACCGGCATCGCCGGGCAGTCGGCGCAACTGAATGATCAACTCGTCGAGGTCGTTGGCGAGGTCCTTGCCCAACGCCTGCACGTACGGCTGACCGTCCTCCCGATACGCGGCGAGCACGAAGTCGATCTCGTCGTCGGCGGCATCCTCAAGATCGACCTCATCGAAATCCTCGTCATCTTCGAGTTCGTCGTCCAGCTCATCCTCGGTGTCTGCCGGCCCGCGCGTCGGTTCGGCGCTCTTGCCCGCGCCGTCCAGCTCGAACGACTCGTACTCCTCGTCGTCGAACTCAGACATGACTCCCCTCCTCCGCAGATTCGCAAACCCGCTCCATCGTGTCAGACA
>JBKPAB010000161.1:0-23314 GCA_046726195.1 Actinomycetota bacterium
ACCGGCTCGTTGGCATTCTCCATGGCTGCCTCAAAACCCACACCCGCTACGACGAAGCAACCGCCTGGTCACACCGCAGCCAACACGAATTGACCAACGCAGCTTGACAACAAACGGCATGGGATGTCTGTGCAGACCGCACGCAGCCCACGTAAACATAGGTTTCTGCATCAGCGCCGCACTACTGAAGAGCCGGTTTCTCAGCAGCGAGCTCGGCGAAAACGGGCTTGAGCTCCACGGTGCAGCGCTCCAGAAGTGGCAACAGCCGGCGCAGCGTCGCAACGTCATCTGGATTCGGCGGGTCCCCGCGATCCACAGCGATCAGGTCCGCGGCGCTATCGAGGTCCGGCAGCGAGCCCAAGGCGTAGTGGCCGAGGAGCCCCGCTCCGGTGCCGGCGCCTTCTGGCGAGGCCGCCAGTCCGACCGGCAGATCCAGGGCCGCCGACAGCACCTCACGCCATACTGGCGATTCCATAGCCCCACCAGTTGCGCGCACCTCCCGTACGTGTACACCGGCCGCGTCCAAAGCCAGCTCTACCAATGCCAGCTGCATGCAGACTCCCTCGACGGCCGAACGCACCAGATGTCCCCGCCCGTGATGGCGACGCAACCCGATCCAGGCTCCGTGCAGCCCGGGCTCCCACCAGGGTGCCCGCTCGCCCAGCAGGTACGGGAGACAGAGCAGGCCGTCGCTGCCAAAGGGCACTCGCGCAGCTTCTTCTAGCAACCGCCCGTCTGCTGCGTCCCGCTCCTCGCCATGGACGTCCTCGGTCACCATTCCTAACGTGGCACTGGCCCAACGCACCACCGACCCGGCGTTGTTGATTGCTCCGCCGAGCACCCAATGATCATCGGTAAGCGCGTAGCAGAACAACCGGGCCGCTTCATCCACAGCCGGAGAGGGTCGTACCGCGCGCATCGCTCCACTGGTACCCAGAGATACTGCTGCGACTCCTTCGCCCACTGCCCCCACACCCAGGTTGGCCAGCGGGCCGTCCGAAGCTCCGACCACGAGCGGAAGGTCGCGCGGCAGGCCGGTTTGATCGGCGACCTCCGAGCGCAGACCGGTTGTCACCACATGAGTTGTGGGCACGACAGCAGCCAGTTGCTCGGCGTCAACACCAGCAAGCTGTAGCGCCTCTGGATCCCAGTGACGGGCCGTGATGTCGTAGAGCCCGGTGGTGGAGGCACATGACAAGTCGATCAGGTACGCGTCCTCGCACAGTCCGGACAGCACCACCTCCTTGACTCCGCCCCACTTCGGGGTGCTGGCGAAAGCGTCGGGGTGATGCAGCCGCCACCACAGCAGCTTGGAGAGCGGGGACATCGGATGGATTGGCGTACCGGTCCGCTTGTGCAACTGCCCGCGCGAGCCGAGCTCGAGGCTGCGCGACTCCTCTGCGGCGCGGCTGTCCGCCCAGGTGATCAGCGGCCCGGTCGGTGAGCCGGCGCCATCCAGCGGCGCAAGCCCGTGCATCGCCGCGCTCAGGCAGAGCCCGATAACGCGGTGGTCCTGCTGTCGGACCTGCGTGGCAACCTCGGCCACCGCTTGGACCGCCGCCTGCTGCAACCGCACTGGATCGAGCTCGGCATGGCCGGGCTCCGGCACCAGCAGCGGGTATCCGACGCTGGAGGTGGCGATGACTGCGGCGTCGGCAGCCACGGCCACTGCCTTGGTCGCCGTGGTGCCGGAGTCCAGCCCAACAACCAGATCCATGACGGCAGGCGGTCAGCCGCCGAACAGGCTCTCGAGCTGGGCCCGGAAGGTCAGCACCGACAGCGTGCCGAACAGCACGATCGACCAGATCAGCACCGCGACTCCTAAGGCCGCCCAGACAAAGACCAGCCCGACTTGGGAGGCGATATAGGGGTAGAGGATGAACTCACCTGAGGCGAGACCGACGCCGGCGGCGATGATGCCGGGGCCGATCAGGCGCCAGTACTGCTTGGGCTCAGCCGGCATCTCCCGCATTTCGGGTTTGCCCACATTGTGAGTCGGAAAGACGTCGGCGACCGCGGTGCTCGGCGCGCCGGAAGTTGCTGCGTCGTCTGACTGCGCCATGTCTCCTCCTCGTCGAGGGCGTTATGCGCAGTTAATCGCCACGACTGCTGGCAGTGCAACCACTTCCGGCGCGCCGTCAGCGCCCTTCGACAGGCTCAGGGCGCAATGCGCGCTGAGCTTGTCGCAGTGCATGCCCTTTAGTTGTGACGGTCAGCTTAGTTGTGACGGTCAGCCAGCCTGCGGGCCAGAGCGATCAGCGTGCGTACCCCGACACCAGTCCCGCCTGGCGCAACGTACCCGTAGGGCTCGGCGTCGTGGAACGCCGGGCCGGCAATATCGAGGTGTGCCCAGGGCGTGCCCTCTGCCACAAATTCCCGCAGGAACGCGGCCGCCACCAACGCACCCGCCCAGCGATTCGATACGACGGAGCGCAGGTCAGCAACTTTGGAGTCGAGCTTGCTGCGGATCTCGCCAGGAATTGGCAGCCGCCAAACCTCCTCACCAGCAGCCTCGGCGGCGCCGAGCACAAGCTCAGCCGTCGCGTCGTCGGTCGTCATGAGACCAGCCGTACGCTCCCCGAGAGCTACCACACAAGCTCCAGTCAGGGTCGCAACGTCGACCACAAGATCCGGCTGGTCCTCGTTCGCCCGTGCGATTGCGTCCGCCAGGACGAGTCGGCCCTCGGCGTCAGAGTTTCCGTTCTCGACCGTCTTGCCGCCATAGATTGACAGCACGTCTGAGGGCCGGTACGCGCTGCCGGATGGCATGTTCTCCGCGAGGGCACCATACGAGGTGACTTTGATCCCGAGCCCAAGCCGCGCAATTGCGTGCACTGCTGCCAGCACAGCTGCGGCTCCGGCCATATCACATTTCATGGTGTACATGCCCTCAGCTGGCTTGAGGTTGAGGCCACCGCTGTCGAAGGTGATGCCCTTGCCCACCAGAGCCAGATGGAACTTCGCCCCGCCCGGGCTGTAGCTGAGCCGGACCAGCCGCGGCGGCCGCGATGACCCGCCGCCGACCGCCATCAAGCCGCCATAGCCGCCCTGGCTCAACGCGGTCTCGTCGAGCACCTCGATTGTGATATCGCTGTCGCGGACCAGGTCTCGCACTTGGTCGGCAAACGACTCCGGATAAAGCAGGTTCGCCGGTTGGTTAACCCAATCGCGTGCTGTCATAACCGCTTGCACGACGATGTTGGCGGCCGACGTGATCGACTCGTCCTTCACGCCACCCTTGTGGACCACCGTGATTGTCTCGATTTTGCCGCCCTTGGCCGGCTCTGCGCTGATCGGCTCGTACTGGTAGCTGCCGAGCAGTGCACCTTCGGCAACCGCAGCAAGCTGCTCTGAGTCGGCGGTGCCCAGCGAGACGGCTACCGAAAGGCCCTCGCTCCCAGCGAGCGAGGCTGCGTGGCGTACGCCCGCCCCGGCTGCACGCCGCAGATCCTCCGCACTCGGCTGCTCTGAGCCGAGTCCGACGACCACAATGCGTGGTCCATCGCCGGCCGCGGGGAGGGTTCGCTTGGAGTTTGCGCTGGCCTTCGCGCCGAGCGAGGTCGCCATCTCGCCTACGGACATACCGAAGCGTTTGGTGAACGCACGAGCGTTCGGCTCTGGGACTTCTTGTATCCCTGACTCGCCCAAGCCCACCACCAGCACATCGACATTGCGCGGCACAGCCTTGGCGGTAGCGAGCGAAGGCAGCATCCGAGTGGGCACGATAGGGCCATCCTTCAGTTAGTTGGCGTGATCAAATGAGGCGTGAACAGGTTAGCCCGTCGTGGACATAGCAGATCCTGATCTGCATCGCTGGCTAACGGGAATATGGAGGAGACCTTGGCCCAAGGTGCCGATACAGGCGAACTACTGACGTCGCCGCTGCACGAGCGACATGTCACCGCTGGCGCCAAGTTCGCTGCGTTCAGCGGCTGGTTGATGCCGCTGGAGTACGCCGGCGCGGGAGTGCTGGCCGAGCATTCCGCCGTGCGCAACGCCGTCGGCATCTTCGATGTCAGCCATCTCGGCAAAGCGACAGTGGCCGGGCCAGGTGCAGCGGACTTCGTGAACCGGTGCCTGACCGCCGACCTCGGCAAGATCGGCCCAGGTCAGGCCCAGTACACATTGCTGTGCAACGCCGAGGGCGGCGTGATCGACGACATGATCGCCTACCTCAAATCCTCTGACGAGGTGTTGTTGATCCCCAATGCGGCGAATTGTGCGCAGGTGGTGGCGGTGCTCGCCGAAGCCGCGCCGGACGGCGTCACTGTGACTAACCAGCATCGCGACTTCGCAGTACTGGCCGTTCAGGGCACGCACTCCGATGAGGTGCTGTCGGCCGCCGGCTTCCCGGCGGGCCACGACTACATGACGTTCGTGGACGCCGACTACCGGGGAACGCCGATGACCGTCTGCCGTACCGGTTACACCGGGGAACGCGGTTACGAGCTCGTTGTTCCGGTCAGTGCTGCCGCAGCCGTGTGGGATGCCGTGTTAGCTGCCGGCGAACCCTATGGGTTGCAGCCTGCTGGACTCGGGGCCAGGGACACCCTGCGGACCGAAATGGGCTACGCGTTGCATGGTCAAGACATCTCGCCAACAATCACGCCGGTCCAAGCGCGACTTGGCTGGGCGGTCGGCTGGAAGAAGGAATCATTCTTCGGAGCCGATGCGCTTCGCGCCGAAAGGCAAGTGGGTGCCAAACGCTTGCTGCGAGGACTGCGGGCGACTGGCCGGGGGATTCCGCGGCCGGGCATGGTGGTTCGCGCGCCTGATGGCACCGAGGTTGGCACCGTCACCTCAGGCACCTACTCACCCACCCTCAAGATCGGCATTGCCCTCGCCCTGATCGAGGCTGCCCTCAATGATGGAGACGTAGTGCTGGTGGACATCAGGCGCCGCCAGGAACCTTTCGTGATCTCCAAACCACCCTTTGTGACCCCCGGCGTACGGGAGTCTTAAACGTCGAAGACGCAGTCGTCTCGATCTTCCAGAGCGCAGCGGATGCGGCGTCTCTGGATCTCGCTCAGGCTCTCCGGTAGGTCGTCCGCGGGGAACCAGGCCACCTCGAGGGACTCCTCATCGCCGACCTGCGCCTCACCAGAGATGTAGCGGCACCGGAAGCACATCGAGACGAATTGGCAGGTTTCACCGTTCGGATAGACCACGTCCGGATCGGTAGTGAGCAAGGCGAGCCGCTCCACCTGGGCAGTGACTCGAGTCTCCTCGAATAACTCACGGAGAGCTGCAGCGGCCGGCTGCTCCGAGGGCTCCACTATCCCCGCTGGCAAGCTCCATAGCCCCGTGTCACTCCGCTTTGTCAGAAGCAGATGAAGCCGGCCTGGCTCCAAGTCGGTTCGGACCACCACCGCGGAGACGCCAGGCAGCAACAACCTGCCCGGTCCGTACGCCCTCCGAATGGTGGTGACGTAATCAGGAGTCGGCACCAACCGACCTTAGCGGGCAGCCGCTTTCTTCTGCAGGAACGCACGTGCACGTTCGCTCCCTGCGCCTTGCACACGTTGCAACGTGTGCATCGCATCAGGAACGAACGTGTACGTGCGTTCCTGCAGAGGTGAGAGAGGCGTTAGGCGTCAGACGTCCGGCTCCAAAGACATAGGCCCGTACACCAGCCGATCGGCCTCATAAAGGCTTACCGCCCGGACGCCGGCTTTAAGCAAGCTTGGGTAGAACTCGCCGAGCCAGGTCTCCGCCTCGCCTTGAGTCTGGAACGTGCGGTTAATGGAAGGCGCATCGGCATTCGAGCGGCTGGACCCTGGTTTCTGGTCGGGCACCCAGCGCCAGCTCATGGGGTTACCTCGTCGCTCATGGGATGTGGCGGCGTTCCATCTCGTTTAGTACGTCTCACCGCGCTTAATCCGCGGAGGAGGTGAGCGGAAGCGCCGGATCTGGGTGCTCCGTGTCATTCCATAGAGCAGCAAACCCTTCGGTGGGGTGTTGGGCAGCCGGGCCGCCAAGACCTTTTTGAAGCCGCGCCACATCAGATAGCCGTCAACGAACACTCCCAGAATGAACAGGTACATCGCCAGGGTGGCTATCAGTGTCACAGTGGGCCAGTAACTGCCGATGATGGTCACGGCCAAGATCACTACGACGGAAGGCAAGAGGTATTCGCCCACGTTGAAGCGAGAGTCGATGTAGTCACGCATCAACGCTTTCTCAGGTGCGGCTTCTCGCGCGCTCATAGCCCTCATGCGCGCTGCGCGTGCCTCCCGGCTAGCAACGGCCCGGGATTCCTTCTTGCTAAGTTTTGTGGTCATGCGCTGACGTCGCGCTGCCTCAGCTTCCTTGCGAGTCGGCGTCGGACGGTCTTTCTTGCCAGTAGGAGCAGACTCAGTCGGTGTTGGCGGCACCGGCTCGGCGGCCTGGCTGTTGCGGCGAAAAAGTGCCACGGGTCCCTCTCATTGATTCTGCGACGCGTGCTGAGCAACAGGGTCCGGCGGGTCTGGCCCTGGATTGTCTCAGGGGATCACCCCAAACACGAAACTACTCTCCTCCCGCGCTGTGTTCGGTTTCCCCGCAGAGATACGGTTGAAGCCTGTGAGCGGCCCCCGCCGCGCGGAACCGGAGTCTGGAAGGACTAGCTGACATCTCATGAGCGGCATTTTTCAGCGGATCTCGATGATCTTTCGCGCCAAGACCGACAAGGCCCTGGACAAACTCGAAGATCCGCGGCAAACCCTCGACTACTCCTACCAGCGTCAGCTTGAGCTGCTGCAGAAAGTCCGCCGCGGCGTCGCCGATGTGGCGACGAGCCGCAAACGGATCGAGCTCCAGGCCAATCAGCTGAACAACCAGGCCGACAAGCTGACCAATCAGGCTCAAAAGGCACTTGAGATCGGTCGAGAGGATCTCGCCCGTGAAGCTTTGACACGTCGGTCCGGCCTGCAGCAACAGTTGAGCGACCTGCAGGTGCAGCACGCACAGCTGCAATCGGAAGAGGAGAAGCTCACGCGCGCCAGCCAGCGACTGCAGGCCAAGGTGGACGCCTTCCGGACCAAGAAGGAGACGATCAAGGCCACCTACTCTGCGGCGGAGGCGCAGACCCGGATCAATGAGGCTTTCTCGGGGATCAGTGAGGAGATGGGGGACGTCGGCCTGGCGATTCAGCGGGCCGAGGACAAAACAGCCCAATTACAGGCCCGTGCCGGTGCCATCGATGAGCTGCTGGCCAGTGGTGCTTTGGACGATCCCACCGGGACGGCCAAGGACGACATCACACTCGAGCTGGAACAGCTAGCCTCCACATCCGATGTGGAGAACGAGCTCGCCCGGATGAAGGCAGCGTTGGGCGCCGGTCCTGCTGCTGCACCCCAAGCAATTGAGGGCCAGCAAGGCCAGGGGCAGGGTCAGCAGCCCCCGAGCCAGGCTGCGCAGCCGCCGAGCCTGGATGCGCAACCTCCGCAGCAATACCAAGCGCCTCCCAGCCAGGCTCAGGAAGCACCCCCGGCTCAGCCGCAGGGTGACCTGCGATGATCGTTCGGATCCTTAATGAAGGTCAATGGCGCCTGACTGATGAGGCGCTACGCGCCCTTAACTCCTTCGATGATGCTGTGGAGCAAGCCGTCGTCGCTGGTGACCAAAATCAGCTGACGCAGGCGCTGCACACACTGCTGGACCGGATCCGGACAACGGGCACTCCGGTGCCGGACGAGGAGCTCGAGGACTCCGATCTGATCTTGCCGGCCGCCGACTCGACCGTTGAGGAAGTACAGCAGCTGCTGAGCGAATCGGAGGAAGGTCTGATCCCCGGCTGAGCGGGAGCTCAGTTAGTTCGGACCAGACCGCTTGCAGGTCTCTAAGCCGGCCAGCCGGCTCCAGGGACAGAAACTTCTGTCCTGAGAATCTGACCCGTACGCGAGCCAGGCGTCATCGCGTCCGGCCAAGCAGCTGCGGTTGCGAAGAGGGTTGTTCCCTCAGGGCCGCCCAACATACAGGCAAAGCAGCCGAGCTCGGAGCTGATGGTTTGCAGCACCTCGCCACCTTCGCGCACTCGAACGCACCGGCGGCCAGGCACCTCGGCGAACCAGACGGCGCCTTCGGCGTCGATGCAGATGCCGTCTGGAGCCGCACCGTCGAGATCGGCCCACACGCGAGACCCGGAAAGGCCGCCATCTGGGGCAATGTCGTACGCGGTCAGCACGCCGCCGTAAGACTCCGCCACGATCAAGGTCGAGTTGTCTGGAGTGACTGCCATGCCATTCGGGAACGACAGGCCTTCGGCAACCTGGCGAGCCCTCCCGTCGGGGTCGACCAGCGCGATAAGACCGGGGGCGAATTCACCCTCGGGAAAGTCGAAGCCGATGTTGTTCACGTAAGTATTGCCACGGCCATCAGTCACCACGTCGTTCCACGGCTTGGAGGAGACGGCTCCCAGGTCGGCATATTTGCTCAGGGCTCCATCGCGTTCCCGGACCAGCAGCCGCTCGCCGGCGACGACCAGTAACCGCCCGTCGGGCAGCCGATCGAGGCAGAACGGCATTGCATCTATCCTCGTGATCACCTCGCGGCCGCCGTCGAGGTCCACAGCAATCACCTCGCCAGCACCCCAGTCGGAGAAGACGAGCCGATCATCATGCCAACGCGGTGACTCGACGAGAACCAGATCGCTGAGCAAAGCGTGGAACTCGGCCATGGTCATGTTGACCTTGTCAGGCCGTCGAACTCATCGGGTCAATCCCGGGCGGTCTCACCTGGCAGGTCCAGCATTCGTTGCAGCGCCAACTTGGCGTAGTGCTCGGTCTCCGGGTCGACGGTGATCTGGTTGACGACATGCCCTTGCGCCAGGTTCTCCAACGCCCAGACAAGGTGTGGAAGGTCGATCCGATTCATCGTGGCGCAGTAACAGACATGCTGCTCGAGGAAGACGATCTCCTTGTCCGGATGATCATGGGCGAGACGCTTGACCAGGTTGAGCTCGGTCCCGATGGCCCACTTTGAGCCAGGCTCGGCCCGCTGGATGGTCTTGATGATGAACTCGGTGGAGCCGATGAAGTCGGCTTTCAGCACCACCTCATGCTGGCATTCGGGGTGCACCAAGATATTGACGCCAGGGATCCGCGCGCGTACGTCGTCGACGGCTTGTTCGGTGAACCGCCCGTGCACCGAGCAATGACCCTTCCACAAGATCATCGTGGCTGCTTGCAGTTCGTCGACCGTGAGCCCACCGTTGTACTGCCGCGGGTCGTAGACCACGCAGTCCTCCAGGCCCCTGCCCATCTGCAGGACCGCTGTGTTGCGACCGAGATGCTGGTCGGGGAGGAAGAGCACCTTCTCACCGCGCGTGAGGGCCCACTCGAGCACGGATTTGGCGTTGGATGAGGTGCAGACCACGCCGCCGTTCCTACCGCAGAAGGCTTTGATGTCGGCTGAGGAGTTCATGTAAGTGACCGGCACGGTGAGATCAGCGACCCCGGCGTCGGCGAGTACGTCCCAGGCGTCTTCGACCTGGGCGAGACGCGCCATGTCAGCCATCGAGCATCCGGCGGCCAGATCGGGCAAGATCACCTTCTGCTCTGGCGCCGTCAGGATGTCCGCCGACTCCGCCATGAAGTGAACGCCACAGAACACGATGAACTCAGCGTCCGGCCGCGCAGCCGCGTCTCGGGCGAGCTTGAAGGAGTCACCGGTGACGTCGGCAAACTGGATGACCTCGTCGCGCTGGTAGTGGTGACCGAGGATGAATAACCGGTCGCCTAGGGCCGCTTTCGCTCGCCTGGCCCGCTCCACGAGAGCAGGGTCGGAGGCTGGCGGCAGATCGCCAGGACACTCGACGCCACGTTCGGATCGCGGGTCAGACTCGCGACCGAGAACGAAGAGCGACAGCGGCGTCCCAGACTGGAGCGGGATGGACGTGGGGGTCGTCGTCACGGCACCAAATGTACTCAGCGCGCGTGACACGCAGATTTCCTCACCACCGCACGCCCCAGGAGCGTGTCGGAAAAGTGGGTTAACCCACGTTCCAGTCACTTCGCACACGTTGCATCCTGTGTGAGGCATCTGAAAACTGAGTTAACCCAGTTTCCTGGCGGGGGGCCGCCCAGTTCCCTGGCCGGGTAGGGCAGCCCAATGTCCTGACGGGGCAGGCACCAAAGAAGGGACAGGCCGTGCGAGTCGTCGTCGCGACTGATTCCATCGGCGCACTCTCCTCGAGGCATGCTGGCGAGGTCATTGCCGCGGGTTGGTCGGCGTACGCCGACGTATCGGTGCTGCCGATCGGCGAGGCAGGCGCTGGCTTCGTCGCGGCGTATGCCGACTTGGTTAATGCGACTACCTCAACCCAGGTTGTTGACGGGATCATCGTGACGACGGCGAACGGGCCAGATGCCAGCGCAGTACAGGTACTCGGACCCAGCTCGGGTGTCGGAATTCCGTACCAGAAATCGTCCCGGCCGGTTGGTGAGGCTGTCGCAGGCCTAGCCGCTATGCGCGCTGAGCTGGTCGAAGCGCGCCCCTTCGACAAGCTCAGGGCACCGCCTTCGACAGGCTCAGGGCACAGAACTAGGGATCGGATCCTGGTCGACCTGGCTGGGCTTTCGGTCCACGACGCTGGAGCCGGCATGTTGGCAGCCCTCGGCGCGACCGCAGACGTGCCGCTCGATCGAGGAGTCGAAGCGCTCGATGGGCTCAGCGAGCTTGATCTCGGGCCGGCCCGAGGTTTGCTGGGTGATACCGAGCTGGTCGGTGTCGTGCCCGCGGCAGAGATTGATCTGCCGCTGCTCGGGCTGCGGGGCATCACGGCTCGCGCCGGTCGCGCAGCCAACGTGCGGCCGGAGCTGATGCTTCGCATCGACGCGACCCTAGAGGCTTTTGCCAGGATGGCCGCCGCGCCGCACGCGGCCGCTCCAGGAGCGGGAGCCTGTGGGGGTCTCGGGTTCGCCGTCCTCGCACTCGGCGGGCGGCTGAGCACCGGGTCGGCCATCGCGCTCGCCTCACCCCAGGGTCAGAAGGCGTTCCAGACCATCGATCTCGTCGTCACAGGCTGTTCGGTTTTCGATTTCGCCAGCCGTGGCGGGGGTGTCGTCGCCGCCATGGCCGAGGCTGCCTCGGCGACCCTCAGCCCCTGCATTGTTATTGCAGGTGAAGTGCTCATCGGTTCCCGCGAAATGCGCACAATGGGCATCGAGGCGGCGTATGCGGTGCAGGACTCCGCTTTCGACGAACCAACAGGCAACGTGGACGAAAAGGAGCTTGCGGCGACCGCTCGACGAGTCGCCCAGTCCTGGATATGGTGACGCGGCACACGTCCCGTCTGCTTGGACAGGCCAGCGGACGCCCTTAGAATGACAGCCATGACGGCAACCGAACAGACCTTCGAGACCTCTGTCGCGACAGACGGCATCATCTTGACCGACGGCGCCGCAGCCAAGGTGAAGGCGCTCTTGACGACTGAGGGTCGCGACGATCTTGCCCTTCGCGTGGCTGTGCAGCCCGGCGGCTGCTCTGGTTTGCGTTACCAGCTGTTCTTCGACGATCGCAGCTTCGAAGGCGATATCGTCAAGGTCTTCGGCGGCGTAGATGTGGTCACCGATCGGATGAGTGCCCCGTACCTGATGGGCGCGACCATCGACTTCGTCGACACCATCGAGAAGCAGGGCTTTACGATCGACAACCCCAACGCCACCGGCTCGTGCGCCTGCGGCGACAGCTTCCACTGATCTGATACCGCAAACTCCCTGCCTGCCGGCGGGGAGTTTGTTGTTTCAGGACTCCCGCCGCACCAGGAAACGTGGAGGGTCGGACGCGACGAGTGTTTGCCCTCGCATCCGGCACCAGGCGGCCAGGTCCGGGCCGGCGGCCGGGTCGTCTGCAAGCAACTCCACAAGTGCGCCGACGCTGACCTCACGAATGCGGCGGGCGATCTCGATGATCGGCAGCGGGCATTTCATTCCCCGACAGTCCAGTGACAGCCCCTCGAAGGCGGGCGATGCTCCACTCACGGTGCGCCCACGGTTGATCGGATTTGTGCGACGATCGGCGGCAGCACGCTGAGGAATTCATCGATTTCCTCAGCTGACGTCGTCCAGGTGAGACCGACCCGTATGTTGCCGTGGGTCAGAGCTCCCAGAGCCGCCAGTACGTGGGAGGGATGCTCGCTGCTTGCGCTGCATGCCGACCCGCTTGCCACCGCGAAACCAGCTTTGTCCAATGCCAAGGTGAGCGTCTCGCCATCGACGTAAAGGACCGAGAAGGTCAGCAGGTGCGGGACCCGGCGCACCGGATCGCCAGCTACGTCTACATCGGATACCCGTTGCACTATCTCCGTACGCAGCCGGTCGACCAGACCGTGCTGACGGTCGCCGACTGCACGGCCGGAGCGGACCCAACAATCCAGGGCGACCGCAGCTGAGTAGATGGCTGGAACGTCGGGTACTCCAGGCCACCGACCGTCCTGGTAGTCGTCGGTCAGGTACGGCGCCCGCCAACGGACGTTCTTCTTGATGACGAGGATTCCCACCGATGTCGGGCCGCCAAATGCTCCGGCCCAGCCGGTCAGCACCGACCAGCCGCTAGCCCCAGCGAGGTCGATGCGGCCCAGTGCGGATGTGGCATCCAGCATCAAGGGGACGTCAGCCTGCTGGCAGATCTGCGCCGCCTCGGCGTACGGCTGCATGGTGCCTACCTCATGGTTGGCCACCTGAATGCAGGCCGCAGCCGTGCCCGGGGCGTGGACAGCAGCGGCCCAACGTTCCAGGTCGACGTGGCCATCATGATCGACTTCCACGGCCGTGTGAGAGCCTGATGCCGCCGCGGCTGCGAGCACCGAAGAGTGGTCTATAGCCGTTGTGACAATCCGAGAGCCCACCCGCCGCCGGCCCACCGCGAGCCCGGCGACCGCAGCCTGGTTTGCGTGTGCCTCAGACGCTGTGAAGATCACTTCATCCGGCCGCGCACCGACAGTGACGGCAACCACTTCCCGTGCCTGGTCCAGCGCCTGGGCGGCAAGCCGACCAGGGCGGTGCAGTCGCGCGGGATCACCCCACCCGGCCTGCTGCGCATCCAGCCAGGCCTGACGCGCCACAGGGAGCATCGGCTCACCCGACGAGCTGTCCAAGAAGACCTCATAATCCGGATGTGCCACACGTCGAAACTAGCGCCCCTCAGACGCCGCTGTGACATCGGAGCAAGGGGCTCCCAAAGCGGTGCCGGAACCGCCAAAAACGCACGCCCTACACCGGTGATGGCAACGGGTTCCTACGTTAGGGTGATCCAAAGAAAGGGTGGCCGCCTCCAGGCGGGGGCGGGCATCATTCCTCGGTGTGTCCGACGAAAGGTGCAACGTGGGTGGCAGGACTGAACGGCCCGCTGTAGAAAACGTGACACCGCCACCTTCCCGTAGCGGATTAGCGAGCCGGTTCCGCCTCGGCTGGCTCGCCCTGTCCACGCTTGGGCTGCTGTTCCTGACCGGCTGCTCACAAGAGCTCGTCGATCAGATGAAGCGGCTCGGCTTACCGCCGCCCGCCAGCGATAGGTCGCCCTACATCCTCAGCTTATGGATCGGCTCCTGGATCGCGGCGTTCGCGGTCGGTTTCATAATGTGGGGGCTCATCTTGTGGTCCGCGAACCGCTACAAGACCAAGCACGCCAAGATGCCCCGGCAGAACCGGTACAACCTGCCGATGGAGATCTTCTACACGATCGCACCGTTCATCATCATCGCCGTGCTTTTCTACTACACCGTGCTGGCCCAGAACGATGTGCTGCGGAAGGTCGCCGACCCAGAGGTCACGATCGACGTCGTCGGTCAGAAGTGGTCATGGACGTTTAACTACAAAGCTGCAGACGACCCAGCAGTCGGCTCAGACGTGTGGGAGGCGGGGACGATCAACAAGACCCCAGATCTCTACCTGCCCGTTGGCAAGCTGGTGCAGTTCAACCTCATCTCGCCGGATGTCATCCATTCGTTCTGGGTGCCGTCGTTCTACGAGAAGTTGGACGTTATCCCAGGCCGGCATAACAGCCTCCAGATGACTCCCACGACGGAGGGTGTCTTCGCTGGGAAGTGCGCCGAGTTGTGCGGTACCTATCACTCGGCGATGTTGTTCAACGTGCACGTGGTGAGCGAGACTGAGTACAACAAGTACCTGAAGTCGCTGGTGGCGAAAGGCCAGACCGGCGAAGCAAAAGGTCCGGCACAGGCCAACTCCCCTGTAGGGACCGGCACTGAGGAGGGCACGCGATGACGACGCTGCAGCGTACGGCCACCGCCGCCGAGCTAGCGAGGCCCAAGCGGCAGCTGGGTACGATCACCTGGAAGTGGATGATCACCACTGATCACAAGGTGATCGGCAACCTTTACTTCGTCACCTCGATGGTGTTCTTCCTTCTCGGCGGCGTTATGGCGATGGCCATGCGGGCCGAGCTGGCGTTTCCTGGCATGCAGTGGCTGTCGTATGAGACCTTCAACGAGTTCTTCACCATGCATGGCACGATCATGCTGCTCCTGTTCGCGACTCCACTGTTTGCCGGCTTCGCCAACGCGATCATGCCTTTACAGATCGGTGCGCCTGATGTGGCGTTTCCGCGACTCAACATGATGGCCTACTGGTTCTATCTCTTCGGCGGTCTCATCGCTTCCGCAGGCTTCTTGGCGCCTTCAGGTGCCGCGAGTTTCGGCTGGTTCGCGTACACGCCGCTGAACGATGCTGTCAACTCGCCTGGAGTTGGTGGCGACCTGTGGGTCATGGGCCTGTACATGGCTGGTCTTGGCACGATCCTCGGCGCAGTGAATTTCACCACCACGATCCTGTGCATGCGAGCGCCAGGAATGACGATGTTCCGGATGCCGATCTTCACCTGGAACATCTTGGTGACGTCGTTCATGGTATTGGTTGTCTTCCCGATTCTCGCCGCAACCCTTTTGCTGCTGGAGGCCGATCGAGCTCTCGGAGCACACATCTTCAACCCTGCCAATGGCGGGCCACTCCTGTGGCAGCACCTTTTCTGGTTCTTCGGGCATCCTGAGGTCTACATCATCGCGCTGCCGTTCTTCGGCATAATCACCGAGGTTTTGCCTGTGTTCAGCCGGAAGCCGATCTTCGGCTATGTCGGCCTCATCGGGGCGACCTTGCTGATAGCGGCACTCTCGCTCGCAGTGTGGGCACACCACATGTTCGTAACCGGGGCGATCAACCTGCCGTTCTTCTCCTTCATGACTTTCCTGATTGCGGTACCGACAGGCGTGAAGTTCTTCAACTGGGTCGGCACGATGTGGGGCGGCAATATCGCCATGCGAACACCCATGTTGTGGGCTGTCGGCTTCCTGACCACTTTCTTGTTCGGTGGCTTGACCGGCATCATCCTGGCCAGCCCTCCGCTGGACTTCGCAGTTTCAGATACCTACTTCGTGGTCGCCCACTTCCATTACGTGGTATTTGGCACGGTAGTCTTCGCCATGTTCGCCGGCTACTACTTCTGGTGGCCGAAGCTGACCGGCAGGATGCTGGACGAAACACTGGGCAAGATCCACTTCTGGCTGCTCTTTATCGGATTCCACACCACGTTCCTCATCCAGCACTGGCTCGGCGTTGAGGGAATGCCGCGTCGCTACGCAGATTACCTGGTCAGTGACGGTTTCACCTTGGGGAACCAAATCTCCACGGCCGGTGCGTTCCTGCTCGGTGCCTCAACTCTGGTCTTCTTCTGGAACGTATGGAAGAGCCGGAACAACCCGAAGGTGACTGTGGACGATCCGTGGGGTTGGGGCCGCTCCCTCGAGTGGGCGACGACCTGCCCGCCGCCTCGCCATAACTTCACCCAGCTGCCCAAGATTCGCTCAGAGTCGCCAGCCTTTGATCTGCATCACCCAGAGGTTGCGCTGCTGGAGTACGGGGGCGAGGAGGAGGAGTTCGACCAGACAACCGTGGACGCCGGTGAGGATACCGGTCGCCTTGCTGAACTCAAGCATCGAGTTGCGGGCGATACCTCTGATCTGGCCGCGCAGTGGGAGTACGGGCATCATGGCAAGTCTCCCGAGCCGGAGGAGGATCAGCGGTGAAGGTCGAAGGGTGGATCTTCGGCGGACTCACCATCTTCTTCATCATCGTGACACCGGTCTACTGGTTGATCTCGGCGGACCCAGTTACCGGGGTACCTGAGATCACCGGTACCGTTGCGCTGATCATGTCGACCCTCCTGTGCCTGATGATCTGGGTCTATCTCCTGCTGGTGGCGCGCCGGATGGTGCCGCGGCCTGAGGACCGGAAGACAGGCGAAATCGCTGAGGGCGCAGGAGAGCTTGGCTTCTACCCGCCGTCTAGCAAGTGGCCGCTGTTCCTCTCGCTCACCTTCGTGCTTGTCGTCCTGGCACCCATCTACGGGTGGTGGCTCGCGATTATCGGCTTCGGCTTCGGCTTCATTACGCTGACCGGGCTGCTTTACGAGTTCTACCGCGGAGATCACGCGCACTGAGTGGGCTCGCTTCTGGCGTCGTTCGGTAGGGCTGACCGCGCAGGCGCCAGAAGGTGTGGGTCGCTTTTCGCGAAAAGTCTTGCGTTTTGCGGTCGTTCCGATTCAAGCATTCTTAGCTTCTGGCACCTGCGCGGTCAGCCCTACCGAACTCAACAAGCGGCCGCACTGGTAACGCGCGGCTACATGCGGCCTGAGCTCGTCGAAGGGCGCGATGATCTGCGTCGTTCGATCAACGCGGGGCAACATGCGCCCTGAGCCTGTCGAAGGGCGCGGCACAATGGAGCGATGTGTCGAAACATCCGTCCGTTGAATAACTTTGAGCCGCCGGCGACGAGCGCTGAGGTGCATGACGCGGCTTTGCAGTATGTGCGGAAGGTCGCGGGGATGTCCAAGCCGTCCAAGGCTAACGAGGCGGTGTTCTATCGGGCCGTCGTAGAGATCGCGCATGCTACCCAACACTTAATTGACGATCTCGTTACGACGGCGCCTCCCAAGAATCGGGAGGTTGAGGCGGCCAAGGCCCGGGCAAGATCGGCGAATCGCTTCGCTACCGCGTGATCAACTACCAGCTGAAGTGGAGCGGTTGCCCCTCCTCATAGCCAGAGCCGGACTGGACTCCCACGACGGCGAGATCGTGGAACTCCTCGAGGTTCGAGGCGCCGGCATAGGTGCAGCTGCTGCGTAGGCCGGCAACGATGGAATCAATGAGGTCCTCGACACTTGGTCGCTCCGGGTCTAGATACATGCGGCCGGTCGAGATTCCCTCCTCAAACAGCCCTGCACGTGCCCGATCGAACCCTGAGAAGTCTTTGGTGCGCATATTGACTGCCCGCGCCGACGCCATGCCGTACGACTCCTTGTACATCCGTCCTTCCGCGTCGGTCATCAGGTTTCCGGTGCTCTCATACGTGCCGGCGAACCAGGTGCCGATCATCACGCTGCCGGCTCCTGCCGCGAGCGCCAGGGCGACGTCGCGTGGATGCCGTACGCCACCGTCCGCCCAGATCGATCGGCCCACGGCTCGAGCGGCCTCGGCGCATTCCAGCACAGCGCTGAATTGAGGTCGACCTACGCCGGTCATCATCCGAGTTGTACACATGGCGCCTGGTCCGACGCCGACCTTCACAACATCCGCGCCAGCCGCTACCAGGTCGCTGACGCCATCAGCCGTCACAACATTGCCCGCAACCAGAGCGACGCGGCGTCCCTCCGTGTCCGCAAGCCGGTCTCGCACCTCACGTACCGCCTTCAACGACTCCAGCATTCGATCCTGGTGACCGTGTGCCGTATCCACGACCAGAACGTTGATTCCGGCGTCGAGTAGCGCATCGGCACGAGCAGCAACATCGCCGTTGATCCCAACTGCAGCGCCGATCATGAGCCGGCCGTCTGCGTCGATGGCAGGGCGATACAGGGTCGAGCGCAGCGCATGTTTGCGGGTCATAACACCGAGCAGCTTCCCGTTCTCAACCAGCAGCGCTACCTCGAGATGCCGGTGGGTCAGCTCGTCAAAGATCTCGATTGGCGACGACTCGGGGGTGGTCGTCAGCAAATCGGCGGACATCACCTGGTGCACCTGGGCGAATCGGTCGACGCCCGCGGCCTCGGCCTCACTGATCGTGCCCAGTGGCTGACCGTTTTCCACCACGACCGCGAGACCATGTGCCCGCTTGGGAATCAGCGAGAGGGCCTCGCCCACCGTGGTGTGGGGAGTCACCGTAACGGCCGTGTCGTAGATCGGATGTGATCGCTTCACCTTCCCGACCACCTCGGCAACGACATCAGGCGGGATGTCCTGGGGAAGGATCGCGATCCCGCCGCGGCGTGCAACTGTCTCAGCCATGCGCCGGCCAGAAACCGCGGTCATATTGGCCACGACGATAGGCAGCGTCGTACCGATCCCATCGGTGCTTGTCAGATCGACATCCAGCCGGGAGCCGACAGCGGAGCGCCTAGGCACCAGGAAGGCATCGGAGTAGGTCAGGTCGTAAGGCGGCAGCTCAGTGAGAAATCGCACCTGCACATTCTCACTGTCCGCGCCAAGGTTTGCCATCTCAGGCCCACGAGTCGATCGGTTGTGCCCAATAGTGGTGATACGGAGAGGCGCTGTACCCAGTGTGACGAGTGGCCAGGACGGCTGGCGGTTCTAGCGGGATGGCTCCGGATGCGTCAGAGGGCTACTGCTCGGAGTCGCTTGCGGCGCCGTGCTGGCTTCCGGTGTTGGTGCTGACGTCGTTGCCTCGGGCTGGGGACTCGGGGCCTCCTCGCTCGGCACGGCCGTCGGCTCTTCCGTCGCAGCGGTGGTTGCCTGCTGCGTCGGTTCGTCCGCTGGCGCCTTGTTCTTCTCGTCGGAGCCCTTGTCAGAGGTGCCCTCGCGGACCTGCTGGATTGTCGTGCCGTCACCGCCGGACAAGGCGTGTCCAGTAGCGAGCTCGAAGACAGTGACCGACACCGCCGCTATGCCGAAGGTTGCCAGAGCTGCCACGACGACACGCTTCCAATTCAGCTTCCGGCGGTCCTGCGGTAGGTCAACGGGTTCGGGCGCCACCAGGTGGCTGCGCTGGCCCGCAATGTGACCTTCGCTGTCCGGGAGGATCTCCATGACGGTGGGCTCTTCCACCTCATTGGGCTGCCCGGTCCAGAACACCGTCTTGACTTTGTCACCGGTCCGACGCAGGGAAGCCGTGTAAAGCGTGCCAGCGACAGCCGCAATGATGCTTGCCAGCGCAGCACCGACCACAGTGCCAGCCGCACTCAACTTGGCACCTAGCGCGGCTGCCGTCATCGCGGCGAGTGCACCGCCGACGATCTGGGTGAGTGAAAGGTCGAGCCCACCTGCCTTGGATTTCTTGTCGCCTGCTTGATTGCCGGAATCGGCAGCGGTCTGGTTCGTCAGCTTGTTGTGATTGGTCATATCCCCATCGCGTCTACTCGGGCGTGCATTGACCGCTAGGGCGGTCTCGTCCAGACGCGTTAACGCGTACTCGACCTCAATCGTTGTCAGATTCTGCGAAGAGTGAGCAAGGCCACAAAACCAAGCGACGCTCCGCGCCGCGCGGACGAGCTGGCTAGTGAGCCAGGTGATGTTCCTCTTCGGCTTCGATCGCGTGCTGCTCGCCGTCGCCGATGATCATCGGGTGCAGGTGGTGACGTTCAGCCTCTTCGATCTCAGCTCTAGTCGGGCGGCGCAGCGTGTCGATAAAGAAGAAGCGGGTTGCCCTACGGCGGAGCTGTTCGGACCTGATCTCCCTCACCGACATGCCATCGACATCGGTCACTGGCAGCAGAGCAGGAATGTCTTCATGCTGGGTCAGTTTGAAGGCCTCGCCCCGGCTGATCGGCCGGTGCCGCTCGGAGTACTTGCCTGAAGGAGCTCGATCGATCACACCAGACTCGGCGCCGTGCAACATCCGATCGCGGTCAGCCCGCTGCAATCCGATGCAGATGCGCTTGGTCACCAGGAACGCGATCACCGGTGCGACAAACACGGCCACCCGCAGGAAATAGGTCACCGAGTTTAGCGATACGTCGAACAGGAGTGCGACCAGATCATTGCCGCCACCAATCCACAACATTGCATAGCCAGTCATCGCTGCAACACCAAAAGCGGTGCGCGTCGGGTTGTTGCGAGGACGGTCCAGGATGTGATGCTCGGACTTGTCGCCAGTCACCCAGGCCTCGACGAACGGGTAAATGTACATCAAGCCAAAGAAGAGGCCCATCAGCCCGAGACCCGGTAGTGCGACATTCCATGACCAGGTGGTCGATCCGATGTGCCATTCCCAGTTCGGCATGATCCGAATGCCGCCCTCGACAAATCCCATGTACCAGTCCGGCTGGGAGCCAGCCGTCACTTCGGCCGGGTTGTAAGGCCCGAACACCCACACCGGGTTGATCTGCATCGTTGCGCCCATCAAGGTGAGCACTCCGAAGACGATCAGGAAGAAACCGCCTGCCTTTGCGGCGTACACGGGGAAGACCGGGTAACCAACGACGCTGTACTGGTTCCGCCCGGGGCCGGGGAACTGGGTGTGCTTGTGGTAGACCACCAGTGCCAGATGGGCCGCGATCAGGCCCAGGAGCAACGCCGGAATCAGCAGAATGTGCACCATGTAGAGCCGCGGGATGATGAGTTCTCCGGGGAACTCGCCGGCGAACGTGAAGAACTCAGCCCAGGTTCCTATGACCGGGATCGACCGGATAAGACCGTCAACGAACCGTAGCCCCGTGCCCGACAGCAGGTCGTCCGGCAGGGAGTAACCGGCGAAGCCTTCAACTACACCTAGGGCGAGCATGGTCACACCGATCAACCAGTTGATCTCACGTGGCTTGCGGAACGCCCCGGTGAAGAAGATCCGGAGGCTGTGGGTGAGCATTGCGGCGACGAAAACTGCGGCTGCCCAGTGGTGCATCTGCCGCAGCAGCAGACCGCCGCGAATGTCAAACGACAGGTTCAGAGTCGACGCGTACGCCTCCGACATCTGGAGCCCGCGCAGCAGCTCATAGCTGCCCTCGTACTCGATCTCAGCCATGGACGGCTTGAACCAGATGGTCAAGAAGACGCCACTCAACAGCAGAACAATGAAGGAGTACAGCGCAATCTCACCGAGCAAGAATGACCAGTGGTCAGGGAAGATCTTACGGAACAACGGACGGCTCAGTCCGGCGAGTCCAATCCGATCGTCGAGCCACTTGGTCGGCGGAGCAGCGAGCTTGAAGACGGGCCCTAGCTCCTTCTGGGGCGTCTGCGGCTGGACGGCACTGTTGTCGTCAACGGTGGCGGCTGGCTGAGCCATCAGCTATCGCCCTTCTGGAAATCATTGCGCGAGTCACGTTCAAAATAGCTCGGTCCGGGTGGGACGAGGAAGTCACGCTGAGCGACGATGTAGCCTTCTGCGTCGGTCGTGATCGGCAGTTGCGGCAAGGCACGCGCCGCAGGACCGAAGACCACGACTCCGGAGTCCCCCAGGTCGAAGGTCGACTGGTGACATGGGCACAGCAGGTGGTGCGTCTGCTGCTCCCACAAGCTGATCGGGCAGCCGACATGAGTGCAGATTTTGGAATAGCAAAGTATGCCACCAATGTGCCAGGTCTCGCGCGATGGAGGGATCGTGATGGTATTGGGATCCATCCGAACTACGATCACCGCGGCCTTGGCCTTCTCGATCTGGAATTCAGCGCCATGGAGCTCTTCGAGGTTTGCGGGCTCACCGTTGATCAGCTGTCCGATCTCGATGTCCTCCGGCTTGATCGGCTCGAACGTGACGTCATTGACGACACGAACGCCGGGCGCCCAGATTGTCCGCTCGATCGTCTCGGCGCGCTTCTTTTTGGTGGGCCAGGGGCCGAGATCCGCAAGCCCTACGATCATGGGGAGCAAGATCGTGGCGAGAGCTGCAAGTAGGGTGCGGCCAATGATCTTCCGCCTGGTGATCCTGGACTCATCGACGACCTTGTCTAGCTCGGTCAGCATGTAGTTCTTGGAGGCTTCGCTCGACGCTGCGCTGTGCCGGGATTCGGTCATTTCCTCATCGGCCATGATCTTGCGCGCCCACTGCACGGCGCCAACGCCGAGGAAAAGCAGCGCAAAACCGAAAGTCAAGCCAAGGAGGAGGTTTCTGGTGTTGGCTTTCAGCGGGCCGAAGTCGACATATGCGTCCCCAGGCACCGCGAAATAGACGACAACGAACCCGATGCAGAGGACGGGCACCAGACCGAAGAAGGTCGCCACTTGACGCGTAGCCCGCCTGGCGGCCTTCTCGTCCACATCGGTGAGCCGTGGCAGGTGCGGGTCGAGGCCCGGGTCAGGCACCGGGTAGCGCTCCTCGTCGACGGTTGCAATCTGGGTGCCCGGCTGGCCGTGGGAGGTGTCGTCGGTCACTTGGCCTTCACCCCCCTAGCTGTGATCCACATGGCAAAGAAGATCAAGCCGCCTACACCAATGATCCAGCCCCACAGACCCTCACTCACCGGTCCGAGGCCGCCAAGCGCGAAGCCACCGTCGGTGGGTCGCGCGTGGAGCTCGTTGAGGTAGCCGATGATGGCCCGCTTGTCCTCTGGCGTCAGCACTTCATCGGAGAACACCGGCATTTGCTGCGGGCCAGTCAGCATCGCTTCGTAGATCCGCTTATTATCCAGACCCACCAGCGGGGGCGCGTACTTGCCGTTGGGCAGTGCGCCGCCGGCACCCTCAAAGTTGTGGCATGCGGAGCAGTTTGTGCGGAACAACTCGCCGCCCCGCGCAAGATCCTCAGGGCTGATGTTGGCCGGGTCGTACTCCGCAGGCTCGGGAATTGCTGGGCCTGGACCGAGTGAGGCCACGTAGGCCGCGAGCGCTGCAATCTCTTCTTCGGAGTAGCGATTCGGCTTGACCGGTGCCTGTTCCCCGGGCCTGGCCATCGGCATCCGTCCCGAGCTCACCTGGAAGTCCACCGCTGCGGCGCCAACACCGGTAAGCGGCGGCCCCTGGATCGTGCCGCTAACTTGACCTTCGCCGTTAAGCCCGTGACAGGAGGCGCAGCCGACGGCGAAGAGTGCTTTCCCCTCGGCTATTTGCTGACTGTTTCCCGTCTCCGCCGAAACTTGGGCGGGCGGCGCTATCACGGTGTAGAGGGCGCCCATCATGAAGAGCCCGCACACCAGGAGCAGCGCCTTGGCTGCCGGATGTCGGCGCCGGGAAGACAGGAATCGCACTCGGGTCCCTCTCGTGTCCTGATGCAGGTGTGGGCCAAACATATATTCAGTTGTCCGGGCCCAACCAGCGGATGCACAGGCCCGGTTTCTTGCCTATCGCAGGATGTAGATGACGCCGAACAGCGCAATCCAGACAACGTCGACGAAGTGCCAGTAGTAAGAGACGACAACTGCGCTAACGGCTTGCTCG
>JBKPAB010000162.1:0-5637 GCA_046726195.1 Actinomycetota bacterium
CGCGTTGGTGTTCGCGGCGCATCGAGCGATGCTGAGTGTGATCAACGAAAAGCCACCCGCGTGGTGGATCCACCAGATCCTTGTCGACGGGGTAGTGGTCGGTGATATTGGATTTCACGGCCCACCCGGGCCCGATCAGGCCGTGGAGATCGGCTATAGCGTGGTACCGGCTTGGCGCGGCAGAGGCGTCGCGCGTCGGGCTTGCGGCTTGATCTTGCAGGAGGCGTGGCAGGACGGTGCCGAAGTTGTCGTTGCCGAGACAGATCATGACAATGTCGCCTCGCAGGCGGTGCTGCTCGGTAATGGGTTCCGCCGGCGATCGGACGGCGTCTTCATGATCAGACGCCCGGAGGCACGATGAATGGCCTGACGCGTCACATCCGACTGGAGCAGCCAGTCATGATGTGGCCGAACTTCGCCCAACTGCGGCGCGGCCCGGGTGATCCGACTCATCGCCAGGTCGGCGACATGTACCTGCGAGCGACGCGTACACCTGCTGGGCCGGCCTTGATCAAGATCATCGTGAGTGGCGCCGAGGTGGCTGCGCGAGCCTGGGGTGAGGGTGCCGAGTGGAGCCTTGATCAACTGCCGCGGCTGTTCGGTGCCGCCGATGATCCTGGAGGCTTCCGGCCTCTGCCAGAACATGCCCCATTGGTCGAGGCGTGGCAGCGTTACCACCACTATCGGGTCGGCCGGACCGAGGCGGTCTTCGAGGCGCTGGCGCCGGCGTGCATCGAGCAGGTGGTCACGGGGAAAGAAGCCTTTCGCGCCTGGCGGTTACTGGTTCGCGAGTTTGGTGAACCTGCCCCGGGCCCAGCACGGGAGCCGGGTTCGGCGGCGTACGGCATGTACCTGCCGCCGAGACCTGAGAGGTGGTCCCGAGTCCCGAGCTGGCGGTTTCTCGCAGCGGGTGTTGAGCAGCGTCGCAGCAGCACTCTGGTTCGTACGGCGAGCCGGGCTGCTTCTTTGGAACGAACCTTGACTTGGCCGCACCAGCAGGTCGACCAAGCACTGCAGAGTTTCCCCGGCGTCGGCCCGTGGACCTCAGCGGAGGTACGGCAGCGAGCGCACGGCGATCCCGACGCCTGGAGCATCGGCGACTATCACGTCGGTAAGGACATCACTTACGCCCTGGCAGGAGAGCAGCTTGACGATGACGCCTGTCTGGAAATCCTCGAGCCGTATCGCGGGCACCGTTTTCGGGTGCAGATGCTGCTGTCCATGGTTAGTCGGCGCCGGCCGCGCCGGGCGCCTCGGATCACGCTGCCCACGCATACCCCGTACGCGACGCGCGGCAGGTCGTAGATCATCATTACTAAGCCATGAGGTGGACGCCGGGGGCGTGGCCGGAGGGCCTGCGTGCCTCGATGCCGATTGCCTTGCCAGTGGCCGCGGTCGGGATGACCTTCGGGTTGCTGGCTGCTCCGATACTCGGTCCAGTGCCGTCGATCGTGATGTCGGCCGTCGTCTGGTCGGGCACGGCACAGTTCGCTGCCATCGGTGTTCTGTCTCCTGGAGGCGGAACCGCGTTGGCGGCGGGTGCTGGGCTGCTGGCCAACACCCGCTTTTTGCCGATGGGGTTCGCGATCGCTCCCTCGATGACCGGAGGACCCCTCAAGCGCTTCTTGAAGGGCGCGGTGCTGGCGGATGTGTCCTTTGTCATCGGCAATCGCGGAGGCGGCCGGTTCGATATCAGTGCCGTTGTCTGGGCAGCTCCTATGCAGTATTTCCCGTGGATCGCGGGCACGATCGCCGGAGTGGCCGGTGCCACTGCAATCGGCGATCCAACCCGCTTGGGGCTCGACGTCTTGTTTCCGGTGTTCTATCTCAGCTTGCTGTTGCCGGAACTGTTTCCCGAACGTTTCCAAGCGCATCGGCGCGCGGAACGCGCGGCCGATCGTTCCGGCGGTCGCGGCTTCGCTTCGCTCCTGCATCGACGGCCGATCATCGTGGCGGTCCTCGGCGCAGTTACTTCTCTCGCGCTGACTCCCATTGCGCCAGTGGGGGTGCCGGTTTTGGTCGCGGCCTCAGCCGCGCTCATCGGGCTCTGGCCGCCGCGTCAATCCGCAGCCGAGGCAGGAGACGAGGCATGAAAACTTGGGCTCTGATCGCTGTACTAGCGCTTGGCACCGTGCTGATGAAAACACTCGGTCCGGTGTTGGCCGGTGGACGACGACCCCCTGGGCCACTCACCAGGGTGATCGCGCTGGTGGCGCCAGCTCTGATCAGCGCTCTCGTCGTGGTAGGTACTTTCACCCAGGGGCAAGACCTTGTCATCGACGCCCGAGCAGCTGGGCTCGGCGTCGGCGCGATCGCACTGTGGTTTCGGGTGCCGCCCGTAGCAGCGCTACTCCTCGCTGCGGTCGCCTGCGCTCTGTTGCGCCTGGTGCCCTAACTGATCTCAGTCGTACCTGGCCTTATGTCCGCCAGGCCTCGGTTGCTTCGTTGAGGTAAGCAATCTCATCGGGTGCCAAGGTGAACGACAAGGCGCCGGCATTGTGGGTGGCCTGGGCAGCATTCTTAGCCCCTGGAATCGGCACCACGTTCTCCTGCTCGAGAAGCCATCGCAGCGCAGCTTGTCCCGGTGTTTTGCCGTAACGATCACCGATCAACCGCAGCAGCGTCACCACCGGCCGCAGTGCGTGGAACTTCGGCCCGCGGAATGGTTCCCGGAAGCGGCGGATGCCAACGGGCCGGGTGCCATCCAGATACCTTCCGGTGAGCGCGCCGCTGGCGAGGGGCTGGTAGGCGATCAAGGTGATGCCAAGCTCCCGGCAGGTGTCCAGCACTCCGTCGGTCTCGGGATGGCGGTGCAGCAGCGAATACTGCACTTGATTAGCGGCCAGCGGAATGCCGCGTCGCGCCAAGGCCTCGTACGCGGTCCGCATCTGGGCTGCGGAGTAGTTGCTGACGCCGACCGCTTTGATCTTGCCCGCCTCAACTGCATCGGCCATCAGCCCCATGAGCGTCGGGATGTCGACTCGACGCGTCGGATAATGATGTTGGTAAAGGTCAATCGAGCTGCGCTGCAGATTTGCCAGACTGGCCTCGAGCGCGGCGGGCAGGTCTTGCGCGCGCCCCAATGGGCTGGGTGGGAACTTCGTAGCGATCACAACGTCCTTGCCCTGCGCCAGCTCCCCCAGCCGGCGCTCGGAGCCGCCGGCGCTATACATAGCCGCAGTATCAAAGAAGTTGATCTCCGCAGCCAGGCTGGCATCAAAGGCCGCCTGCTCATCAGCTGCGTTTGTGCCGCCGTACGCACTCTTCGCGGGCATGAATCGCTGGGCACCGCTCGCCTCGCCCCAGATCATCACACCCAACCCGAGTCGCGATACCCGCACCTCACTGCGGCCCAACGTGATTGTTTCCGCCATCTTGACGCTCCCCACACGCTCTCGGTGTACGCCGGCTCCTAGCCAAGCCGGCCATCCCAGAGTGCCGCACGGCGTCTGCCGTCGATCATGCAGGATGGGTCTATGGGCATCACCCGCTTGAACCACGCAGTGCTCTTCGTCCGCGATGTTGAGCGCAGCGTGGCCTTCTACCGCGACGTACTGGGTTTCAAACGAATCGACATGACGCCCGAAGGATTCGCCGGTGCGGCGTTCCTGCAGGCGCCCGGCTCGACCAACGACCACGACCTGGGCCTGTTCGAGATCGGAGACAGTGCAGCGCCGTCTGGCGCGGGCCGCACGACGGTCGGGCTTTACCACCTGGCCTGGGAGATCGACACGCTCGCTGAGATGAAGCAGTTGGCGGCGTCCCTCACCCGGAACGGGGCACTCGCCGGTTCCTCGGACCACGGCACAACGAAGAGCCTCTACGGCAAGGATCCTGACGGGCTCGAGTTCGAGATCGCCTGGATAGTGCCGGCCGATCAGCTGGACGACGCGGCCCTGGATGCGCGCAAGCGAATCAGCCGGCTCGACCTCGACCGCGAGATCGCGCGCTACGGCGCCGACACCCGCGGTGGGATTGGTATCTCCGTCCCCACGGCAGGGTGACTCCCAACTCGTACGTGCTCCTCCATAGCCCGCTGACCGGGCCTGGCGCCTGGGGACAACTGCCGATGCTGCTACGGGAGTCGGGCTACGGCACAGTCGTGATCAACGTCCACGATGACGACGAACCCCCATTCGCCGAACGGTACGTGACGCGCGCAGCGGCCCAGATCTCCGCAACTCAGCCGGCGCCTGCAATGGTCTTCGTTGCCCACAGCGGTGCCGGTCCACTACTCCCGTCTGTCGCCGCGTCGCTGCCCGACGACCAGCGGCCACCGGGCGGCTACGTCTTTCTCGACGCCGGCATCCCTAGAGCGGGGAATCCGTCTCGACTCGACCTGCTTCGCGAGGAGGACGAGAACCTCGCGGCGGAGTTCCTGGACTCACTGGAGGCTGGCGCGCGCTTTCCGATGTGGGCGGTCAACGACCTCACCGACATCGTTCCAAACCTCCAGGACCGCCTCGACCTCGTCCAGTCGTTGCGCCCGCGCGGGCGCGATTTCTTCACCGAACCGCTGCCTCCGCTCGACGATTGGCCGGATGCCCCATGTGGCTATCTGCGGACTTCGGCGGCGTACGACCACTGGGTCGGCATGGCCGAACAGCGCTGTTGGCCAGTTGTGCAGCGCGATCTCGGTCACTTCGCTGCCCTCGCCCACCCGGAGGCCACTCTGAACGCCCTCCTCGAGCTGACCGCCCGCATGTAGCTTGATGGGATGCTCAAGCCTGGCCTGCAATGGCACCCAACGCTTTATGCGGGGAGTGCCAGGTATTACGCGGTGGGCCGCGTCGACTACCCGGTCGCACTCGCGGGCGCGCTGGCGAACGAGCTACGACTCGATGGCTCTGGCCGACTCCTGGACGTGGGGTGCGGCCCAGGCAAATTCACCCTGCTTATGGCGCCGCTCTTTGAGCAGGCGACAGGTGTTGACGCCGACCAAGACATGCTGGCCGAAGCAGAGCGGCGGGCGACACAGGCCGGGGTTGTTAATGTGCAATGGCTGCACCTGCGCGCCGAGGACTTGCCGGCAGGCCTCGACAGATGCCGGGTCGTGAGCTTCGCACAATCCTTCCATTGGATGGATCAGCTTCACGTGGCCCGGACGGCCCTCGGGATGTTGGCCGACGGCGGGGCTTGTGTGCACGTACATGCCAATACTCACGAGGGTGTGGACACCGAGGCGGTATTGCCTCATCCCGCGCCTCCGCGTGCGGCGATCAACGAGCTGGTAGAGCGTTATCTCGGGCCTACCCAACGTAACCTGGCCCGCTGGCGGGCCGAGAAAGCGAGCCGCGAGGAAGAGGTTTGGCAAGCTGCCGGCTTCTCCGGCCCTCATCGGATCGAAGTTGCCGGGGACATTGTGGAGCGCAGCAGCGACCAGATTGTGGCAGCGATCTTCTCGCTCTCCAGCTCGACTCCCCACCTGTTCGGCGATCGTCGCGAAGCGTTCGAAGCTGATCTTCATCAGCTGCTGCGCGATGCCAACCCGACGGGGATCTTCAGCGAGCAGATGCGTGAAATCGCGGTCGACATCTGGCGACCGGCAAGAGGTTGAGCGGGCTTCGTGGGATACCGGCTCGAAGCGCAGGAAACGAACGTATACGTTCGCGTACGTGAGTTCCTGCGTGGCGTGGT
>JBKPAB010000163.1:0-16456 GCA_046726195.1 Actinomycetota bacterium
CTCGCGGGAACCAGAACCAAGGTTCGCGACTCACGCAAGACACTCCCGGGTTTGAGAATGCTGCAAAAGTACGCGGTCCGTATTGGTGGTGGTATCAATCACCGGATGTCATTGGCCGATGCCGCGCTGATCAAGGACAACCATGTGATCGCCGCTGGCGGAGTGGTAGCTGCTTATCGCGCCGTCCGGCGCTCTTTTCCTGACGTACCGATCGAGGTTGAGGTGACCTCAGCGGACCAGGCGCGGGAAGTCGTCGCCGCGGGAGCTACCGAGATCTTGCTTGACAATATGAGCGTCGCTGCGATGACCGCTATCGTCACGGAGTTGGCCGGCCAAGCCACTTTCGAGGCTAGTGGCGGTCTGACATTAGAGAACGCAACCGAAGTTGCGCAGACTGGTGTCAATTTCGTTGCGGTAGGAGCGATCACCCATTCCGCACCTGCCCTAGATATTGCTCTCGATTTTTCTTCTGCAAACTGAAGAACACGAGTAATCTCGCACCTGTCAGGTACTCTCACTTTTTGCAACTGGAGGAACTTATGGCGCAGCGCGTGCAGATCATTCTCGAAGACGATTACGACGGGGGAACCGCCGACGAGACGGTCACTTTCTCATTGGACGGGGCTGAGTATGAAATCGATCTCTCCTCCAAGAACGCCACAGGGCTTCGTGAAGCATTGGCGCCCTGGGTTGCCCACGCCCGCAAGATCGGTGGTCGGCGTAAGCGGTCGACAAAGGCTACTGGTTCCTCGAGCACCAGCGATATCCGAGCCTGGGCACAGGCCCAAGGCCTTGATGTCAGCAGCCGCGGCAGGGTTTCGGCCGAGGTACGGGAGGCGTACGAGAAGGCTCACGCGTCCTGATCTAAAGCTATGAGCCGGTCAGCCTAACGGTTCTCCAGAGGGTTACAGCTGGCCCCCGGCATCTCTCGATTGATCGTCGTTGCGCCCTGGGCGAACAGCTTCGCCTGGGGCGCCAGCCGTTCAGGGACCATGTGAGCAACGGTTTCCGACCGTCGAGGCTGTCAACCGGCCTCTCCCGCATCCGGCGACAAGTCGCTTCCGGCCAGGGGAATATTCGACATCCGGCCCGCGGTTGTGAGTCCATAGCGCACTCAGGTCACAGATACTCCGCAGCACCCAGTGAGCTGACGCGAGACGGGTCTGCGACGCAGAAGCAACGAGGCAACTGAGGGCGCGGCCGACTAGAGTGAGACTGTCGGTGCTCGGTCCGAGCGAGCAGGACGTGAGCAGCGCCGAGAGCGAGGAGCAACCAAAATGTTTGAGCGGTTTACTGATCGGGCCCGTCGCGTCGTGGTGTTGGCGCAAGAAGAGGCTCGCATGCTGAACCATAACTACATCGGCACTGAGCACATCCTGCTGGGACTCATCCATGAGGGCGAGGGCGTGGCTGCCAAAGCTTTGGAGTCGCTTGGTATTTCCTTAGAAGCTGTTCGGCAAAAGGTTGAAGAGATCATCGGCCATGGGCAGCAATCTCCGAGCGGACACATTCCATTCACGCCGCGAGCCAAAAAGGTACTTGAACTTAGCTTGCGCGAAGCACTCCAGATCAATCATTCCTACATCGGTACCGAGCACATCCTGCTTGGCCTGATTCGGGAAGGTGAAGGCGTCGCTGCCCAGGTTTTGGTGAAGCTCGGCGCAGACCTCAACCGGGTCAGAAATCAGGTTCTGCAATTGCTCAGTGGCTTCCAGGGTAAGGAAGCGGCGACGTCAGGGGCTCCAGAGCAGGGCAGCACCCCATCGTCATCGATGGTGCTTGACCAGTTCGGTCGAAATCTGACCCAGTTGGCTCGGGAGAACAAGCTTGATCCGGTTATTGGCCGTGAGACCGAGATCGAACGAGTGATGACCGTGCTCTCGCGGCGTACTAAGAACAACCCGGTACTGATTGGCGAGCCCGGCGTCGGCAAGACCGCCGTCGTCGAAGGCCTTTCACAGGCCATCGTCCGCGGCGATGTTCCCGAGACGCTGCGGGATAAGCAGATTTACACCCTCGACCTCGGAGCACTGGTTGCTGGCAGCCGTTATCGCGGCGATTTCGAGGAGCGCCTCAAAAAGGTCTTGAAGGAGATCAAGACCCGGGGGGACGTCGTGCTTTTTATTGACGAGATCCACACTCTCGTCGGCGCCGGCGCAGCTGAGGGCGCAATTGACGCGGCCAGCATCCTCAAGCCGATGCTGGCCCGCGGCGAGCTGCAGACCATCGGTGCCACCACGTTGGATGAGTATCGGAAGTACGTGGAGAAGGATGCCGCACTAGAGCGGCGCTTCCAGCCCATCCAGGTGGCCGAGCCGTCCATCGCGCACACCATTGACATCCTGCGTGGGCTGCGCGACCGCTATGAGGCGCATCACCGGATCACCATCACCGACGAAGCGCTAGTCGCCGCAGCTCAGATGGCCGACCGGTATATCTCTGATCGTTTCCTGCCCGACAAGGCGATCGACCTGATCGATGAGGCGGGCGCGCGGCTGCGTATCCGCAGGATGACCGCTCCGCCGGACCTGCGGGAATTCGACGAGAAAGTGGCCGCCGTACGGCTGCAGAAGGAAGCCGCTATTGACGCTCAGGACTTCGAGCGCGCTGCTGGTCTCCGTGACGACGAAAAGAAGCTGCTGACCGCGCGTGCCGAACGTGAGGCACAGTGGAAGTCTGGTGATCTTGATGTCGTCGCCGAGGTGGACGAGGAGATCATCGCCGAGGTGCTGTCCACGGCAACCGGCATTCCGGTGTTCAAGCTGACCGAGGAAGAGTCGGCTCGGCTGCTGCGGATGGAAGAGGAGATCGGCAAGCGCTATATCGGCCAGCACGACGCTGTCAGGGCGCTGTCCCGTTCCATTCGGCGTACCAGGGCCGGTCTGAAGGACCCGAAGCGACCGAGCGGCTCGTTCATCTTCGCCGGCCCGTCCGGTGTCGGTAAGACCGAGCTGACCAAGGCGCTGACCGAGTTCTTGTTCGGCGACGAGGACGCGATGATCCAGCTGGATATGAGCGAGTATTCCGAGAAGCACACCGCGTCTCGGCTCTTCGGCTCACCCCCTGGTTATGTCGGCTACGAGGAGGGCGGCCAGCTCACCGAAAAGGTACGCCGCAAGCCATTTAGCGTGGTGCTTTTCGATGAGATTGAGAAGGCTCACCCGGACATCTTCAATTCGCTGCTGCAGATCCTGGACGAGGGACGGTTGACCGACGCCCAGGGTCGTCAGGTGGACTTCAAGAACACCGTGATCGTGATGACCACCAACTTGGGCACCCGCGACATTGCCAAGAGCGTGACGCTCGGCTTCAGCCAGGGCACCGACACCGAGGGCAGCTACGACAAGATGAAGGCGAAGGTCACCGACGAGCTGAAGCAGCACTTCCGGCCGGAGTTCTTGAACCGGGTTGACGAGATCGTGGTCTTCCGCCAGCTGACCCAAGAGGACATCGAGAAGATCGTCGACCTGATGGTCGGCCAGATCGAGGTCCGGCTGAAGGACAAGAACATGGGCATCGAGCTCACCCCTGCGGCGAAGACGTTGGTCGCCAAGCGCGGCTTCGACCCTGTTCTGGGAGCTCGGCCGCTGCGGCGGGCGATTCAGCGCGACGTCGAGGATCTGCTCGCAGAGAAGATCTTGTTCTCCGAGCTCAAGCCCGGGGAGATCGTCGTGGTCGATGTCGCCGATCCAGGCTCAGAGCACCCCTTCACCTTCACCGGCACACCACGCTCGGAAGCCCCCGACGTACCGCCCGTGGAGTTCGGCGGCATCGTCGAAGGCTTCAACGAAGGTTCTGAAGCCGCCAACGAGTAGATCGAGACGGTCCCATCGCGTAGACAACCCGGCCGCATCCCACATGGGGTGCGGCCGGCTTTGGTTTCGTCGGATGTGAACATCCCACGCAGCATGGGATATTGACGCTGGACATGGTGTGCATGCCATGCACAGCGTGAGCAAGGTAGGTACAGCCACTTGTGTCACATGAAAGCGTCGCGCTGCTCCTTTCAGGAACCTGTACAGACCTGGCTTGCATTCCAAGCCAGGTAGGTCTGGCAGAGTGGCGCGGTGCCCGTGACGAACCGGATTCCAGCCGTATGGCTTGTCGTGACTGGCATTGTTTCGGTCCAGGTCGGGGCGGCGATAGCCAAGGACTTGTTTGATCTGGTGCCCCCGACGGCGATGGTTTGGCTGCGGCTCATTACGTCCGCAGTGATCTTGCTCATCCTGGCCCGGCCGCGGCTGGCCGGGCATTCTCGTCGCGACTGGCTGATCGTCCTCGGCTTCGGGGTGAGCCTAACGACCATGAACTGGGCGATCTATCAGTCCTTTGCCCGGATCCCGTTGGGTATTGCGGTGACCATCGAGTTTCTCGGCCCGCTTGCGGTTGCCGTGATCGGTTCGCGTCGTCTGACAGATCTCCTATGGGTCGTCCTCGCTGGCATCGGGGTCGCCCTGCTGGGCTTCTCCAGGGCGACACTTACCTTTGCCGGCGTGGGGTTTGCGCTGCTCGCGGCGATTGCTTGGGCGGGCTACATCCTGTTGAGCGCGCAAACTGGCCGCCGCTGGCCGGGTCTTACGGGCCTTGCCGTGGCCAGCGTGGTGGGAGCTGTCGTCTTGGCCCCGCCCGCGGTGGTGGAGGCGGGCGCTCGAATGCTCAACCCAACGGTGCTAGTGCTCGGGCTCGCGGTCGGCATGCTCAGCTCGGTTATCCCCTACAGCTTCGAATTGACGGCGCTACGGCGCATTCCGCCGCGGGTCTTCAGCATTCTGATGAGTCTGGAACCCGCCGCTGCGGCACTCGCTGCGATGATCTTGCTCGGGGAGTTCTTAAGCCTGGTGCAATGGCTCGCCATGGCCTGCGTGATGATCGCAAGCATTGGCGCAACTCGAACATCGGAGCCGCCGCAGGAACCGGTCGCGATCTGATCGGCAGAATTCAGTGACCGACCACATCGGAATCGGCGATCATCGACTCGCCGCGGTCCAGCGCGCTGATCTTGCTCATCTCTTCATCCGTCAGCTCGAAGTCAAAGATGTTGATATTCTCCGCAATCCGCCCGGGATTGGACGACCTTGGGATAGCCACCAGACCGAGTTGGACGTGCCAGCGCAGCACTACCTGTGTCGGGGACTTCCTGTGATCTTTCGCTATTGCGGTAATCACCGGATCGTTCCTCAGCTCATCGCTGGAGGAGCCAAGAGGGCTCCACGATTCGGTGACAATGCCGTGCGCGGCGTGGTACTCCCGGCTGGCAGTCCTCGTCGAGTACGGGCTCAGCTGTATTTGGTTGACATCGGGGGTGATGCCGGTCTCGTCGAGCACCCGCTCCAGGTGGGCGGGCTTGAAGTTCGACGTGCCAATCGCGCGCAGTCCGCCGTCGTCCAGGATTGCCTGAAGCCCTCGCAGCGCGTCGACGTAGCGGTCCTGATCAGGATTCGGCCAATGCACCATCAGAAGATCGATGTAGTCGACGCCTAGGCGCTTCAGGCTGGCCTCGTACGTCGTCCGGACTCCATCGACGCTGTGCCACTGCCGGTTGAACTTCGTCGTGATAAAGATCTCCGACCGATCAATGCCGGAGTCTCGGATGGCCTGTCCCACCGCATCTTCGTTGCGATATTTCTCCGCGGTGTCGATCAGCCGGTAGCCGGCCTCCAGGGCCGTACGAACCTGACGGGTTGACTCGCTGCCAACCAGCGGTGAAGTGCCCAGGCCTATGGCCGGGATCTGGGCACCATGAAGGAGCGGCAGCGTCGGAGCGAGTGTGGACATCAGAGCCAACGCCCTTTCTGATCGATGTTTAGACCTAGCCTGGCAAGGACCATCCGTTGCCTACGGGCACTATCAGCCCGTCATGTACCAGCGAGGCCACCGCGCGTTTGCGCTGCGCAACATCTTGCCACGCCTCTGCCAGACGGTGATCTTCAACCGGGTCGTCGCCGGACCGCAGCACGGCGAGCACAGCACCGCGGCATTGCCGGTCGGTGCCCAGATATGCCTGACCGCGCCGCGGTGGCCCATTCCACTCCGGATGGCCCGCCTGACGCCAGGTGCAGAAGTCCTGGACCGGGCAGGCATCACAACAGGGATTGCGGGCGCGGCACACTACGGCCGCGAGCTCCATCGAGGCAATTGCCCAGCGGGCAGCATGCGGCGGGTTGCGCGGGGCCAGGTCCTCCGCCAGCGCGCGCTCTTCCGAGGTCGTAGTCGGACCGGCGAAGGCGTGGCCCAAAGCGAGTCTGGCCAGCACCCGACGCACATTGGTGTCCAGTACGATCTCCCGCCGCCCGTACGCGAAGCTGGCGATAGCCGCCGCCGTGTATGGGCCCACTCCGGGCAGCCTTCGCAGCGACTCGCCATCTGCGGGCACCGTGCCGCCGAACTCGTTGGTGATCATCTGAGCCGCTTGATGCAGTCGCAGTGCTCGTCGCGGATATCCCAGGCGCCCCCAGGCTCGTACTGCCTCACCCGGCGGGACGGCCGCCAGTGATGCGGGCGTCGGCCAGCGCTCCATCCAGGCTTGCCACGGGCCTCGTACCCGCTCCACTGGCGTCTGCTGCAACATGAACTCGCTGACCATGATCGCCCATGGGGTCGTGCCGGGCCGGCGCCATGGCAGATCGCGCGCGTGCTCGGCGTACCAGCTAAGGATCCGCCTCACCACCGTTTGCGCGCTGCTGGCAGGCAGGAGCCGATCCGCGACGCCAGGAGACACAAGCGTCAAGCTACTCTGTCGGACTGCCTCGATTGCACGCTCCGCTGGGCGGCGTGCCTCCAGCCGGGTCTGAGACAGGCTCCCTAGGCTCGGCGCTATGAGCGGCCTGCTGCACCCCGTCGGGCCGGAGCCTGCGCAGATCTATTGGGCTCGGCGCGCACTGGTGTTCGGGGCAGCCACGGTGTTAGCCGTCGCCGTGATGTTGATCATCAGCGGTACCAGCCGCGGCTTGGCCACCCAGCCCAAGCCGCCTGCCGCCGGCAATCCTGTCCCCGCCGCAGCAACGAGTTCGGCATCCCCCAGTGGGCTGGACACAGCCATGCGTACGCCCTCCCCGGTTGACTACTCGGCCTCACCTGGGCCGACAGCATCGACCGCAGAGAAGGGCAGCCCGGTGGACTGCCAAGCCGAGGAACTCCGGACAACGCTGACTGGCAAGCAGCGCCTTGCTCCCCAAGAGCGCAACACGTTCCATTTGTCATTGATCAACGGCTCGGATCACACCTGTACCGCCCGGGTGACAAGGAAGAACTTCGAGTTGACGATCTCCTCCGGCAGCGATCGCATCTGGAGTACCGAGCACTGTCGGTCCGCGATCGAGAAGATCAGCCGCAAGCTCGGCTCTGAACACGCCGTGGCCTGGTCTTTGACCTGGGATGGCAAGCGTTCCAAGTCCAACTGCAGGTCGGCTGCGGGAACGCTGCGCCCGGGCACCTACGTCGCAACCGCAACATTGGATGGCGCCGAGCCGGTGCAGCTTCGGATGCAGTTGGGTGACTAAGCCAGCCGCTCCGTGTATGCAGATTCGGCCAGCCTCACCAGGCCATCTCGAATGACTCTGGCGCGACTCTCCCCGACCCCCTCAACTGCCTGCAGATCGGTGGCGCTGGCTCCGAACAGAGCCTGGAGTGTGCCGAAGTGTTCGATCAGCCGATCTCCGAGATACGACGGCAGACGATTGATCTGGGCCATCTGGCGGAAACCTCGGGTCGTCAGGTGAGCGTCCAGGTGCACGTTGTGCGGGAACCCCGCCGCGCGTGCCACGGTCAAAGGATCGAGTAACTCGTCGGTGTTCAGATGCTGCAGACCGACCAGCCCGAACGTCGCTGACCCGGCCGGCCGATAATCCCGCTCCAGCAGGCAACGCAGCTCATCAATCCCTGCGCGGAGCTCGTGCAGTTGCAGGGTGAGCAGGCGCCCATCGCTACCCAGCTCGATGACATAGGTGTCCAGCTCCTCTTCAAGCCGGCGCACCATCTCGAGTCGCTGCGCTACCAGGGCGAAGTCCCGAACCGTCACCTGATCTTGAACCTCGAGGGACGACAGCCGGGTCGTGACCTCCCAGAGGCGGCCTCGATAGCGCTCCAAGGTCTGCAATGCCTGATGAGCCCGGGTCAAGATCTCATCGGAAGGCTCGACGAGATGGCGGTGGTGATCTAGGTAGAGGGCAATCGTGGACATCGATGCCGAGATCGAGACGACCGGCAGTCCGGACTGGCGCGATACCCGATCAGCCGTACGGTGCCGGGTGCCGGTTTCCACGGTGTCGATGTTTGCGTCTGGCATCAGCTGAACCCCAGCACGGACGATGCGGTCGGCCTCCCAATCGAAGATGATGGCGCCGTCCATCTTCGCCAGCTCACGCAGTGCGGTGGGCGTATAGGCGACATCAAGCGCAAAGCCACCGGTCGAGATATGAGAAATGATCTTGTTCTCGCCGAGCACGACCAGGGCGCCGGTACGGCCGCGCAGGATGCGCTCGAAGCCATCACGCAGCGGGGTGCCGGGTGCCATCATCGCGAGGTATTCCAGCAGCCGGCGGTGCCGATCGGGGTCTGACGCCACAATCGCTCCCTTCGTCAGCGTCAGAGCTTGGAACGGGGGCGGGTCCTCCCGCGCCATTGCGACCAGACCCACTCCCTCGGAGGACCGTATCAACTGCGGTGCGTGCGCAGCAGCCAGTGTCATGTCAGCTCCCGCGATGACCGGGGACGAAGTGATAAGGCAGCCAGCGCCTGCTCGACGGTGGTCACCGAATGCACCAGCATGCCGGAGTGGACCGTCATGCTCTGCTCCTGCGAGTCCCTGATCTCGGCTGGCATGACGACCTCGGCGGAGCCGAGTCTTGCCGCCTCGCTGATACGACGGCTGGTGCCTGGCACTCGGCGCAACTCGCCGGCGAGGCCGACCTCACCGAGCGCCACGATGCGTTGCGGTACGGGCACATTGCATGCCGCTGAGGAGACTGCCAGCGCCACCGCCAGGTCGGCGGCGGGATCACTCACCTTGGCCCCGCCGACAGTGGATACGTAAACATCTCGATCCTTTAGCTGTACGCCGCAGCGTTGATCCAATACAGCAAGAATCATCGCGAGCCGACCGGATTCGACACCGTTCACGATGCGTCGCGGCTGCGCCGACATCGACTCGACCACCAGAGCTTGAATCTCGGCGAGGAGGGGTCGCCGACCCTCCATCGTGGCTGTCACTGCAGTGCCTGGAACCGGCTCCCCGTGGTCGGAGGTAAACAGGCCTGAAGGATCGGGCACCTCCGCGATCCCGGAATCAACCATCTCGAAGCAACCAACTTCATCGGCCGGGCCGTAGCGATTCTTGGTCGCACGCACCATACGGAAGCCGGAGTGGCGATCACCCTCAAACGCCAGCACCACATCGACCAGATGCTCCAGCAGCCGAGGACCGGCAACGGTTCCGTCTTTGGTCACATGTCCGACGATGATTACCGCCATGCCACGTCGCTTGGCCACGCGAATCAGCGCACTGGTTACCTCACGCACCTGCGTCACTCCGCCAGGCGAACCATCAGCTTCAGCAGTCCCGATGGTCTGCACCGAGTCGAGCACCATGAGGGACGGCTGGACCTCCTCGATGTGGCCGAGGACGGTGCCGAGGTCGGTCTCGGCCGCCAAGTAGAGCTGATCAGCCACGGCGTTGGTTCGGCCGGCACGCAGTCGAACCTGCGCGGCCGACTCCTCGCCGGTGACGTACAGCGTGGTACGGCCCTTACGTGCCCAGCGGGCGGCCACTTCAAGCAGCAGCGTGGACTTTCCCACACCTGGCTCACCTGCAAGTAACACCACAACCCCCGGCACCAGGCCGTCGCCCAGGACGCGATCCAACTCGACAACCCCGGTGCTGGCACGAGTTGCCAGCTTGGCGCTGACAGCGCCAATCGGAACGGCTTTGCTGACCGGCACCGTGGGGATGACCTGGCTTCGCGTCGGCTCGGCTGCCTCGATCACACTGCCCCAGGTCTGACACTCCCCACATCGACCGACCCAGCGGCTGGATCTCCAACCGCATTCGGTGCAGGTGTGGCTGGGTCTGGTGCTGGTCTTAGGCATGTCGGTGAACCTAGAACCCACGGCTGACACTTCTTTCAATGGCACAGCCCGAGTCCTTCGGCAAGCTCAGGGGGCAGGCCCGCTCGGCTACTCTGACGGCAGCAACCAATTCGTCCCTGGGAGCGTGATGACCGTCGAGCCTGAGCGCGATGTCCGCCAGACCAGATCGGGCGAGACAGCCTGGTTCGTTGCCGGCGCGTTGCTCATTGCCGCCGGAATAGCAACGGGGGTCTCCGTTCTGCGGCAGTGGTCGCTGTGTAGCGGTAACCCGGCATCGGAGGCGTGCCTAACCCTGCAGCAGACCATGAACCTGCTGCCGATTCAGGCCGACACTGCCGCACTGCGGGTGCCCTGGTCAGCCCCATTGGCCGCGTTGGCGCTCACGCTGGCGACTGCCGCCTGGATCGGATTCTTGATCTTGTCTCCGCTAGGTCGCGGTATCAAGATCTTCGGCGCTGTGGTCGCCGTCCCGTTGCTGATCATGACCCTGGCTGGGTGGTTCGGCGTGTGGTCGGTGCACGGCTGGGTCGCTCACGGCGGTACCTGGATCATTATCGGCACGATCTTGGAGTTTCTCGGGATCGGCTTCCTGGTGTACGCGACCATGAGCCGGCAAGCGGTTGACCTAGTCGCCACACAGCGACTGGTGGTTCTGCTCTTCGGGGTTACAGCGTTTGGCACCATGCATCAATCCGCGGAGTTCATCCTTTTTGCCCTTCCCAATCAGGCGGCTGAAGGTGTGCCCCGCTATCTGGGCCTTGGCACGGCGATCGCGCTCGCGCTGACCGGTGCAGGCGTGATCTGGCTCACCCTGCGAGCGCGCAAGAATCCCCGTCGCCACGACGTTTCGATGATTGGTTAGCGCAACTAGCGCGCGAGCGTTGCCGCAACCTCCAAGACCCGCGCGTTCGCGGTCGGCTCACCGACCGTAATCCGCAGGCCATCCCAGTCGCCGCCGGAGGCGTACGGTCGCACCATCAGCCCAGCCTGGGCAAAGGCCGCCGCGTACGCCGCAGTCCGCGGACCGCCGGGCAGCCAGACGAAGTTGCCCTGGGCATCAGGCACATCGAAGCCTAGGTCCCGGAGTCCAGCGGCCAACGCATCGCGCCTGGAGACCAGATCGGCTACCCGGTCGAGCAGCTGGGGCTCGGCCGCCAGTGAAGCGATTACTGCGGCCTGGGCGGCGACGGAGACTCCGAACGGCAACGACACGGCACGAACGGCAGCAGCAAGATCAGACTCAGCCACGCAGTAGCCGACACGAAACCCGGCCAGCCCGTACGCCTTGGAGAAACTCCGCAGCACCACGACATTCGGCCGCCCCGCCATCGCATCCATACCACGGAGTCCTTCTCGATCAGTGACGAACTCCACGTACGCCTCGTCGAGAACGATCATGATGTGATCGGGTACCGAGTCGATGAAGTCGATCACTGGTTGATGTTGCAGCGCGGGGCCGGTCGGGTTGTTCGGCGTACACAGCATGATCGCTTTAGTGGCCGAGGTAACAGCGTGTCGCATCGCATCAAGATCATGAACTGCTCCTGGACCTAGTGGCACCGGCACCGGAGTAGCGCCGGTGACAGGCACCGCGATCGGATACGCCTCGAAGCTGCGCCACGCATAGACCACCTCATCCCCGGCCTCACAGGTGGCCTGCAGCAGGTGATAGAGCACCCCGACCGAGCCGGTTCCAAAAGCAAGCTGCTCCCCAGGCACACCAAGCCGACTACTCAGCGCGTTCGTTATCTCAGTGTTGGCGATGTCGGGGTAGCGGTTCATCTGGGTCAGGGCCGCGGCGGTGGCCTCGATGACGCCGGGGAGCGGTGGGAAGGGGTTCTCGTTGCTCGACAGCTTGAACGAGAGCTCGCGATCCCTCTTCGGAGCAGGCTTGCCGGCCGTGTACGTTGGCAGCCCCGCAATCGCCGACCGAACCTTGATCAAATCCGGACCTCACCGCGCGGTGTACTGAAGATCGCGGCGGCGAGACCTGGCCGGCCCCGCGGCCGACACCACTCAATGTCGACGTCGGCCAAGATCTCCTTGCTCCGGCCACCAAGCCATTGGTCCACCCGCGCCGGATCGCCGGCAATCTCGATCTTGAGGAGCTCGACTTCACGACCGCCGGCAGAGGGGTGGATCGCATCCTTCGACCACTTCACGAAAAAGGGCAGCTGCGGATCGACCTGCAGATCCTTGACGCCGAGCTGGTGCCAAGTCAGCACCGTCCCGTCCGGCAGGTGGCGATAACCCTCGATCGCCGGGCGACCCATTCGCTGCTCAAGCGGAGCAAGATCATCAACCGCGATCACCCAACCCAGCCAGCCTCCGCCTTGCGCGGATCGCGCCCGGACCGCCTGGCCGAACGGAGCCTTGTCTGCCGCCGGGTGATCCAGCACGCCAACCACCTCGACGTAATGCCCGTCGGTCAGCGGCAAGATCCGGTTGCGGGTGCCGAAGCGAGGATGGTATCCACCGTCCAGAAAGGTCGCTCCAAGCTGCGCACCGAGTCGCCGTGCCGTAGCCTCCAGGCCTTCGGGTCCGGCCGCGAACGACAGGTGGTCCAAATGCATTCCCACATTGTTGCCGGGGGTGTTCGGCGCAAATGCAGGGGCCCTGTGTGTTGGTCTTCCCAAGTTCGACTAGCTGCGGTCAGATGGTGAAGGGCACCTGCATACACTTGCGCCCGTGCCAGAAGTGCTGATCGGCTTCCCCCGGGCATTCGTGGAGTTCGCTGATCCAGCCGACAAGAGCCAGGTGTTTCGTTGCGATCTCACCTGGCTTACCTCGCGCTGGGCCTGCATCTATGGCAATGGCTGCAAAGGTATATACGCCGACCGACCACACGACGGCTGCTGCACACTGGGCGCCCATTTCGCCGACGCCGAGGACGAGCAGCGGGTCGGCAAGGCGGTCCGGCAGCTAAAAGCCAGCCAATGGCAGTACAAGCAGGACGCGCGCGTTGGCGGCTGGGTCGAGGACGAGCGTCCTGATCATCTCGCCAAAGGCGAGTTGCCGGGTCGTAAAACGAGGGTGGTCGACGGTGCCTGCATCTTCTTGAACCGTCCGGGGTTTCCCGCCGGTGAAGGTTGCGCGCTGCACCTGCTCGCGCTCAGCCAGGGCCGCGATTTCGTGGAAACCAAGCCGGACGTGTGCTGGCAGCTCCCGATTCGCCGCCAATTCCGTACCGTGACCCGCAACGACGACACGACTTACACCGAGATCAGCATCGGCGAGTACGGGCGCGACGGCTGGGGTCCGGGCGGGGCCGATCTCGACTGGTACTGCTCCTCCAACACCGAAGCGCATCACGGAGTACGCCCGGTGTATCTGGAGAATCGCGCCGAGCTGATCGCGCTTATGGGCGCGGCGGCGTACCAGGTCCTCGTCACGATGTGTGAGGACTTCGAGTCCCGGCGCGGCGATGCCATGCGACATCCTGCGGACCCGCAACGATAGCTAGGCTGGGCGCGTGGCCGCAGCTGACTCGTCACCCCTCACAGGGCACGGAGCCGGGCCGGTGCAGGTTAATTCCGCAGGTCAAGTGGTTAAGATCCCACCGGCTCGGGTAGGACTGTCCACCTCATCTGTGTATCCGGAGAGCACCTCGAGCGCGTTCGAGCTGGCCCGGCGGCTGGGTTATGACGGGGTAGAGGTCATGGTCGGCATCGACCCTGTGGCAGCCGACATCGATGCCGTGGAGAAGCTCCGTGACTACCACGGAGTGCCTGTGCTGGCGATCCATTCGCCGTGCTTGCTGATCACTCAGCGAGTGTGGGGGACTGATCCGTGGGCGAAGTTGGAGCGATCGGTCGCGGCAGCACGACGTCTGGACGCCAACGTCGTCGTGGTGCACCCTCCGTTTCGCTGGCAGCGTGAGTACGCCAGGGGCTTCGTGGAAGGGGTTCGGCGGCTGGCGGAGAGCACCGGCATCCTGCTCTCTGTCGAGAACATGTATCCCTGGCGCACGCCAGGCGGGGAGCTTAAGGCGTACGTGCCCGGGTGGGATCCAACTGACCTCGACTACGACGATCTGACGCTGGATCTGTCTCATGCCTCGACGTCCAACCAGCAGTCGATTGATCTGGTGCGTTCCTGGGGATCGCGGCTGCGACATGTCCATCTCACCGACGGGACAGGGTCAGCCAAAGATGAGCACATGGTGCCCGGGCGCGGCGACCAGCAGGCGGGGCGGGTGTTGCAGTATCTGGCAGAGCGGAACTTCGACGGGCACGTGGTACTCGAGATCAATTCGCGCAAGAGTGCAACCCGAGCGCAGCGGGAGGCTGACCTCGCCGAGTCGCTGGCTTTTGCACGGCTGCACTTGGCGGCGCCTGTCCAGGCCTCGTACGCGGTCGACGCTACTGGGGTCGCCAGCGCGTTGTGAGGGTGATGATTGTGTCTGACCCTGGCTACGGCGAGCTCGACACGAATTCGACAAGCAGCTGCGCGACGAGGTAGGGCTGCTGAACCTGCCATTCCGGACCGGCCTTCGGCACGACACGCAGGTTGCCGAGCGGTAGCGATCCAGCGAGGACACCGCTGGGTCCTCGGTTAGCGACATCTCGCTCGCCGACCACGACGAGGGCCGGAGCTTGGACCCGCTCGGCTAGCGGTTTGAAGTCCACGGGCCGTACCTGGTCGAGCAGGGCAGCGACATCGGCTGGCCGGGCGCCGAGCTGCTGCACGACTCTGGCGGGAAGGAAGCCGAGGATGCCCTGGAATATCGACCGGACAACAATGGTCTCGAGTCGAGCATTGGTACTCAGCATCAGCGCAGCCACTCGCTCACCATGGGTTGCCGCGATCTGCAGCGCGACCATGCTGCCCCAGCCGCGACCAATGATCACCACGTGATCGGAACGGGCAGTTGAAATCGCGGCAAGCACGCGAAGAGCTGGGTCTTCCAAGATCACCGGCGCGGTTTCGCTGTAACTGATGTCCGGGATGAGCACCGCCGCCACGTCTTGCAACGCGGCCTTTTGTGCCGCCGTCTGAGCACGGCTGGTGCCCAAGCTAGGCAGCAACACAACCGTGTGATCGATGCTCATGAGCCAAGGCTAGAGTCAAGGCAGTTAGCAGAAGGTCGGGAATCACGGGCCTCCGCGAAGGGAGGAAGCCAATGCTCCGTGGCCCCCTGCTTCGACTATCTCGCAGCGACAAGATCAAGAATCTGGTGACCAAAGCACCGTTGTCTTCCGGCGTGGTGGAGCGTTTCATCGCGGGCGAGACCTCTGGCGACGCCGTTGCGGTGACACGGCGGCTAGTCGGGGTGGGTCTGCTGGCCACTATCGACTACCTGGGGAAAGACACCACTGACCCGTCGAGCGCAGACACCGTTGTGGTCGCTCATCTCGATTTGTTAACCAGGCTTCGCGATGCTGGCCTGAGTGCCTCTGCCGAGGTCTCGATCAAGCTCACCGCATTGGGGCAGCAACTCCGCGACGGCCCGCAGCTCGCGCTGGAAAACGCCGAATTGATCTGTCGCGCGGCTCGGAAAGCCGACACTGCAGTCACCCTCGATATGGAGGATCACACCACGACCGACTCGACATTAGAGATCTTGCGCACGCTGCGCAAGGAGTACCCCGAGACCGGAGCCGTGTTGCAGGCGTGTCTGTACCGGACCGAGGCCGACTGCCGCGATCTGGCTGAGGCCGGTTCGCGGGTGCGGCTCTGCAAGGGCGCGTACGCAGAGCCGGAGAGCGTGGCATTCCAAGATCGACATGAGATCGACAAGTCTTACGTACGCTGCATGAAGATCCTGATGGCGGGCGACGGCTTCCCGATGCTCGCCACGCACGACCCGACCTTGATCAATATCGGTCTCCAGCTGGCCAAGGACTATGGGCGCGGACCGCGAGACTTTGAGTTTCAGATGTGCTACGGCATCCGGCCAACCGAGCAGCTGCGGCTCGCCGACCTGGGCCATGCCGTACGCGTTTATGTCCCCTATGGCACGGACTGGTACGGCTACCTGATCCGCCGCCTCGCGGAGCGCCCCGCAAACCTGAGGTTCTTCGTCCGCAGCCTGATCACCAAGAGCTGAATAAAGCGCGGGATGCTCCGATTCGCCCTCTGCTGAAACCTACGTAAACCCAGGTTCCTGACGGTCTGCACAGGTTGCAACCTGTGCAGACCGTACGCAACCTGGGTTTACGTAGGTTTCTGACAGGAGGGGTAGCGTGCCCGTCAGCTACAGCCAGTCGACACGAGGCGCGAGCAGGGCGTACCCCACAAAAGCCGTGATATCGAGCAGGGTGTGGGCGACGACGAGCGGGCCGACCCTCCTCCAGCGCAGATAGATCAGGCCGAACACGATGCCCATGATCAGGTTGCCGACAAAACCGCCGATGCCCTGATAGAGGTGATA
>JBKPAB010000164.1:0-6940 GCA_046726195.1 Actinomycetota bacterium
CCGCCGTTGCAACCATTGACCGCCCGACCGATTGGTGGAAGTCGGCGGTGGTCTATCAGATTTACCCGCGCTCCTTCGCGGACAGCAATGGTGACGGCACCGGCGATATTCCCGGGATTCTGTCTCACCTTGACTATCTAGCCCAGCTCGGTGTTGATGTTGTCTGGCTCTCGCCGGTTTACACCTCACCCATGGACGACAACGGCTATGACATCAGCAACTACCAAGACGTCGACCGGCTCTTCGGCACTCTTGAGGACCTCGACCGGCTCATTGCGGGCTTGCACGAACGCGGCATCAAGATCGTGATGGATCTGGTGGTCAACCACACTTCTGATGAACATCCGTGGTTCATTGAGTCGTGCGATCCGGCTTCCCCCAAGCGGGACTGGTATTGGTGGCGGCCGCCCCGCGAGGGATTCGAACCTGGCGCGGAGGGTGCGGAGCCGACGAACTGGGAGGCGGTTTGGCACGGCTCGGCCTGGGAGTTTGATGAGCGCAGCGGCGAGTACTACCTGCACCTGTTCAGCCGCAAGCAGCCCGATCTGAACTGGGAGAACCCACAGGTGCGGCATGCCGTCTACGACATGATGAGTTGGTGGGTTGCTCGCGGTGTGGACGGCTTTCGCATGGATGTGATCAACCTCATCTCCAAGCACGAACTCACCGATGGGGTGCCGGCCGCGGGCCGGACACTGGTGCCGTGCTTCATGTTCACCGCCAATGGTCCGCGGCTCGATGAGTTCCTCGCCGAAATGAACACTGCCGTAGGGCTGGACGCGCAGAACTTGCTTACGGTCGGCGAGATGCCAGGCTCCACGATTGAAACAGCTCGGCGGGCAACGGACCCGGCCAACCACGAGCTGAACATGGTATTCACCTTCGAACATGTGCAACTCGACATGCACCCGGAAGGCTCCAGCAAGTTTGATCTCGCGCCGCTTTCCTTGCCGGCGTTGAAAAAGAATCTCAATGAATGGCAACTGGCCCTCGCCGATGTCGGCTGGAACTCCCTGTATTGGGACAACCATGATCAGCCGCGGGCGGTGTCGCGCTTCGGCGACGACAGCCCCGAGCACCGGGAGAACTCTGCCAAAACGCTTGCCACGGTGCAGCACATGCACAAAGGCACGCCGTACATCTACCAGGGCGAAGAGCTCGGCATGACCAACACCTACTTCACATCCATCGAGCACTATCGCGATATCGAGTCGCTGAGATATCACGCCGACGCACTCAGCCTGGGGATGGAGGTCGAGGCTGTGTTGCACTCGTTGTCGATCAAGAGTCGGGATAACGCGCGTACGCCGATGCAGTGGGACGATAGCTCTCACGCCGGATTCACTGACGGGATTCCGTGGTTGTCGGTTAACCCCAATTACTTGACGATCAATGCTGCCGCTGAGCTCGAGGATCCGAACTCTGTACTGCACCATTTCCGTAAGCTGATCAAGCTGCGCCATGATCATCCAGTGATCGTTCACGGTCGGTTCGAACTGCTGCTGCCTGATCACGAACAGATCTGGGCACTCACTCGAACCCTAGATGATCAGGTCCTGGTGATGATCGCTAACTGCTCATCAGTCCCGGTGAGTGTGCCGCCGGATGCCATCCCGGACTTGACCGGCGCTCAGGTACTTCTGGCTACGCACGGGGAGTCGACATCGCTCCAGGTCGAACCGTGGGAGTCACGCATCTATCTGCTTGGCTGAGCCGGCATCAGCGCGTGGCAGCGGTGGCGGTGGCTCCTGATCAGCCGGCATGTTGAGGTGGCGTGCTCGGGCGATGAAGGGTAAGGCGAGGGCGGAGCCTGCAGCCGATAGCAGGAAGGAGACTTGGTAGCCCCACACATCGGCGCTCTTACCCAACGCGGGTTGCGCCACGATGCCGCCTGCGTTGTTTATCAGTGAGTCGAAGGAGAGGATCGTGGCCCGCTGCTGGGAGGGGATCATTCCGTTTAGGTACGCCTCCCGGATAGGGAAGCCGGCGTAGCTCATCAGCTCCCAGAGTGTGATCAGGACAACGACCACCCAGAAGTTGTTGATCAAGCCGATAAGTGTGAGCATCGCCACGCCCAGGACTCCCACGACGAGGAGTGCGGAAGTGCGCCGCCGGAATGTTCTGCGGATCCGTGGTGAAACGAGACTGCCAACGATCTGCGCTGCCGCAATAACTGCTGCGGCCAGGCCAGCGATCCCGTATGCCGTCTGATCGCCCCACAGGTTCAGCAGGTGCGGCTGCAGCGCGTAGTACACGTAGATGTCGATGCCACCGGTGAACATCCCTGCCAGCATGATGGCTCTGACGGCCGGCACCTTCAGTCCGTGCTCCACAGAGCTGTGCACGATCTTCTTCACCTCAGCCAGCGGCCGTTCCCCACGCGCTGGAGTAAAGCCGAGATCATGCATCATGATCAACGCGAGCAGGAACATCCCGATCAGGATTGCGGTCCGCACCAGGTACGGCACGCCGAGATTGGTCAGCTGGGCCAGGTAACCCCCGGCCACCGAGCCGCCCAGTGTCGTCGCCCCCATGATCACCTGGCCCCGGGAAAACACGGTTTCGAGCTGGCCGTCGAAGCTGGTTGCGGTCAGCGCGTCGACCAGCCAGGCCTCGGTTGCGCCAGAGAAGAAGGTAAAGCCGAGCCCGAGGAGTACGGAGACGATTGCCCACCACACGAAGGCGGAGTGCACCTGCCAGAGCATTACGTAAAGGCCTGTGGTTGCGGCGAGGGTCAGTGTCCCGCACAGGAATGAGGCGCGTCGCCCCCAGCGGTCAGCAACAACCCCGGTTGGAATCTCGAACAGCACCATGCCGGCGGTGAAGTAGGCGTTGGCGGCGAACGCCTCGAAATTGCTGAGCCCGGCGTCGAGCAGGAAGATCGTGTTGATGCCCCAGATCAGCGAGGCCGCCAAGGTGTTGCCCGCAGTCAGCACGTAGTAGGTGCGGCGGACCGCCTTGGAGGTCTGCTTCACTTACCAGACACTAATTGGCCCAGCCAGTCAAGAACGGCCGCCGTGACGACGGCCGGATCCTCTTCGTGCGGCAGGTGGCCCACACCGGGCAGGCTGATCAGGTCATGCCGCGCGTCGACCCACTTCTCCGCCGCCATCATGGCCTGAACGGGCACAAGCTGATCTTCTTGGCCGTGGATCGACAGCAGCGGTACCGTGATCGGCCGTCGCAGAGCTCGCCGGAAGTCGCGGCCGATGCCACGCAGATGGTTGCGGACAAACATCCGTTGGTATTCCAGAGCACAGTGCGGGCTTGGCCACAACATCAAGGCGTCGCGGTAGTGCCGCGCTTCCGCTGCAGTCAGGAATCCGGCTCCATCGTAGGCCCAGCTGCGGAGCAGTTGCTCGATGTAAAGCCCGTCGTCGGCCATGATCCGCCGCTCCGGGAGTAACGGGAGCTGGAAAAACGCCAGCCCGGGAAGGTTGGAGAGCCACGGGAACGCCAGCGGATGTGGAGCGGCGACACTCACCATGGCGCGGAGCGAACCCGGCGCGTACGCCATGGTCGCCCAAGCAGCCATTCCACCCCAGTCGTGGCCGACGACGACGCCGGTGGGGAATCCAAGACTCTTGATCACTCCGGTGACGTCGAAGGCCGTGCTCTGTGGGTCATACCCTCGGGGGGTTTTGTCGCTTGCTCCGTAGCCGCGTAGGTCCATGGCGGCGACGCTGAACCCAGCTTCATCGAGCGCGGGTATCTGGTTTCGCCACGCCCACCAGAACTCACCGAATCCGTGTAGCAGCACAACCAGCGGTCGCTGGGGACTGAATTGTTCGCCAACGGCGACATGGAAACGGATCCCATTGGCAGCGATCTCGCAATGACGCCACGGCCCCTCAAGCAGGATGTCGCGTACCCCGGCCCCTGCCATGTGAGCAGCTGATCGTTCTCGCTGGTTGCCTGCTCGAGGTGCTCAGGTAATGGCTTTGGTTGACGGCACGACCTGCCCCTCGATCTGCGGGGCATTGGCTGCGGCGAGAGCACGTTCCGCTGCACCCCTCACCTCGGACGCCGCGAGGTTGGCCTGAGCGATGGTCCGCTGCGGTCCCCTGATCCTCCTGACGATCAGGTACCCGATCCCAGCCAGAATCCCGGCGATCAGCAGCAGCGCCACGGCAACGATCAAGAACGCGAGCCACGCCGCGAGGCCCGCCGCCACCAGGCCGAATGCGGCTGCGATATACAGCAATATGGTCGCGGAGAGCCCGAAGTATCCGGCGGCTCCGAACAGGCCGGCACCGGTCCCGCCCTTCTTCGCGGCTGGCACGAGTTCGGATTTGGCCAGCTCGATCTGGTCCTGCACCAGCAACTTCACGTCGTCGGTGATGTTCTTGATGATGTCTCCGACTGCAAGATCAGCCACGTCCGCTCCTCTCGTCAACGGTGAGCCTATTTGATTGCCTCGCTCGCCAAGCTCGCTCGGCGCGGATCGCGCCTTCGAACTCGCCTACTTCGTCGTCGCTCGCAGACGATAAAGCGTGTCTGCTCGCTCCGCCTCAGCACGGCGAGGGACGGGATCCTATCGAGAGGTGTACCCAGATTCGTGTCCGTTGGTCAGTCTTGAGCGGTTTTAACGGTCTCCAAGTTCTGTTTGATCAAGGTCATCACCGACGAATCGGTCAGTGTGGTGACGTCGCCCAGTTCGCGGTTTTCGGCGATGTCACGAAGCAATCTGCGCATGATCTTGCCGGAACGGGTCTTGGGCAGCTCCTCCACAACCATGATCTGCCGCGGTTTGGCAATCGCGCCGATCTCCTTGGCCACGTGGGCTCGCAGCTCCGCCACAACCTCGGGACCGCCCTCGCCCGCATCGGCTCGCAAGATCACGAACGCCACGATCGCCTGCCCCGTCATCGGATCGCTCGCCCCAACGACGGCAGCTTCAGCGACCTTAGGGTGCGACACCAGAGCCGATTCGATCTCAGTCGTCGACATCCGGTGTCCCGAGACGTTCATGACGTCATCGACGCGACCCAGCAGCCAGATGTCGCCGTCCTCGTCTTTCTTCGCACCGTCGCCGGCGAAGTACCTCCCCGGGAAACGTGACCAGTAATTGTCGATGTAGCGCTGATCATCGCCCCAGATGGTGCGCAACATCGCCGGCCAGGGCTTCGTGATCACCAGATAGCCACCTGATCCGTTGGGCACGGGCTCACCCTCGTCGTTGACCACGTCTGCTTCGACTCCCGGAATGGGCTGCATAGCTGCGCCGGGTTTGCCCGCCGTGACTCCCGGCATCGGGGAGATCATCTGCATCCCGGTCTCGGTTTGCCACCAGGTGTCGACCACCGGCGTACGATCTCCGCCGATGTAGTGCCGGTACCAGACGTACGCCTCAGGATTGATCGGCTCGCCCACAGTCCCGAGGATGCGCAGTGATGACAGGTCGAAGGCCTCAGGAATGTCCGCGCCCCATTTCATGAAGGTGCGGATCGCCGTCGGTGCACAGTACAAGATCGAGACCCGGTACTTCTCGATGATCTCCCACCAGCGCCCCTTGTGCGGCGTGTCAGGCGTGCCTTCATACATCACCGAGGTGGCGCCGTTCGCCAGAGGTCCGTACACCAGATAGGAATGTCCGGTCACCCAGCCGATATCCGCGGCGGTCCAGAAGATGTCGGTCTCAGGCTTCAGGTCGAAAACTGCCCAATGTGTGTACGAGACGCCAACCAGGTAGCCGCCCGTGGTGTGCAGGATTCCTTTTGGCTTGCCCGTGCTACCTGATGTGTACATGACATAAAGCGGGTGCTCGGCTGGGAAGTATTCGCACTCGTGCTCATCGGACTGCTTGCCGACAAACTCGTCCCACCACAGATCACGTCCTTCTGTCATCGGAACGTCCTGCCCGGTGCGCCGTACGACCAGCACGTTGCGTACGTCGCAGCCGTACTGCAATGCCTCGTCCACCGCCGGCTTCAACGGCGATGCCTTGCCCCGCCGGTAACCGCCGTCAGCGGTGATCACGATCTCGACGCCGCAATCGATGACTCGCGTGTAGAGCGCATCTGAGGAGAAGCCGCCGAACACCACCGTGTGCGGTGCGCCGATCCTGGCACAGGCCAGCATCGCGACAATCGCTTCCGGGATCATCGGCAGGTAGATCGCAACTCGGTCGCCGGCCTTCACGCCGAGCTCGATGAGCGCGTTGGCTGCTTGGTTGACCTCGCGGGACAGCTGGGCATAGGTCAGTTCGCGGGTATCCCCCGGCTCGCCCTCGAAGTAGAACGCGACACGGTCCCCATTGCCTGCCTCGATGTGCCGGTCAACGCAGTTGTACGCGGCATTCAGCGTGCCGTCAGCGAACCACTTGGCAAATGGCGCGTTGCTCCAGTCGAGGACTTGGGTCGGCTCAGTGTGCCAACTCAGCCGGTTGGCCTGCTTGGCCCAGAAACTCTGGAAGTCCGCCAATGCCTCGGCGTAGGTGTCGGCCGTGACATTGGCACTCGCCGCAAGATCAGCGGGTGGCGGAAAGCGCCGGTCCTCGTGGAGCAGATTGGACAGGGCCTCAGTAGTCACGACTTCGTCTCCTCACGAGCATCGATGATCGGCCTGGGCCTGCCCGTCAGCCTCTCGCGTGTGGCTCTGGCGTGTGGTTGGCCCATCTGCCTCAGCTTACCGACGCTGTCTTGCCCGTCGGGAACGCACGTACACGTTCGTTTCGGTCGCGATGCACATGTTGCACGGAGCGCGGTGGGGGGCCGGGACCGACCGGTCAGCCGGCGCCGCCGCCGGAGCAGGCGGCAGGGGTCCGCCGGGCGCAGGCGTCGGTGGAGAAGTTGCAGACCCGGGTCGACACCGCGGCCGCTGCGGTGGCGGCGGCCCGGGCGGCGGCGGATCCGCAGGTCAACCTGACCGACCCGGAGTCGGGCTGGATGCCGACGTCGAGGGGTTGGATCCAGGGTTACAACACTCAGCTGGCGGTCAG
>JBKPAB010000165.1:0-6505 GCA_046726195.1 Actinomycetota bacterium
GCCAAGCCGCCGGTCCGCAAGCTGGCAAAAGATCTTGGTGTTGATCTTGCAACCGTAATTGGCAGTGGACCTGGTGGCGTGATCACGCGTGATGACGTGATGCAGGCGAGTACGCGGGCCGAGGAGATCATGCCGGCCGAGCCCGTGGCCGTCCCACAGGCCCCGCGCGAGGACGTACGAATCCCGATCAAGGGAGTACGGAAGTCGACGGCGGATGCGATGGTGCGCTCGGCATTCACCGCGCCCCATGTCTCGGTGTGGCAGGACTGCGACGTGAGCGCGACGATGCAGCTGGTGGAGCGGCTCAAGGCGCGCCACGAATTCGCCGATCTTCGCGTGTCCCCGCTGTTGATCGTCGCCAAGGCGGTCTGCCTGGCGCTGCGGCGTACCCCGGAACTCAACTCCTTCTGGGATGAGCCCGCTCAGCAGATTGTGCTCAAGAGTTCGATCAATCTCGGGATTGCTACCGCAACGCCGCGCGGGCTCCTGGTGCCCAACATCAAAAATGCGGGGTCGCTCGACCTGGCCGAGCTGGCGGCTGCCGTTTCCGATGTGGTGGCAACGGCCCGCGAGGGCCGGACGCAGCCTGCGGATATGGCCGGCGGCACGTTCACGATCACCAATATTGGGGTGTTCGGCGTCGACGCCGGCACTCCGATCCTCAATCCAGGCGAGTCCGGCATCTTGTGCTTCGGCCAGATCAGTCGGCGCCCCTGGGTGGTCGGCGAAGGATCTGAAGAGCGGATCGAACCGCGTTGGGTGACGACGTTGTCGATCTCCTTCGACCATCGCCTCGCCGACGGCGCCCAGGGCTCCATTTTCCTGGCCGACGTAGCCGCCATCCTCAACGACCCAGCCCTCGCCCTCCTCTACTAACACCGACTTGTCAGAACCCAGTTGTGCTATCCGGGACCGTACGTTTCCCACCAAAAGTGCGGAAAGGTTGGCCTGCGGGCGGCTCAGCCGTGCGTTTGCCACCAAAAGTGCGGAGAAGTTGGACTGCAGACATGCGGAGCGTGCGTTTCCCACCAAAAGTGCGAAGAAGTTGGGTTAGAGGGAGAGGAGCTCTTTGTCACGGATTTGACGTCCCGAGTCGACGAGCTCTTGGAGCGTGTCGGTGTCATCCCATTGGTTGACGTTCAGCGCCGCTGCCACGGCACCGTTTCGAAGCCAAAACGCCGTGAACTCCCGTGAGGCCAGTTTTCCCCGCACTACCAGCCGATCCTTCGCCGGGTCGGCGAACCCCCGATACTCGCACCCCAGGTCGTACTGGTCGGAGAAGAAGAAAGGCCGCAACACGTACGGCTCATCCGCACCGAGTAGGTTGCCGGCAACGTGTGCTCCTTGATCTTTTGCATTCGCCCAGTGCTCGACCCTGACCCGACGCCGATACTTCGGATGATCATGAGCCGCCACATCGCCGGCTGCGTAGATGTCGGGGTCTGAGGTCCTGAGCGTTGCATCGACAGCGATCCCGCCATCGGCGAGCTTGAGACCGGCAACGTCGGCCAGGGCGATGTTCGGCGCGGCGCCGACTCCGATCAGTACCGTGTCAGCCGGCACAGATGCATGGCCCTTGATGTGTACCGAGGACACTGCGCCATCACCTGCGAAACCGGTCACACCGATGCCCAGTCGCATATCCACACCATGATCACGATGGAGGGCGGCGAAGGTTGCCCCGACCTGTTCACCGACAACATGCAGCAAAGGTTGGGACCGCGGCTCGATCACGGTTACCTTGGCACCGCGCTGCCGAGCGGCCGACGCCGCCTCGCAGCCGATCCAGCCGGCTCCCACGATCACGATGGTGGCGTCTTCGGTGAACCGCTCCCGCAGCGCAAGGGACTCCTCGAGGGTGCGCAGCGTCAGCAGTCCGTCAAGGTCGGCACCGGGGATGTCGAGCCGCCGCGGCGCCGAACCGGTCGCGATCAGCAGCTTGTCGTACGGATACTCGGTGCGGCTGGCAACCACGACCTTGCGAGACCGGTCGATGCGGGTGGCAATGGTCCCGAGTCGTAGCGAGATGTTCTTGTCGGCGTAGGTTGCCTCGTCGGCGACCCAGTCGGGCTCGTCAGTGTTGCCTATCAACACGGCCTTGGATAGTGGCGGTCGCTCGTACGGGAGCTGGCTCTCCTCACCAATCAACGTGAGCTCCCCGTCGTACCCCTGATCTCGCAGCGCAATGGCGGCCGACGCTCCGGCCAACGAGGCTCCGATAATGACGATGCGGGACGGTGATGCGCTGGTGGGATGAGTCATGCGCCAATCGTCTCCCTAAGCGCTCGGGGCCGCCAGCATTCACCAGCCGTTTCGTCAGAACGCGGCTTCCGGCAGATCCATGACCGCGAGATCGGTCCCCTCGGCGATCACACGTTCGGCGGCCAGCTTGGGGAGCACCGTACGCGCAAACCAGCGTCCAGAGCCCACCTTGCCCTCGTAGAAGGCCTTCTCATCTCCAGGAAGCTCCTCATTGAGCCGGTCAAGCGCTACCTCGGCACCGCGGAGCAGCAGCCACGCGCAGATCAGGTCGCCGAGTGCCATCAGCAATCGCGTGGTGTTCAGGCCCACCTTGTAGATCTTGCGTGGATCGCTATTTCTTGGAGCTGCTCGCGCATCGCGCGCTTTGGATCCGCCTACTTCGTCGTCGTTCGCAGAGGAAAAGCGCCTCTGCTCACTCCTCCTCACCACGGCGGGCGCGCGATTACCGACGCTCGCAGCTCTAGGCATTCCCGGAACCGACGCACCAAGATCGTTGATCATTGTTGCCACGATTGCGCGCACATCGTCCAACCCCTGCTGCAGCAGGACCCGTTCCTCCTTGAGCTGACCATTGCCGCGCTCATCAGAAATCCACTGACTGATTTGCGCCGAAAGATCACTAAGAGCTCGGCCCTGATCCTTGACGATCTTGCGGAAGAACAGATCTTGGCCCTGGATCGCTGTCGTGCCCTCATACAGAGTGTCGATCTTGGCGTCCCGGACATATTGCTCAATCGGATAGTCGGTGAGGAAACCGGAACCTCCGAAGGTCTGAAGCGTCTCGGTTCCCAGCAGCACCCACGAGCGCTCCGAACCATAACCTTTGACAATCGGGAGCAGAAGATTGTTGAGCCGTTCCGCCGCGGAATCGGTGGTGCCGTTGGCCCGGGCGATTGCGTTGCGATCCTGGATGGTTGCAGTGAAGAGCAGCAACGCTCGCAGGCCTTCGGCAAAAGACTTCTGCGTCATCAACGAGCGGCGCACATCAGGATGGTGCGTGATCGTTACCCGCGGCGCGGTCCGGTCGGCAGCCTGGGTCAGATCAGGCCCCTGAACCCGAGTCTTGGCGTACTCGAGTGCGTTGAGATACCCAGTGGACAAGGTGGCGATCGCCTTGGTGCCCACCAGCATGCGCGCGTGCTCGATCATGAGGAACATCTGCGCGATGCCGTTGTGCACCTCGCCCAGCAGCCAGCCCTTGGCGGGCACCTCAGTGCCGCCGAAGGTCAGCTCGCAGGTGGCGGAAGCCTTGATGCCCATCTTCTTTTCAAGGTTGGTTGCGAACACTCCGTTGCGCTCACCGGTGAGTTCGCCGGTCTGGAGATCGAAGTGGAACTTGGGTACGACGAACAGCGACAGGCCCTTGGTCCCAGGTCCGCCGGCGCCCGCGACGCCCTGCGGTCGGGCGAGCACCAGATGAATGATGTTCTCGGACAAGTCATGCTCGCCCGAGGTGATGAAACGCTTGACACCCTCGATATGCCAGCTGCCATCTGTCTGCGGCACCGCCCGGGTCCGCCCCGCGCCGACGTCGGAGCCGGCGTCCGGTTCGGTCAGCACCATGGTGGCACTCCACTGGCGCTCGATCATGATCTTGGCGATACGTCGATCGCGTTCGTTGCCCACCGCCCAGATGGCGTAGGCGAACTTGGGGCCGGCCGAGTAGAGCAGAACCGATGGATTGGCGCCAATGTTCAACTCGTGGACTGCCCACTGCACCGAAGGCGGGGTAAGGGTCCCGCCCAGCTCCTCCGGCAGCTCGAGCTGCCACGCTCCGGAGTCCATCAGCGCACGGAATGACTTCTTGAGGTGCTCAGGCACCGCCACGGAATGGGTCTTGGGATCGTAAACCGGCAAGTTCTGATCCCCATCGGCGAACGACTCGGCAAGCTTCGTCCGGGCGAGATGAGCGGCTTCGGCGAGGATGGCCGAAACCGTCTCGCGGTCCAGATCAACGTACGGTGGGGTGCCCAGGATCTCCTCGCGCCCGAGTACCTCAAACAGATTGAACTCGATATCGCGGACGTTGGACTTGTAGTGGCTCATTCGGGCACCTCGACGGACTCTCTTGCTCAAGTTACCTGTGAGTAACTTCCATTATGCTACTCGTCGGTAACCCAGCCAAGTAACGGTTATGAGCCAATAGCCGTAACGTTTGGATTCACTCCTGAAGCGGACCGCGTGAATAGAAGGGCCCAAGCCCCACTACCGTTCGGTGGCATGACCCAACATGCACAAAACATTCTGGTGGACGCGTTTGGGCGGGTACGCGAGCTGGTGACCGACCTCACCGAGGGCCTAACTGACCAGATCGCAACCTACCGCCCCGACCCCGAGGCGAACTCGATCGCCTGGCTGATCTGGCACCTGACTCGAATCCAAGATGATCATGTCGCCGATCTGGCCCAAGTCGAACAGCTGTGGCCGGAGTGGCGAGACAGGTTTGGATTGCCTTTCGGCAAATGGGCAACGGGCTATGGCCAAGGCCCCAAGGAAGTCGCGGCGGTGCGTGCAAGTGGCGAGCTTCTGGGCCAATATCATGGCGCGGTTCACCAGCTCACTCTCCGCTATCTGGATGGCATCACGCCGGCAGAGCTGGATCGGATCGTCGATACCCGGTGGGACCCGCCGGTGACAGCCGCAGTCCGGCTCGTGAGTGTGATCGGCGACACCATGCAGCATCTGGGCCAGGCTGCCTACGTACGCGGACTTGCCGAGCGCCGGTATCGCGCCGAGGATGCCGCACATCGTTAGGAGGGCAGGTGTGACCCAGCAGGCTAACCAGCATCAGGATCGCGACGCCAGACCGACACACCGCTTCTACACCGATCTCGCATCCTGGTGGCCATTGATCTCCGCGCCCGAGGAGTACGTCGAGGAGGCCGCGTTCGCAGCCTCCTTGCTGCGCACGGCCGATTCGCCGACCCGCACCGTTCTCGAGTTGGGGAGCGGAGGTGGCAACAACGCTTTCCATCTCAAGCGAGAATTCCAGATGACGCTGGTGGATGTGTCCGAGGACATGCTGGCGGTCTCCCGGCAGCTCAATCCTGATTGCGAACATGTGCTTGGAGATATGCGGACGCTACGGCTGGGACGGAGCTTTGACGCGGTGTTTGTGCACGATGCCATCGACTACATGACGACCGAAGCCGATCTGCGGCGGGCGGTCGCCACCGCGTACGAACACTGCCGTGTGGGTGGTGTTGCCGTCCTTGTGCCCGACAACATCGCGGAGAACTTCACACCCGAGACAGACCACGGCGGCCATGACGCGCCTGACGGTCGAGGCGCCCGTTATCTCAGCTGGTCCACGGACCCGGACCCCGACGACACGTGTACCCGCGCTGACTACGCCTTCTTGCTGCGAAGCGCCGACGGCACGGTGACCGTGGCGCACGACACGCATCACTTCGGCCTATTTCCGCGGGCGCTGTGGCTCCAGGTGTTGAGCGATGTCGGATTCCGTCCCCGCTCGGTCGCCGAAGTCACTAGCGAGGACCGACCACCACGTGAGTTCTTTGTTGGTATCCGCGTCTAGTGATGGAGGGCCTCCATGACCATCGCGTACGTGCTCAACGGCCCGAACCTCAACCTGCTTGGGATGCGCGAGCCCGAGATCTACGGCAATGCGACCCTGGCAGACGTCGAGCGGGCCTGCCGGGAAGTTGCGGCAGAGTTGGGTTGGGCTCTGGAATTCCGCCAGACCAACCGCGAGGGTGAGCTGGTCGATTGGATCCACGAAGCCGGAGAGGCCCAGTCGGCTGGCGAAGCGGTCGGCGTGGTGCTGAACGCCGCCGCGTACACACACACCAGCGTGGCGCTCCATGACGCCATAGCCGGATCGGGAGCCCGCGTGATTGAGGTTCATATCTCCAACGTCTATCGGCGGGAGTCGTTCCGCCAGGTCTCGTACGTGTCACCGGTAGCCGCGGGCATCCTCGTCGGCTTGGGCGTTGCCGGATATTCGCTGGCGTTGCGAGCGCTCGCAGGCATCAGCGAGCCCGGCTAACCGCGAGCTGGCCCGGCATAGCGGCAGATCTTCCTCGACAACTCCTCCGCCGCGTCGCACGCCGTACCGGCCCGATTGTGAAAGAGTGAGAAGCAGCGCAGCCCGTTGTCTGGAGTTCACGAATGCTTGCCCCCCTGCTTGCAGCCGATGATCCATACGGCGCCGCGTCGATCTTCAGCCAGGCTGGCTGGAAGGTTGAGTACGCGTCCGCTCGGGACCAGGAACAACCGCGCG
>JBKPAB010000166.1:0-12009 GCA_046726195.1 Actinomycetota bacterium
CAACCCGACGGCGCCGAGAATCGGCGCCAGAATCATCACCGGCCCAGCCAATCCAAGGGTGTCGTAGGAGCCCACCAGCGCCACGATCGCCAAAACCCCATCAGGATGACCAGCGGCTGTGCCGTCGGAGTCGAAGTCAGCCTGTAGATCTCGGCAAGGTCGGCGGCCAGCAGGTCTTCCAACTCTTCGGGGGTGTAGCCATCGGCGGTGTGGCCATCCTTCAGCTCGCCGATCAGGCATCCATCGCCGGTGACCCATGCAAAACTCGCGCATGGATCTCTTTCAAGTCGCTCAACACGTCGATGACCTTCCTCGTGCGAGGGCCTTTTATGAGCGTTTACTCAACGCACCACCAGTCGGCATCTTCGATTCGCCCAGCATGGTGTTCTTTCAAGCGGGTCCCGTACGTTTGCTGCTTCAATACGGCGCGACGAGCGCATTGATCTACCTCAAAGTCGATGACGTGCATGCGACCATCGAATCTCTGCGTGCGGACGATGTAGAGATCGTTACCGAGCCGTACGTCATCTTCCGCCACTCCGACGACAGTCTGGGACCGGCCGGCACAGACGAGTGGCTATCGTTCGTCAGAGATTCAGAGGGCAACCTGCTTGGTTTGCTGAGTCACCAAAGGCCGAGGACTCATTACTGACCCGGACAGAACCGGCGGCTGACCGCCAGTCCGCATCTGGTCTGCCCCGACTGGCTTCCAGCTAGACCCAGGCTCGCGCGGTCACAGTCCAGCCGCGCGCCGCGCCGCTAGGTCGATCTGAGCTGAGCTCAAGACCTTGATGATCGCTGCGACTGTCGCAGTGAGCTCCACCGGCTCGACGACTGACGGGTTAGGCGGCCACTTCATCAAGATCACGGCGTGATCATCAACTATTCGCGGCCTGGCGGTTAGCGATCTTTGTTGGCCTGGCATGATCAAATCAATTCCGATAGAGCATCTGCCGACAGAAGACGATCATGTCACGACCCAGTTAACGCCCTCTCTCTTCGCCAACGCTCGAGCTTGACGGGCTACTACCTAAGCGCAGGCTGCCGGGTGGCGTCTGGCTTCAGGTTTCATTTTGGCGTCGGGTGGCGTCGGCTACTTCTCCGACGAGTTGTTCGAGTATGTCTTCGAGCGCGATCACGCCTTGGGTTTGGCCGTCCTCGTCGATGAGCCGGGCAAGGTGTGAATGGTGGCGACGGAGCACGGCGAGAGCGGTTTGCAGGGTGGCCGTGGTCGGGATGTCGCGGAGCGGCAGGATCCAGCGGCGGTTCACCGGCCGGTCGCGATGCGCGGCGTCGGCGGCTAGAACGTCGGCTAGGTGGATGTAGCCGATGAGATCTGTTCCGGTTGTTGGATGATCGCCTGCCCGGACGGGGAAGCGGGAGTATCCGGTGGCGGCCACGAGCTGCTCAACCTGAGTCGGGGTGACATCCGGTTTTACGGTTATGAGATCCTCCAGCGGCAATTTGACGACGTGAGCCATGGTTTCCTCGAAGGCGAGGGCGCCGGTGAGCAGCTCGTGTTGGTTGGCTTCGAGGAGTCCTTCTTCGCTGGACTCACCGATCAGCGCGGCGACGGAGTCACGGTCGGTGACCTCGCCGATTTCGCTCGCCGGCTGAATGCGGAGCAATTTCAACACACCGGTGGCCACAGCAGTCAGGCCGATGATGATCGGGCGGAATATCCGCACAAACAGCAGCAGCGGCGGGGCGAGTATCAACGCACTGCGTTCCGGCCCGGTCAGGGCTAGGTTCTTCGGCACCATTTCGCCGAGCAGCATATGCAGGCAGGACACCAGCGTGAGCGCGATCGCGATCGCGAGCGGGTGGACGAGCTCATGCGGGATGTGAAGCGCTGCCAGGGGGTCGCTCAGCAGCGAGGCGACGAGGGGTTCTGCGAGCGCGCCCAGTCCGAGTGAGGCGAGGGTGATGCCGAACTGGCAGGCCGAGATCATCAAGGGCAGCTGTTCGATCGCACGCAGTGCGGACCGGGCCCGGCGAGAGCTGCGCAGCAGCGGCTCCAACCTGGCGCGGCGGCTCGCGAGGACCGCGAACTCGGCGCCGACGAAAAATCCGTTCGCCGCGATGAGCCCGACCGCGAGCAACAGCAGCGCCGCAGTCACGAGACGTCCTCCTCGCCGCCGGTTCGGTGGGCAGTGGAATTGTCGTCGACGCTGCCATCACTGTTGTCAGGATGGAGGCTGACTTGCACCTGGGCGATGCGGCGGCCGTCAAGCCGGTCTACTGTCAGCGTTGCACCGGGGATGTCGACCTGGTCGCCCGGATCTGGGATGCGACGTAGCAGCTGCAGGATGAGCCCGGCAACCGTCTCGTAGTCGGCGCGTCCGGCAGGCAGCTCCAGGCCCGTAGCGGCTTGGATCTCGTCGGGCCGTAGCAGCCCGGAGACTAGCCAAGACCCGTCAGGCTCGCGCCAGATGCCGGGTGCGGGCGAGTCGTGTTCGTCGACGATGTCGCCGATGAGCTCCTCCACCAGGTCTTCGAAGGTGACGATCCCGGCGGTGCCGCCGTACTCATCGACCACGACCGCCAGTTGCAGACCATGTTGTTGCAGCAGGTCGAGCAGCGGGTCTAAGGCAATGGAGGGTGGCACAAGCACCGGTGCGGTCATCACCTCTGCGATGCGCGTCGTGGTGCGATCCGGCTCGGGGACGGCAACGGCTTGCTTGACGTGGATGACGCCGCGGATGTCGTCGACGCTGTCGCCGATCACCGGGAAACGAGAGTGGCCAGTATCGCGGGTGGCCTCGATTACCGTCGCCACCGGGGCGGACTCGGACACCGTCCGTACGCCGGTGCGAGGTGTCATGACATCTGCGGCGGTCTTTGCGCCAAAGGTCAGCGAGCGTTCCATCAGCCCCGCAGTCTCTGAACCCAACGCTCCCTGCACGCCGGCCCGCCGCACCACCGATGCCAACTCGTCCGGGGTGCGAGCAGAGCGCAGCTCCTCCACCGGCTCTACCCCCACCAAGCGCAGCAACTGGTTCGCCGAGCCGTTCAGTACCGCGATCAGCGGACGCGTCAGCTTTGTAAACACCACTAGCGGGATGACCACCCACACCACGCTCCCGACAGTTCGGGACAAAGCGATGTTCTTCGGCACCAGCTCGCCGAACACCATCTGCACCGCGGTCGCCAGCAGCAACGCCACAGCGACCGCTGCAACCTCTGTGACATCGGCATCCAGCCCGAGCGCTTCGAGCGGTTCCCGCAGCAACGCGGCGATCGACGGCTCCGCCACCAAGCCAATCGCCAAGCTCGTCACCGTGATACCCAACTGAGCGCCCGACAGATATGTCGACAGCCGCCGCAGGGCGCCCCGCACGCGGCCGAACCGCACACTGCCCTCACCAGCCCGTGACTCGACGAGATTACGATCGACCGTGACCAGCGCCGTTTCCGCGGCCACGAACACCGCGTTTCCGACAATCAGGACCGCAGCTACACCCAACAGAACCCAAGCAGTGATCACAGCAGCAGCAGTCTCAAATCCGGGCCGGCTACCAGACGATGTAACGCGCTCGAAGCCACGACCACGGCAACATCATGTCTCTGCGAAGGTCGTGACACCAGCCGGTCGCCCTCCGTCGCTCGTCTCACAACGGGTGCTGGCTCCCCGGTCCGCCCGGAGACTTCGCGATCGCTCATCGCGTCCACGATCCTCCACTCCAGCTCGCCCGCCGTGCAGACCGCCGAGGGAAACATTGCCGGACTGCAGGCAGCGGCATCCAGGACCCACACAGGGCCAAAGCCGGGAGCGGTTGCAAGATCACGACAGATTCATAGACTGCGGAGACGCCCCGTGAGTTCTAGACATGCCGAGCGTGCCGAGCACTGCCACCAGGTGACGCGTCTGAGAACGTCCCGGCTTAGCTCGATCTGGAGAACGTCTGCCAACGGACATCTCGCTCATGGCGAGCTCGACACCTCCAGCGGTGGCATCTGGCGGATCAGTGCGTGGATCGACAGCCGCGATGTTTGAGGCTGGCTCCACTGCAGGGACGGTGACCGCTGCCTCGGCAAGGCGGGAGCAACACGCCGTCTCCATCCCGCCCCGAGCACCCGATGACGATCGATGTTCTTCCGAGCGACAAGCAAAGTACGTCGGCGCGCTGCTCTGACAAATCCAGCGAACTCAACCTGGTCGACGAGACCTGGTGGCGGCGCTTAGAGTCGCTTCGACGTGATCTTTGCGAGTCGCGCTTGTGCTTCGGCGATGATGCGTACGACCGAGGCCGCCACGCTCGCGAGCGCTTTCGCGTTGGCGTTGGTGACGCTCGGCGCTGCATGCCACACCAGCAGGATGAAGGCCGGGCTATCGGACGGCTGGTGTAGCTCGACTCGGAGTGGGTCGGTCCGGTGATGGCACCCTGGCTAGCAGAGTGGGGGAAGATGTGGACATGGCTCCATCCCGTCAAGGTCCCGGTTTGCGCTGATCCCGCGAGCCGGGACCGACCTGGTGGGGAAGGAAAGCCCGGTCGCTGCAAGTCACTCGTTAGGTACGCGTAACGCACTGTTTGCTAATCTGATCTTGCTCTGGCAGTGGCATCACACCGCCGTGCATGAGGGCGGAGTCACCATCACCGGTCACCCCGACCTTTGCTGTTTCGTAAGCCCGACGGGCAGGCTGCGACTCGTGGGTGAGCGATGAGAGCCTGGCCCATCATCTGGCGTTCGCCCAACGCCGAAAGCTGGCCAGGCTCAATCACCTGGCTGCGGCGGACAGCTTTCAACATCCGACGCCAGAACCATCCGACCCTGTTGGGGCCGGTGAACCTTTCGATCTGCAGGCCTGGTTGCAAACCCTCTTCACGATCAAATTCCCCAAGCCAGCAGCGGACCTTGATCAACAAGTGCACGTAGCAGCACAGTCTGCGATTTGACAGACCAGATGCCCCGCGCCGTGACAGAGTGAATTGAGTCCATCCTGACTATCAACGCGGAGGCGAATCACTCTGACGACCGAAGGCAGTGGCCTCACGTTGCGTCGCATTACCGGTGTGCTATTCCTGATTGGTGCTGTCGCCTTCGCTGCCGCAGCGACGATCCTGTCAGCGACGTTCGGCTGGCCCGACATCCTTTGGAAACCAAGCCGATGTCGCGTCACGAGGTTCGGCGCAGGCGGCTCCAGCCTGGTTTGTACGTGGTTTGCGTCGGCGTGGACGAACGCAATCCTCATCGTGCCGATCTTGCTCCTGCCCGCGCTCGGCAGGCGTGACGATGCCGCGCTCTGGCGGCGAGCTTCGTGGCTGCCCTTTGCGCCACACTTCTGGTCCGCCCGAAGGCGGAGCCCGCTTGACCCAGCCGTGCCAGAGCAGCTCGGCGAAGCCAACTCAAACCAGGAGAATCGCATGGATTTAGTGAAGTCGACAAATCTTGTGCTGCGATTTTTGCTGGAGTTGTGCGCCTTGGCGGCACTGGCGTACTGGGGGGCGACGACGAGATTTCACCTTGCCTGGCGGATTCTCTTGGCTATCACCGTGCCGCTCACAGCCGCCGTGGTATGGGGGCTCATTGTCGCTCCCGGTGCGTCACTCCAAGTCGGTTTCGTTGCCCGGTTCGGCGTCGAGCTGCTCGTATTCGCAGCGGCGATTGCAGCACTCGTCGCCAGACACCGACTGGTGTTGGCACTGATTCTCGCGCTGCTCTACATCATCAATCGCGTATTAATGGCTGTTTGGGATCAGTAATCAGTCCATAGCGGCACTTCGCGTTATTTGACTGCACTTCGCGTTAGTTCCCCACACTTCGCGTCAAATGCACTAACGCGAAGTGTGGGTAAATGACGCGAAGTGCAGGGAAACGATGTACGTCCTCTCTGCCCGAAGCGGCACAAGTCAGGACCGCACCATGACTTGACCTTGACGCAGGGTCAGGGTTCGAGCATTGGTGGCAGGAACCTGCTTCAACGTGGTGCGAGTCGCTGTTGAGCGGCCGCGATGAGCTCAGATTCGTACCCGAGATAGGAGATAAAGGAATGTCACAACAGGTATCAAGCCGCAGTGCTGCCAAAAGTGCCGGTGGCGTGCTCGAGGACGTCGCTACGCACATTCGCGAACAGGCCACCGCCTATTGCGAATCGAGCAAGGTCCCTGGGTATCTTGCTGGTGTCTACCATGACGGCGACCAGATCGTCGTTGCCCATGGCGTGGCGAACGTTGTCACGGGGGCGCCAATGCGTGACGACACCGGATTCCTTTTTGGATCCATAACGAAAGTCCTGACCACGACTCTTGTTTTGCAGCAGGCTGAGCGGGGTGTCGTCGATCTCGATGATCGAGTAGTCAAGTACCTACCGGAGTTCAAACTGACTACGCCCGGAGCAGCCGAAAAGATCCGTGTCCGAAATCTTCTGACGCATACCAATGGGATCGATGCGGACTTGTTTTTCCCCGATGCCGCGGGTCGCGATGCCCTGAAGGCCTTTCTCGATGGGCTCGGGCAGTATTGCGGCGCTCTCTTCGCCCCAGACGAATACATCAGCTACTCGAATGGCGGGATGATTGTCGCCGGGCGCCTACTCGAAATATTGACCGGCCGTTCTTACCACGACCTCCTCAAAAGCGAGGTGTATGCAACCGTTGGTATGGCTGACTCGTGCACGTCTGCGAAGGAAGCCATCCTTCGAAGTACCGCCGTTGGCCACTTCCCCGATACGGCTACCAAGGCTGCCCGGCGTACGGACATGTTCATGCTGCCCGACTCCTGGGCGCCCGCTGGAAGTACGCCCATCGGCACGATCCGTGATCTGCTGGCGTTTGGGCGGGTCCATCTCGCGAAGGGCGTATCGCCATTGGGCAAACGGGTGCTATCGCCTGAGTCAATCGCACGCATGCGGTCTGTCTCGCATGACATGGGAACCCCGAATGTTCCACCGATCGGGCTCGGATGGTTGCTCATGCCATTCGGAAAACGACAGTGCTGTCCTTTTCAGGAGCGTCACCCGGTGGAGTGGCCGTTCTTGTCGTCGTACCTGAATACGATCTTGTTTTTACGGCCTTTGGCAACGATCCGCGGGCGCTGCCGCTCCATGACCAGATCCTGCTTTGGCTACTTCAGCAACACCTTCACGTCGAGGTTCCAGACCTCCTGATGGAGACCAGCGCGCCACGGGATCTCACTCGCTATGCGGGCACGTACCGCTCGAATCAACTTCGCGTCGACGTCAGTGTCCTGGACGGCCAACTGGAGGAGAAAGTGACCTACGAGCCGCTAGACGACGTGCAGGCACAGATCTTCAGTGGGTTCACAGGCGGACAGTTCCCCTTTCCGCCGCGGCGCTTCGTGCCCGTCGGCAAGGACCTCTTCGCGCCCGCCGGGATGCCGCTCCAGGGATTCAACGGATATTCGCGGGCACTTCTTGTCTCATACCACGGTGTCAGCAACGGCCGTTCGAACTATCGATGTGCCGGTGGTCGCATGACTCGAAGGGAGCCTGCCTAGACGTCAGTGTCGGTCTACTGCCCGATACGTCCGTCAATGCGCTCCCGCAGGAGGTCGGCGTGGCCGTTGTGGCGGGCGTACTCCTCGATCATGTGAACCAACAGCTCCCGCAATGAGATGGGATTGCCCGCGCCGTCTCGTCCTACGAAGCCGAGGTCGGTCTCACGTGCGAACTGCTCCGCGAACGCAACCTCGTCACGCCATGCGTCCCATGCTTTATCGACAACCGCTTGATCAGCCACGGCACCGTCGAAGTCACCGTCGGGCTGCGCCTCGGACTGGTAGCGAGTAGGGACGTCCTGGCCTGCAAACCGTTGCCGGAACCATTTGCGCTCAACGTCTGCCAGGTGCCGTACCAGACCCAGCAGCGACATCGTTGATGGCTCGACCGAACGGCGAGCGAGCTGAGTGGCGTCCAGGCCCTCGCACTTGAGCTGTAAAGTCAGCCGCTGACCACGCAAGAACTCGATCAAGGTCGCACGCTCGTCGCCGAGCGAGGTGCCTCCCTCGCGTGGGTCAGACTCCGGATCAACAAACCTGTCGGCACGATGCTGCGCCTGACCATCAAGAGGGTGCGTCACCGTCCCATGGTCTAACGGACCTTGGTTTGGATCTCCTCCGGCCAGTGCAGCTGCACTCCCGTGGAGAGCAAGGTGCGTTGAAAGTCTGCAAGCAAAGTCGACGAGCTGCGCACGGCCCGTGGGCTCACCTGATTGTTGAGGCAGAACGCCGCCAACGCCCCAGCCGCCTCACCGACGTTCCACTCCACCGGATGGAGCCGATAACAGCCATTGGTCACATGAGTGACGCCCAGGCATTTCCCAGCTGCCAGCAGATTGTCCAGTCTTAGCGGCAGCAACGCGCCCAGCGGTATTTGAAACGGATAGGTCGGGATATCCAAATACCCGCGTCGCGCCGTGCTCGGGTGAAGATCGATCCGGTATGAGCCGACGCCGACGGTGTCCGGGAAAACCTCGGCGCGATCGGCACCCGGGCGAGCTTCCACGCCGACGTGAGTTTCCAGCACGGTGACCTCGGCGGCGATTCTGCGGCTCTCCCGGACGTACGCCGCTGCCGCCAGGCCATCGTCGGTACCGAGCACCTCCGGGCATAACCGGAGCTCGTGATACCCGGCTCTGCCGTCCGGGCGCGGGGCATCCGTCTGCAACCAGCGCACAAAACAAAGTGACAACTCCCGCGCTCGGCGCAGCGAGACCAGCCGCTCGGCGTCGGCGACTCCGATCAACGGCGTGAGCCAGTAGTCCACCTGCGGCCAGTTGACGAGCGTCACGTCTGAGACATCATCGGCGTAGTGGCCGCCGTACCGGATCCGGCGGAAGGTCCACAAGTCCTGCTCACCGGATTCTGAGAACAGCGGACGGCGTAACGGCCTGCCGGTCTCCGGCTCTTGGGTCGTCCAGCCCAGTTGAGGTCCCGGCCAGAAGTCCGCCTGGTAGTTTCGCCAGAACTCATAGCCCTCAGGTTTGTCGATCGTGTGGTCCTCGCCTGGTCGCCACTCCAATGCGGCGCACCAAGTGATCGCCTGCTGGTCCATTGGATCCGCCAGACCCGACAAGGCGTGTAGCTCACCGGTCTGGGTGGCGGATTCCGCACCCAACACAAATTCGCAGCCAGCCAGCGGCAGCAGGTCCCCTTCCTCTGTGGCGTCGAGAACGTAGCTGGCCGTGATCGTCAGCTGGTCGCCGGTCTGCAGATCCTCGAAGTGGACTGCAGCGATGTGATCGCCAGCCATCTCCGCAGCCACTGGTCGATGACGCATGAGGCAACGCAGCAGGCCTTGAGCTTGAACCGGGCGCAACATCTCCTCAAGCACTGCACGAAAGACCTCAGGTTCGGCGCTCAGATTGCTCACCCAGGCCGCGCCGGGATTGAAAAGCCGATCTCGCCTCGCCGCCGCTTTCAGGCGCCTCGTCTGCTTGTATCGGGTCCGAACCGCTTCCCGCAGGTGCCGGTATCTGGCTGTAGTGCCCGTGATCTCCACCCACGGATGCTCATCGGGTGGCACCGCCTGGCTAGTGAGCTGGCCGCCGACCATGCTCCCAGACTCGGTCAACACCACCAGACTGCCCAGCTCGCTTGCGGCTAGCGCCGCGGCCACGCCGCCGACTCCACCTCCGACAACCAGCACATCGCAGGACAGTTCCATATGCCTCACCCAGAGGGCCGTGCGCGCTGGATTATTGACTATCCACTGCGCAGCGCATCGGCGAGATATTCCACGGAAAGTCGGACGATGCCGTCGATGTCGTCGTGGCCGTTGAAGATGTGATCGGCGCCCTCGATCGGCACCAGCCGAACGGGTACACCCGCCTCGGTCAGGGCCTGCGCTAACACCTCGCTTTGCTCGTACGGCACGACCGTGTCGGCGGTGCCATGGATGAGGAGGAACGGCGGGGCGCCCGGCGCGACGTAGCTGATCGGACTGGCGGCAGCGAGGGTGTGTTCGTCTTGACCGCCAGCCAGTAGCTCCTCCGGCGGCGTAAGCATCTCGGGCGGCAGCATGGCGAGTACCTCAGCGGCCCGCTTTTCTCGGGGCTGAAGTCCGAGATCCGCGACGCCGTACCAGTCGACAACGACATCGACTGCGCTCGATTGACGCAGCACACCGATAGCCCCCTCAAGTTCGGGGTGATGTGCAGTCAGCCCGACCAGCGCCGCAAGGTGGCCGCCAGCGGACTCGCCCCAGACTCCGATCCGCTCTGTATTTATACCCAACACATCCGCGTGCGAGCGGAGGTAGCGGATGGCCGCCTTAGCGTCGTGCAGCTGAGCCGGAAACTGCGCCTCCAAGGCATGGCGGTAGTCGATCGTGGCAACCGCTAGGCCAGCTGCCACCAATTCCTCGAAGAGCTGTTTCGGCCGTAGGGTCTCGGGAAGGTAGCGCCGATCCCCAAACATCCAAGCGCCACCGTGAATCCACACCACGAGCAACGGTGAGCTGGGCGACGCCGGCACCCAGACGTCCAACTGCAGCGGCCGGTATCCCGGAGCTGCGGCGTACGTGACGCCCTCGTAGTGCTTGCTGCCGTCGGCCTGCACCTGCGGCTCGGGTGGTGGCAGGAAACGAGTCGGCCCCGCCCATGGTGTGGCTGGAGCTGGTGACACGCTCATCTGAAACCCCTCTCGTTTGTTGCGGGTCGCTCGGCGATCATGATCAGCTTGCGGCTTTCGCAGAGACGCGAGTGGTACGCATGCGGTCCAGCAGCGACGTGCGCGCCGCGATTTCCACATCGGGCGAGGCGCCCAGCGCGTCCAAGCCCAGGAGTGCAGCGCCGACCACCGGAGGGTCGTCTACGACAAGCAGGTTGACGCGAGGTGCGTACGCCTCCAAACGCCCAGACACTCCTTCCATAAGTTGAGGGTCTCGCGAAGCAAGGACGCTGCCACCCAGCACCACATCGGTTGGCTGGTCCCGCAGCCCAAGTCGGTCGATGGCTGCCCGGGCGAGCAAGAACACTTCCTCAGCCAACCGATCTACCACCGCTCTAGCAGGTCCGTCGCCGGCGGCGGCGACCCGCAGCAGCACGGGCACCAACTCATGGAGCCGGCTGCGCTGTAGCTCACCGAAGTGCAGCGCCGCAGTCACGTCTCCGACCGAGGCGGTGCCGAAGTGTTCCATGATCGCTTCGCGCAGCGCGGTGTGTTGACCACGACCGTCCTCGGCTCGCACTGCAAGGAAAAGCGCCTCGGTTCCCAGCGTTGCCCCGCCGCCCCAGTCACCAGAGATGTCGCCCACTGATGGAAAGCGAATGAGCTCGCCGGCCGCTGAGACGCCAACGCAGTTGATGCCAGCACCACAGACCACAGCGATGCGGTTGGCCGCTTTTGTGCCGGCGCGTAATAGCGCGAAGGTGTCGTTGTCCAGCGAAACCTCTGATGCCCATCCAGCGCTTGAGACGCGTTCGGTCAACATGTCCACCTCGGCCGGAAAGTCAGCACCTGCAAGGTAGACCGCGGCGTGCTGAGCAAGAGTGGACCGCGCGCCGATTCCGGCCTCGGTGGCTGCCTCACCCACCAATCCGGTGAGCACCTCGATTGCAGCGTCGATCCCGATGTTTTGGTGGTTGGACCCCGGCCCACGCGCGTATCCCAGAAGCGAGCCCTCGGCAGAGACTAAGCAGACGTCGGTCTTGCTGTTGCCACCGTCGATCGCCAGGACCGCAGCGGTCACGCCGCCCATGGGAGGTGTTCTCGATTGGCGTCGATCAGCACATCGGTGAGTTTGTCCGCAAGGTCGTGTTGGCCGATGAGCGGGTGAGCCAGCAACGCCCGGAACACACGTTCTCGGCCGCCATGGATGGCAGCGTCGATTGCCAGTTCCTCGTACGCCGAGACGTGGGCAATGAGTCCGGCGTAAAGCGGATCGACGGGTGACATCGCCTGCGGGGTCGGGCCGTCACGACCTATCGTCGCAGGGACCTCGACCACCGCATGATCGGCAAGAAAAGGCAGCGTGTCGTGATTGCGTACGTTCACCACCTGCACATCCCCTCGATCCCTGTTCAGGGACGCCATTAGATCCACTGCAGC